>NZ_JBITDF010000003.1:1455650-1675807 GCF_044453965.1 Kribbella sp. NPDC051586 | reverse complement strand
CTCAGTGGTGGAGTGGCCGAGAGGCGAGGCAACGGCCTGCAAAGCCGTGTACACGGGTTCGAATCCCGTCTCCACCTCGAGAACCTCAGGTCAAACTGAGTGTTACTTGGACGATTGGCGCAGCGGTAGCGCGCTTCCCTGACACGGAAGAGGTCACTGGTTCGATCCCAGTATCGTCCACGAAGCCGATAGGCGAGCTGTGCCGACGGAAAGCGTCGGCCGGCTCGCCTTCGTCATTTGTGCGGCTGCGCTTCGCTTGCCGCGAGCGGGGGCTCCGCCACCCGCACCCCCTTGCGCCTTCGCTTCGCTCGGCTTCTTGGGTTGGGTTGCGCGATCGGGTGACCGGCTTGGGTTGGGGTGGGCGGTTGGCTCACCGGCTTGGGTTGGGGTGGGCGGTTGGCTCACCGGCTGGGCTGGGTTCTGCGGTTGGCTCGGCGGCTTGGGCTGGGGTGAGCGGTTGGTTTTACCGCGCTGGGGCGAGTTTGAGGGTTGGCTCGGCTCCTGGGGTTGGTTGAGCGGTGGGCTCACAGGCTTGGGTTGAGGTGCTGCCGGTGGATCAAGTTGTACGATCAGCGTCAAACATGTGTACGGTGTTGGTCTAACAGTTGAGGTGGTGGTGGGTTGTGCGGGCTTTGGAGCAGGTCTCGTGGGGTGGGCCGGGGGGTCTGCGGGTGGTTGAGGTTGAGGTGCCTTCCGTTGGGGTCGGGGAGGTGTTGGTGCGGGTGGGGGCCGCGGGGGTGAACTTTGCGGATGTGATGCAGGCGCGAGGGACGTATGACGGTGGGCCGCGGGCGCCGTACCTGGCTGGGTTTGAGGCGGCGGGTGAGGTGGTGGCCGTGGGGAGTGGGGTGACCGGTGTGGTGGTGGGGGAGCACGTGGTGGGGACGGGGTACGGCGCGTTCGCGGAGTACATGGTGATGGCGGATGTGGTGCCGGTGCCGGATGGGTGGACGGACGAGGAGGCGCTCGGCCTGGTGTTGAACTGGGCAACGGCCTTGGCCGCGCTCCGTCACCTGGGGCAACTAACTGCGGGCGACACAGTCCTGATCCAGGCGGCTGCGGGTGGCGTTGGGCAGGCGGCGGTGCGGATCGCCAAGTACTACGGGGCAACGGTCATCGCGACTGTCTCCGCTCCCAAGCATGAGGTTGTACGGCGGCTTGGTGCGGATCACGTGATCGACTACCGGACTGCCGATCTGAAGGCCGAGGTACTGCGCTTGGCCGGTGGAGGCGTTGATGTCGTACTGGAGTCCGTGGGCGGTGAGACGTTCCGGAGGAGCATCGAGGTTGCGCGCCGGGTGACGGGGAAGGTGATCGTGATCGGCGCCGCGGGTGGCGAGTCGTCGATCAGCAACTGGGAGTTGAACTTCAAGCACCCGGTGCACGTGATCGGCCACCACCTGACGACCTTCATCAAGCACGCCCCGGACCTGTTCGCCGATGTGATGACCGAGCTCGGCAAACTCATCGACGCCGGCGTGTACCCGCCCGGCAGTCCGACCGTCTACGACCTGGCAGATGGCCCGAAGGTGCTCGCCGAACTCGAAGCCGGCGTCACGATCGGCAAGCTCGCGCTCAAGCCATAACAGCGTTCAAGCCATAACAGCGTTCAAGCCGTAACCGACTGCGCGACGCGAAACCCGAGATCCTCGATCGCGAACGTGGGATGGGACCGCCGGCGGACCGTCGACCCGATAGATCGCTCCGGGTCGGCGAATCCGCCGCCGCGGAAGATCCGGTACGACCCGTACGTCGCGGGATCGTAGAGATCCCAGCACCACTCCCACACGTTCCCGAGCATGTCGTGCAACCCCCACGTGTTGCAGGCCTTCCCGCCCACGGCATGCGCCCGCCCGTCGGAGTTCTCCGAATACCAGGCGATGTCGTCCAGCTCCCCGTAGCGGTACGCCGAGGCTCCCGCCGTACACGCCCACTGCCACTCCGCCTCGGACGGCAACCGGTACCCCGGAGAAGCCCAGTCACAACTGACCGACAAGCCCGAGATCTCATAAGCGACAGGCAACCCCGCGTCCACGGACATCTGGTTGCACAGGGCAACAGCGTCGTACCAGCTGACCCCCGTGAGCGGTACGTCGTCCACCGTCATCGGATAGCGCCCCAGCCGGAAGGCAGGCAGGTCGACGTGCCACCGTCGGTCGACACGATCATCACGAAGGAAGATCAGCCCGGCCGGAATTTCCACCAGATCCATCAGTAGAACTGCCTGAGCTTCGGCCACAGCGTGGACCACGGCTCGGCCGGCCGCTCGCACAGGACCAACGCGGTCCCGTCCTCGTCGTTCGAGACGATCGCGTCCACAGTGCCGACCTGCTTGCAGTTCTGGAAATGCGCCTCGAAGGCGGGTGTCCGTTGGAGCTCGACGAGCAGCACCGGCCCGGTGTTGGTGTCCGGCGGACGCTCCCAGTCGGCGAAGCTCATGTGGCCGGAGTACGCCGTTGGCAGGCCGTGCGAAGGTCCGTACCGCCGAAGGGCGCCGGCCTCACCGTAGTTGCCGGTGAAGATCGTCGACGTCGGCCGCTCCGCCGGCGGGATCTGCCCCCACGCGCTGGCGACCGAAGCGACGAAGGCCGGCCAGCCGATCTGTTCGCCTTGCTCCTTGTTGACCGGGATGACGAAGTCGACCGCCGACGCGGGCAGCACCGGCAGGGTGAAGACGGCCGAGGTCAATGCCGTCAGCACCAATCCGATGACGGCCAGCACGCGATGACGGTCGATCCATCGCAGCGTCGGCTCGCAACCGGCCGCGACGAGGACGAGCAGCAGCGGCAGCGCGTAGTACGACTTCCCGCCGACGGCCAGAACTGCCACGCACAACACGGGATAGGCGAGCGCGACCGATCGGGCCCACTGGAGCTGCCGCCACAACCGGAGGAACCCGGCCACCCAGATCGGCGCCAGGAACGGAGACAGCTGCAGGATCTGCAACGGGATGAACATGATGCGGTTCTCGGTGCCGTCGTCCTCGCTGATCCCGCCGGCGACCGTGAGCTGCGGCCAGTCGTGCTGGAACTGCCACAGCACGTTCGGCAGCGCGATCACGCCGGCCACGGCGACGCCCGCGAGCAGCCACCACGAGCGCAGCACGCTGCGCGGTCCGACGATCAGGAGCGAGACGAGCAGCGCACCGACCGGCAGCACGACGAGGTACTTGTTCTCCAAGGCGATCCCGGCCGTCAGCCCGAGCGCGAGCCACCAGCGTCCGTCACCGGTGCGAAGGAGCTTCACCGCGAACAGCCCGATCAGCATCCAGGCCAGCAGGTCGTACGTCGCCGTGGACACCATGTGCCCGACCCCGAGCACGAAGCCGGACACGGCGGCGCAGATCGCGGCGAGCATCTGTCCGCGCCGGGCGCTGCCGAACTCGCGGGCGAGGAGAGCGATGACGATGACCGTCGCGACGCTGCTCAGCGTCGACAGCACCCTGAGGCCCATGACGGTGTCGCCGAAGATCGTGGTGGAGATGCGGGCGATCAGCGGAGTCAGCGGCGGCTGGTCGATGTACCCCCAGCTCAGGTGCCGGCCGGCGACCATGAAGTAGAGCTCGTCGCGGTGGTAGCCGTAACGCCCGGACAGGGCGGTCAGCACGACGCCAACGATCAACGCGACGCCTACGACGGGCCGCGCAGCGAAGGGGTGCACCGGAGGGCGGGTCATGGCCGAATGTTGTCAGTCCGAGGGGGTCCCCGCCAGCAATTGGGGAGCCTCTCCGCGGTTCAGTAGGAGGACCCGGCCGGCGAGCGTCTCGTCCTCCACGAAACGCACCACGCCGTCGGTCAGGGCATCGAGGGGAACAAGGTCGGCCCCGTGCTCCTCCACCGGTAGCGCTTCGCGCTCACGCACGCCACGCTCGGTCGCCACCCAGTCCGGCACGACGCAGTTCACCCGCACGCCGTCCAGTGGCGCCAGCGTCGTGGTGAACCGGATGAGCGCTGCCTTGGCCGCGCTGTACTCCGGCGAGACGTGCGGCCCGAAGCCCAACCCAGCAGTGGATCCCACGTTGACCACTGCGCCGCCACCGGCAGCCCGCATGCCAGGCAGGGCGAGCTGAGTGGCCAGCATCGGTGCCCGCAGATTCACAGCGAGCGAGTCGGACCACCGCTGCACGGACGCCTCCGGGAAGCACGGTCTCAGGACAGCTCCACCGCCGGCATTGTTCACCAGGATCTGCGGCCGGCATGCGATCAGCTCGGCGACCGCGTCGTCGTCGCGCATGTCGACGCGGACGAACCGCGCCGACGCTCCGATCAGCTCCGCCGTCCGCTCACCGCCCTCGGCGTCGATGTCCGCGACCACCACGGACGCGCCCGCCGCGGCGAGGCGTCGGGCGATCGCGCGGCCGATGCCGACCGCGGCTCCGGTAACTATTGCGACCTTCCCGGTGATGTCCATGCCCGAAGGCTGCCACGGCCCACCGACAGTCCGGGATGATTGGATATGTCAACCAGACAACGGGCGAGGGGACACGCAGGTGGCACTGCTGTACGAGCGGATCTGCGCTCACGTCCTGGAGCAGCTCCGGCGCGGCGCCCTCCGGCCGGGGGACCGGGTGCCGTCGGAGATGGAGCTGGCCGCCCAGTTCGCGGTCAGCCGGATCACCTCCAAGCGCGCCCTGGAGGTACTGCGTGAGGCAGGCCTGGTGGAGCGCATCCGCGGCAAGGGCACCTTCGTCGTACGGCGACTGCCTGACCTCACCGACCTGACCATCCCGCTCCGCGCGACCCCGCGACGGGAGGCCCGCTCGATCGCACTGATCGTCCCGGACATGTCCGAGGCGTACGGGCTCGACCTGCTCAACGCCATCGAGGAGCGCTGCGCGGAGTACGGCGCCCACCTGGTCGTACGGCGAACCCATGGGCGCCAGACCGACGAGGAGAAGGCAGTCGACTCGCTGGTGGCGACTGTGGACGGCCTGATCGTCTTCCCGGTGCACGGTGACTTCTACAACGCCAGCCTGCTCCGGCAGGTCCTCGACGGGTTTCCAGTGGTCCTCGTCGACCGCCACCTGTCCGGCATCCCGGTAGCCGCCGTACACACCGACAACGTGGCTGCTGCGCGCGCGCTGACCACCCGCCTGCTGGACCAGGGCCACGAACACATCGCCTTCGTGTCGCCACCGCCAGTGAACACATCGTCCATCGAGGACCGCCTGGATGGCTTTCGCGCAGCGTTCACCGGCCGCGGACGCCCGTACGAGCTGACCGACCTCCGCAGCACGCTGCCCGGCTCGACGACCACCGAGAGCGTGCGAGGCGATCTGGACGTCATTCGCGCGTTCCGCGACCGCATGCCGGAAGTGACGGCGTACGTCGCCTGTGAGTACAACCTGGCCCGGATGGTCGACCGGGTGCTGGGCGACCGGGTCATCGCGTGTTTCGACTCACCGGGGGACTCCATCGGCGGACCGCCGTACCTGCATGTGCGGCAGAACCAGGCCGAGATGGGGCGTCGTGCCGTCGACCTGCTGCTCGCGCAGCTCCGTGGCGAAGCGGTGCCGAACCTTTCGCTGGTCCCGTTCGAGATCGTCGAGGCAGCACCTGACTTTCGGCAGTAGGGCGAGCCTCGTGCGACTGTGTAGCGTCAACGGCATGAACTGGCGCCGCCTGTGGGACGTGGGTCTGTGGGCCGCGCTCAGCTTCCTGGTGCTCGGTGAGAGCGGCGCACGGCACGATCCGTACTGGTTCCGCGCGGCATGCATCGCCGTACTGGCGTTCGCCGTCTTCGGTCGACGCAGGTGGCCGTTGCCGGCCTTGGCCGCGGTCGCCTGGGCCGAGATCGTCATCCTGGCCTTCGCCCTCGGTACGACGAACGGCGTGCAGATCGCACTCGTACCGGCGATCAGTCTGCTGAGCTATCTGGCCGGTCGGCGCGAGACACAGCTGAAGCACTTCGTCATGCTGTGCAGCTGGTCGCTGCTCGGAATGCTCATCCTCGCTCTGACCGTACGCCGGGGCGCGCAGGCCAACGAGGCGGTTCTGACCTGGCTCCTGATGCTCCTACTCGCCCTCCTGCTGGTCGTGCTGCCCTGGTTGATAGGGCGGTACCGCGCGCAGCAGGCGTTGCTGGCGACGGCCGGCTGGGAGCGGGCCGAGCGGATCGAACGCGAACAGCAGATGGAGATCGACCAGGAGCGGCTGCGCGAGCGGTCGCGGATCGCCGAGGACATGCACGATTCGGTCGGTCACGAGCTCAGCCTGATCGCATTGCGCGCCGCAGCGCTCGAGCTCGACCCGTCACTGCCCGAGGCCCATCGGCAGGCCGCGGGGGAGTTGCGTGAGTCCGCAGCCACTGCGACGGAGCGGCTCGGCGAGATCGTCGGCGTACTCCGTGAGCAGGACGCCCCGACGATGCCGCACGACGAAACAGTGCATGCGCTGGTTGAGCGCGCTGCCGCGTCCGGACTGTCCGTACGGCTCACCGAAGAGGTCGACGGCGAGCTGGTGCCGATGGTGGACCGCGCAGTGCACCGTGTGGTCCAGGAGTCGTTGACCAACGCGAGCAAGCACGCGCCCGGCGCGTCCGTGACAGTCACAGTGATCTCGCAGGACGACGACGTACGCGTGGTGGTCACGGACACCGGAGCCAGTCGGGCAGTGGCCGCACCGTCCGGTGGGCGAGGTCTGGACGGTCTGCGGGAGCGAGTCCGCCTGGCTGGCGGCTCACTGACAGCCGGCCCGCGACCTGGCGGCGGATTCGAGGTAGCAGCCGCCATGCCCCGCGCCGGCGGTCGACCGGAGCCGCAGACGGCCGCAGTCGAGCGAGCCACGGTACGTCGCAGCGCCCAGCGCGGACTGATCACCGCGATCGCCGCACCGCTGCTGCTCGGCGTAGTAGTAGGTGCGGTTGCCCTCGGCTACTACCTCGTCGCAGGCTATAGCGCGATCCTGCGACCCGCGCAGTACAACGGACTGACCATCGGCCAGTCCGAGGCGGACGTGGCGAAGGTCCTGCCGCGGATGCAGATGATCGACGCGCCGGCCGAGGGCTACGACCCTCCCGCCGGTTGGAGTTGCAGGTACTACCGTCCGGCCGCTCCGTTCACCAGCAACTACGTGTACCGCCTGTGCTTCGCCGACGGTGCACTGGTCGCCAAAGCGGTCGTGGCGAGCGGGTCGGTCGCACCAACTCCGGAGGGGAACGGATGATCAGGGTGATGCTCGCCGACGACGAGGCGATGGTGCGGGCCGGTGTCCGCGCGATCCTCGGCACCGACGACGAGATCGACGTCGTCGCCGAGGCAGCCGACGGCGTCGAGGCGGTCGAAGCGGTACGCCGGCATCGGCCGGACGTCGCCGTACTGGACATCCGGATGCCGCGGATGGACGGACTCGCCGCGGGTGCGGAGATCCGGCGGACCGTGCCGGAGACCGCCGTCGTGATCCTCACCACCTTCTCGGAGGACGCCTACATCGCCCGTGCGCTCGGCGACGGCGCCAGTGGCTTCCTGCTGAAGTCGGGCGACCCCCGCGAGCTCATCGCGGGCCTGAAGGCCGTGGCCGATGGCGCCGCGTACCTGTCACCCCGGGTGGCGCAGCGGGTGATCGCCGAGCTGAGCGCCGGATCGGGCGGCGGTGCGATGGCACGGGCAGCGGCTGCGAAGGAGCAGGTCGCCGTACTGAGCCCACGCGAGCTGGACGTGCTCGGACTGGTCGGTGCGGGGCTGTCGAACGCCGAGATCGCCGCCCGGCTGTACCTCGTCGAGGGGACCGTGAAGGCCTACGTCAGCGCCGTTCTGCTGCGCCTGGGCGTGAAGAACCGGGTCCAGGCCGCGATCGTCGCCCACGAGGCCGGACTGGTCGCCTCCTGACCTGCTCGGCTCAGCGGCGCGCATGGCCCTGGCCGCCCGGGATACTGGTGACGCAAACCGCCACCGGACGCTCCGGGTGGTGACGTGGTGAGGACACCGGGTCATGGGATAGTGGTGCCTCCCGGGGCCCTCACCTCCGGACAACCCAGCAGCCTCCAGGGGCCACCCGCCCCCTCACAGAATCGGGGATCCAGGTCGTGACCGACTCGCACAACTCCGGACAGCACAAGGACCGGGAAGCGGCGGCGGCCGAGGTCCGGAGAATGTGGCAGCCGACCCCCTCCTGGACCCAGCCGGACCCTAACGACGCCGAGCCTGCCGACGACACCACCGACGAGCAGAAGCCCGACGCGCTGTCGCAGGAGTACCCCGGCGACTCGTGGTCCACGCCGGACACCCCTTCCGCCGACAAGCCGGTCGACCAGCCCGCGCCGTGGACCCAGCCACAGGCGGCGCCGCCGGCACCCTCCTGGACGCAGCCCGTCGCCGACTCTGCCGCAGCGTCGTGGACGCAGCCGGAGGAGTACGACGAGGAGCCCGACGTCGAGTCCCAGGGAACCGACGAGACCGACCCGGCAGCGGCCGAGGGCGGCACGCCCGACCAGACCCAGGGCGCCGCGCCGAACCCCCCGGTCTTCGGCGGATCCTCCTTCCACGGCTCGGGATCCGGCTTCGGGCAGGACCAGGGCAGCACTCCGCAGCCGCAGCCAGGTCAGGCTCCCCAGAGCACGCACGGCGGCCAGCCGCTGTCCCCGGCGGCGCAGCACTTCTTCCCGCAGGGCATCCCGGGCCAGCAGACCCCTCAGCCCCCGCAGAACCTGTCCTTCCGCACGGACGACCTGATCCAGGCTCTGCCGTTGCCGCGGGAGGCTCCGGCCGAGCGCGGCGTCCGCAGCATGCTGAAGCTGCGTCCCGGCAGCTCCGAGCGGTCCGAGCGGATCGCCCGGGCGACCGCCGCGACGGCGTTCCGGCGTCCGGTGACGATCGTCGTGGCCAACCCGAAGGGCGGCTCCGGCAAGACGCCGACCACGCTGCTGCTGTCCGGTGCGCTCGGCCAGGCCCGTGGCGGCGGCGTCGTGGCGTGGGACAACAACGAACTGCGCGGCAACATGCACCTCCGCACCCACGACACGAACTCCCGGTCGACCGTGACGGACATGCTGCAGGCGATGCCGATGCTGACCCAGCCGGACGCCCGCCTCGGCGACGTCGCGGCGTACCTGCGCCATCAGGTGTCCGGTCAGTACGACGTACTCACGTCGGCGACTACGACGTACGCGCAGATCGAGGCGAAGGACTTCGACCTGATCCACCGCTTGCTGAGCCGGTTCTACAAGGTGCTCGTGATCGACACCGGGAACAACGAGGGCTCCAGCAACTGGCGCGAGGCGATGAAGGCGGCCGACGCCCTCGTCATCCCGATCAAGTGGAAGAGCCTGTCCTGCGCCGCCGCCGTGCAGATGCTCGAGGAGCTGGACAACCAGGGCCCCGAGGCGCAGCGGCTCATCCGCCGCGCGGTGATCGCAGTGTCGAACGGCCCCGGCGACGTCAACAAGGAGGTCGAGAAGCAGCTCCGGCCGTACTTCGAGTCCCGCGCCGCCGCCGTCGTCGACATCCCGACCGACATGCACATCGCAGCCGAGGGCCCGCTCGACCACTCCGCGCTGCAGCCCGCCACCCGGCGCGCCGCGCTGGACCTGGCGGCCCGGGTGTCGGAGCAGGTGACGATCGCCCTCAACGCTCCGCGCTGAGGACAGCAAGACTCAACCGGCTGAGGCGGTCCGGATCGGCAACCACGTCGTACGACATGATCCGGTCCGCCTCGCCGGTAAAGGTGAAGGTGAGGGCGAGCAGCAGCTTGCCTTGAGGGGCGAGCACCACCCCGACCTCGCCGTTCACCAGCGCGAGCTCGGCCAGCTGGGAACGGGCAGCCAGCGCGGCTGTGCCCTCGGCGACTGCCCGCGCGCCACGTAGCTCGGCGGACATGCCGGGCGACAGCACCGCGGCGTCGACGCGGCGAACGACGTCCGGGTCCAGCACCGCGAGGATCGCCTGGAGATCACCTGCCCGAGCTGCGTCGAGGAACGCGGACACCACCCGACGCTGCCGGCTCAACTCGCCGTTGGGCACCGATGGCGTGCCCTGGACCTTCTGCCGCGCCCGGCTGGCCAGCTTCTTCGTCGTGACCGGGTTCCGCTCGACGATCGGCGCGATCTGCGC
The DNA here is from genome assembly GCF_044453965.1 of Kribbella sp. NPDC051586. Taxonomy (NCBI): domain Bacteria; kingdom Bacillati; phylum Actinomycetota; class Actinomycetes; order Propionibacteriales; family Kribbellaceae; genus Kribbella; species Kribbella sp. NPDC051586. The sequence goes on along the minus strand of NZ_JBITDF010000003.1, from coordinate 1,665,762 downwards.
GAACGGTACGGCGAACATGTCGTGCAGCACGAACGCGATCCGCTCCGCCGGCTCCAGCGTGTCCAGTACGACGAGCAGCGCCCGGCTCACCGAGTCCGCGACGAGTGCCTCCTCTTCCGGGGTACGCCGTACCGTCGGGGTCTGATCGAGGTCGTCGGGATCCGCGACCGGCCGGATCTTGCGGCCGCGGAGCATGTCCAGGCAGATCCGCGTCACCACCGTGCGCAGCCAGCCGCCCAGATTGTCGATGTGGTCGGCCCGGCCGAGCCTGATCCAAGCCTCCTGCACCGCGTCCTCGGCCTCGGTGTGCGAGCCCAGCAGGCGGTACGCGACCGCCTCCAGCTTGGTCCGCTCCGCTTCGAATGCCTCGGTCAGCTCCACTGGTCACCTTTCTGCGCCACTCGCCGTCACCCAGTCTGACGACCACGAGATGACGAAGGTGACCACAGTGCTTCATCTGGATTGCAGTGCGAACCGCTCCGCCGAATCGGTGACGCGGCAGCTGTCCCGCCAGTTCGCAGACCGCTGGCGGACCGGTGACTACCGCTACCGGGACCTGGCAGCCGATCCGGTGCCTCCGATCGACACGGCGTACTGCCAGCTGGGCCGGCGGTCCGAGCAGCTGGGCACGGTCCCGATCGCGGACGTCGATCAACTGGTGCAGACCCGAGCCGAGGCCGAGGCCTGGGCGCTGACGAAGCCGCTGATCGACGAGATCAGAGCCGCGTCGGTGCTGCTGATCGGCACGCCCCTGTACAACTACTCGCTCCCGGCGTCCCTCAAGGCGTGGATCGACCGGATCACCTTCCCCGGCGCCTTCGCCGACGACGTACTGCGGGACACGCAGGTGGTCGTGATCGCCGCTACCGGGGGAGCGTATGGCCCGGGGGCGCCGCGGGACGGGTGGGACCACCAGGAGCCGTACCTGCACGCGTACTTCACCAACTTCGGCGTGCGACCGGAGAACCTCACCTACATCCGGGCCGAGCTCACGCTGACCGGACTGGTCGACCGGCTCGCACATCTGAAGCCGCTGGCGGAACATTCCCTGGCCAAGGCCCGGGCCCAGGTGCTCTCAGGCGTCGCGCTGCGTCAGAACGCGGCTGCCGAGCGCTAGACCGCCCGCGGCCCACAGGATCAGGACACCCGCGCTGAGGGTGGGCGAGAGCGGGTCGGTGGTACCGGTCAGGTAGTTCTGACCGGCACCACCCGGCAGTAGTGCCGCGATCCAGACCAACGGACGCAATGAGCTCTGGCTGAGCATCAAGGGCACGACCAGGAGCAGGAGGAAGGCGACCGTGAGGGTGCCGGCCGTACTACGGACCACCCAGGCAATGCCCGCGGCGAACAGACCGGCGACTGTCGCGTAGAAGCCGACCGAGAGCAGGTCGACTGCGAGTCCGCGCGCGTTCCACTCGGCCCACGAGCCTGCAGCCAGGCCGCCCGTCACGGAGGCGATGGCGGCCAGCAGTAGTCCGTAGCCGAACAGGACCGGTGCCAGCACCACCGCCTTCGCCAGGACGACGTTCCGCCGCACCGGAGTCCATTGCAGGGTCGAGCGGATGCTGCCGGTCGCGTACTCGGACGTCACGGTCAGCAGCGCGAAGGCAGCAACGACGACTTGCACGATCAGGATCGCTGAGCTGCCGAACTCGCCCACCGGCTGTGCCTGAGCATGTGCGCGGTGCAGGTTGTCGTAGGCGAGGCTGAAGCCGTACTGCACCCCTAGCAGCGCCGTCAGCAGGACGGCCGCGACGATGTTCAGCCAGCTGGACCGGACAGTCCACAGCTTCGTCCACTCCGACCGCACCGCGTTCATCGTTCTCCTGCTTCCATGAGTTGAGGCTCTACTTGAGCTTGAGGCTTGCGTCTGCGGAGTCGGTGGCGGACGAGTTCGACGACGAGGGTCACGGCGAGCGCGAGGCCGATGCCGAGGACGACGCCCTTGAGGGGGTTGTCCTCGAAGGCCTTGCCGCCGATGAAGCCCACCAATGTGCAGTACGCGCCCCAGCTGGCCGCGGCGAGCGCGGCGAACGGTGTGAAGCTCCGGAGTGGGTAGCGGACGGAGCCCATCGTCAACGTGACCACGGTCCGGCCTCCGGGCACGTAGCGAGCGACGACGAGGACCAGACCGCCGCGCTCCTCCAGCGAGCGCCGGGCCCATTGAACGGCCGCGTGCCGCTTGGTCCCGGGCTTGACCCGGTCGAGCAGCCGCCCGCCGGCGCCGCGGCCGAGGGCGTACGAGACGTGGTCGCCGATGAACGCGCCGATCGACGCGACCACGATCACGGCGTACAGGTTGGGCTCGCCGGTGGATGCCGCGAACACGCCTGCGGTGACAACCAGCGTCTCGCTCGGAATCGCCGGGAAGAACCCGTCCAACGCGGCGAAGCCCCACAGCGCCAGATAGATCCACCACGACGACATCAGCTCGTCGGCGAAGTGCAGGATCGAGTCACTCACGAAGCCACCCCGTACTCCAGGCTGTCGGCGGTGAGCTCCATGTAGGCCTCCTCGAGTGACGCCCGCTCGGTGTGCAGCTCATGCAGACGTACGCCGAGCTCGTGCGCGAGATCGCCGATCCGCTCTGCCGATACACCGGTCACGATCAGCCGGTTGTCATCGGTGTCCATCCGCTCCGCCTCACCGGCCAGCCGGTCCCGCAGTACGGCGAGGTCCTGCCGATCGGGGACACGGACGGCGACCGTGCTGCGGGACGACCCGGCGATCACCTCGGCCACCGGTGCGTCGGCGATGAGCCGGCCGCGCCCGATGACGACGAGCTGGTCGGCGGTCAGCTGCATCTCGCTCATCAGGTGGCTGGAGACGAACACCGTCCGGCCCTCGGCCGCGAGCGAACGCATCAGCTCGCGGACCCAGCGGACGCCGTCCGGGTCGAGACCGTTCACCGGCTCGTCGAACATCAGCACCTCGGGATCCCCGAGCAGCGCGCCGGCGATCCCGAGGCGCTGGCCCATGCCGAGCGAGAACTGCCCGGCCCGCTTCCGGGTGACCGGGTCCAGGCCGACGATCGACAGCACGGCATCGACCCGGCTGACGGGGATGCCGTTGCTGCGTGCCATCGCGATCAGGTGGTTCCGCGCGGTCCGCCGGGGGTGCAGCGCCTTGGCGTCGAGCAAGGCGCCGACCTTGGTCAGCGGCGCCGGCCAATCGGCGTACGGGCGGCCGTCGACGAGCGCGACGCCTTCGGTCGGGGCGTCGAGGCCGAGGATCATCCGCATCGTGGTCGACTTGCCGGCGCCGTTCGGGCCCAGGAAGCCGGTCACCCGGCCGGGCGCGACGGTGAGGTCGAGCGAGTCCACGGCGCGGGTGCCGCCGTAGGTCTTGGTGAGTCCTTCAAGGGTGATCACGCTGTCGAAACTACGAATCCGGGCACCCCTGGCACATCGGACCAACGGCTGGCCCGACCCCCGACTTTCGTCAGGTACGGCGGGCCTGTGGATACGCCGTCGGGTCGGCGTCGCGATGTCGATACCATCTGTGGCGTGACCGGCAATCGGCCGGTGACGCGCAACCGAGGAGTGCACTGTGTCGGAAGTCAAGGTCCATCTGGTCGGCGTCGAGGGCGAGGCTGAGCGGAGTGTGACCGAGACGACGACGATCGGGGAGCTGTTCGCCGGGATCTTCGGCCAGGACCGCTCCGCCATCGCCGCCCGGGTCAACGGTGAGCCGCGGGACCTGTCCAGGGTGGTCCAGGACGGCGACGAGATCGAGCCGGTCAAGGCGGCGTCCGAGGACGGCCGCGCGATCATCCGGCACTCGACCGCGCATGTGCTCGCGCAGGCGGTGCAGGACCTGTTCCCGGACGCCAAGCTCGGCATCGGCCCGCCGGTGGAGAACGGGTTCTACTACGACTTCGACGTCGAGACGCCGTTCACCCCGGAGGACCTGACCAAGCTCGAGAAGAAGATGCAGCAGATCATCAAGGAGCGGCAGCGGTTCAGCCGCCGGGTGGTCAGCGACGACGACGCGCGTTCCGAGCTGGCCGGCGAGCCGTACAAGCTCGAGCTGATCGGCATCAAGGGCTCCGCGGCGGACGCGGCCGAGGGTGCGAGCGTCGAGGTCGGCGGCGGCGAGCTGACGATCTACGACAACGTCCGGCGGGACGACAGCGTCGCGTGGAAGGACCTGTGCCGCGGCCCGCACGTCCCGGCCACCGGATACCTCGGCAACTTCAAGCTGATGCGCACGGCGGCGGCGTACTGGCGGGGGAGCGAGAAGAACCCGCAGCTCCAGCGCATCTACGGCACGGCGTGGGAGTCCCGCGACGAGCTGAAGGCGTACCTGACGAGGCTGGAGGAGGCCGCCAAGCGCGACCACCGCAAGCTCGGCACCGAGCTCGACCTCTTCAGCTTCCCCGACGAGATCGGCTCGGGGCTCGCGGTGTTCCACCCGAAGGGCGGCGTACTGCGGAAGGTGATGGAGGACTACTCCCGCCAGCGCCACGTCGAGGACGACTACGAGTTCGTCTACTCGCCGCACATCACCAAGGGCCAGCTGTTCGAGACCTCCGGCCACCTGGACTGGTACGCCGACGGCATGTACCCGCCCATGCACCTGGACGAGGAGCGCGGTGCGGACGGGCAGATCCGCAAGCAGGGCCAGGACTACTACCTGAAGCCGATGAACTGCCCGATGCACAACCTGATCTTCGGCGCCCGCGGCCGGTCGTACCGGGAGCTGCCGCTGCGGCTGTTCGAGTTCGGCACGGTCTACCGGCTGGAGAAGTCCGGCGTCGTGCACGGCATGACCCGGGCCCGCGGCTTCACCCAGGACGACGCGCACATCTACTGCACCCGCGAGCAGATGCGCGACGAGCTGCGCAACCTGCTGACGTTCGTGCTCGGGCTGCTCGCCGACTACGGCCTGGACGACTTCTACCTCGAGCTCTCCACCAAGAACCCGGACAAGTTCGTCGGCTCGGACGAGGTCTGGGAGGAGGCCACCGAGACGCTGCGGGAGGTTGCCGAGGGCTCCGGTCTCGAGCTGGTCCCGGACCCGGGCGGCGCGGCGTTCTACGGCCCGAAGATCTCCGTCCAGGCCAAGGACGCGATCGGCCGGACCTGGCAGATGTCGACGATCCAGCTGGACTTCAACCTGCCCGAGCGGTTCGAGCTGGAGTACACCGCGCCGGACGGCTCCCGGCAGCGGCCGGTGATGATCCACCGGGCGCTGTTCGGCTCGATCGAGCGGTTCGTCGCCGTGCTGACCGAGCACTACGCGGGCGCCTTCCCGCCCTGGCTGGCTCCGGTCCAGGTCATCGGCATCCCGATCACCGACGGGCATGTCGACTACCTGTTCGAGGTCGCCAAGCAGCTGAAGGCACAGGGCATCCGGGTCGAGATCGACGCGTCGGACGACCGGATGCAGAAGAAGATCCGCAACGCGCAGAAGTCCAAGGTGCCGTACATGCTGATCGCCGGCGACGACGACATGGCGGCCGGCTCGGTGTCCTTCCGGTACCGCGACGGCGAGCAGAAGAACGGCGTGCCGATCGCCGACGCGGTGACCGAGATCGTCGAGGCCGTCAAGAAGCGCGCGCAGGTATGACGCCGGACGACCCGACCTCGCCGTACCAGCCCGACGAGCTGGTGCGGCAGGACGGGGTCGGGGAGCCGGACGAGTTCATGCGGTTGTGGACGCCGCACCGGATGGCCTACATCGAGGGTGAGAACAAGCCGACCAGCTCAGAGGCGGGCTCGGGCTGCCCGTTCTGCCGATTGCCTGGTCTGCCGGACGCCGACGCGCTGATCGTGCATCGCGGCGACGCGGCGTACGCCGTCCTGAACCTGTACCCGTACAACCCCGGTCACCTGATGGTCGTGCCGTACCGGCATGTTGCCGACTACGCCGAGCTGAGCGACGCCGAGGTCACCGACGTGGCCGAGCTGACCCGGCAGGCGATGCAGGCCGTCCGCACGGTGTCGGGGGCGCAGGGCTTCAACATCGGCATGAACCAGGGCGACATCGCTGGTGCAGGCATCGCCGCGCACCTGCACCAGCATGTGGTCCCGAGATGGGCCGGCGACATGAACTTCATGCCCGTGATCGCCGGCACCAAGGTCCTCCCGCAACTCCTGGCCGACACGAGGGCCCTACTTGCTAAATCCTGGTCCTAGTCGCCGGCCAGGCGCTCGCCGCTGAAGAGCTGCCAGTGGAAGTAGATCGGGTCGCCGAAGGTGCCCGGCACCTTGCGGATCATCTGGATCGAGGTGGCGGCGCCGTTGGCGTGCCCCACCAAATACAGGTACGCGGACTTGGTGTCCTTGTCGATGCCGAGCAGCATCACCCCGTCCCAGCACGCCGCCGCCACCAGCGATTCGAACCCTTGCCAGGTCGAGCCCCGCACCTGCTTCACGACGCCCGGGATGATCTGCCCGCCGGCCAGCGGCAGGCGCGCGGTGTAGAGCTTGCCCGACGTCAGCGTCATCAGGAACGTGTCGTACGTCGCCGTCTGGCTGATCAGCGTCATCGCCTTCACACCTCTGTACCCGGACTGCCAGCCAGTGATCCGCCGGCTCGGCACACCGTCCTTGTACGTCACGTCGCGGCGATACAGCGTGCCGTCCGTGCGCAGCGAGTACTCGGTCTCACGCTGCTTCGTGGCGGTGACGTACGTCGACCGATCGAGACTGCGATACACCTGCCAGCCTGGACCGACCCGGGTGACTTGCTTCTGCGTCACCGGTCCCCGGCCGTTCTCGGTGATGTAGCTGGTGTCGTACATCGTCGAGCCCATGATGACCGGGCCCTGGTGAGCCATCCCGCCGACCTCGGCAGGGCCGTACCGAACCGTCGCGCTCAGCCTGACCTGTCCGTCCGGATAGAGGTCCTTGGCGACGATCCAGTTGTCGACCACCTTGCCTTCGGCTTGGATGGTCTGCATCCGGTGGTCCCCGCCGGCAGTCACCGAACCGAGGTTCACCACGCACTCACTCTGCGTGCTCCTCGTCTGCACTGCCGTTGTCCCGAACGCGGCCGTCCCGCTCCCCAGCGTCGCGGCGACCAGAGCTCCGGCGGAGAGAAGGCCCCCGTACTTACCCCATCTGTTCATGTCATCCCCCAGTTCATTCGCCGGCCAGCGCCGGATCGGTGTACTTGGTCCAGCTGAAGTAGACCGGGTCGGTGAAGCTGCCCGGTGCCTTGCCGAGTCCCTTGATGACGGTGGCCAGACCGTTGGCGTGCCCAACGGAGTACAGGTAGCCGGCGCCGGTGTCCTTGTCGATCGCGAGGACGGTCGTGCCCTGGCCGCAAGGCGCCGCGACCAAGGTCTCGAACACCCTCTGCGACACGGTCCCGCCGCCGACCGGTGTGCGTACGAGAAGTCGAGGAGCACCGGTCCGACCACCGTCTGACCGGTGTGCACCTCCGACCCATCGCCTGGCCCGTACCGGACTGCTGCGCTGAGTGTTGTCTGACCGTCGGCGAAGATGTCCTTCCCGACGATCTTGTCGGACACCTTCGTCACCGGCGCCGTCGCCGCGAAGGTCTGCATCCGGTGATCCCCACCGGCCGTGACCGAGCCGACCGAGATCGTGCACGGCGCCGTGATCGTGTTCTGCCCCGCCGTCGCCGTGCCGGTCGTGAGCAGTCCTGTGGTGAGCAAGCACTCCGGCGGCCACGAGTCCGCCGTACCTGGCAAACGTGCGCATTACCACCATCCCCAACGATGATTGATGATGGTGGGACGCTGGACTGGACCAGAAAGTTCTCAGCTGGTCCTCAGCGGAGGAAGAGCGGCAGCATCGGGTCGACGATGGTCGTGAGGGCGTCCAGCGAGACCTCGCGGGGTGGATTGGTCAGGGCGGACACGCGGACCACCCGGCGGCCCTGCCGGAACACGAGCTCGCCTGCTTCGGGGAGGTAGTAGCCGGGCTGGCCGAGCGGGGCGAACCGGGGCGGCGGCACCCGCTGGGACTCCGGGATGGTCGCCTGGTCGAACGCCTCGACGATCGACACCGTTGCGTCGAACGTTCCCCAGATGCACGTCAGCGCACCCTTCACCCGGTAATCGCGCCGCAGCTGGACCTGCAGCTGGACGAACCGCTCCGCCGCCGAGTTGGACAGTTGGCACGTCTCGTCCGCCTGGCGGGCCGGCCGGAGGTTCTTCGGTACGGCGTCGCGCGCGGCAAGCGCGATCGCGACGGATTTCGTCCGGTCGATGCCGGCCGCGGTGGTGCGCTCGATCCCGCCGGCCGGTGCGACCCGGACCGCCCGGTCGCCGGCCTCGAAGACAAGCCGCGACTCGCTGATCAGTGCGTCCGGCCCCAGCTCGGGCAGCTTCTCGACGGTCCCGGCGCCGTCCATCAACCGGTTGAGCGAGTCGGGCTGGCTCGGCAGCGCGCTGACGCCGATGGTGACGGCCCGGCCCTCGAGCATCAGGGTGCACAGGTCCATGGCCGGCAGGCCGCCGTCGTTCCAGGCGTTCGGTTTCGCGGTGACCGTGATGCGGAGCTTGGCGGTCAGCGTGCGGGTGATCGCCGTACACACCTGCGGTCCGGGCGCACCCGCAGTACCGTCCAGGCCCTCGGCCTGCGGGGGAGCGATCACGCTGGGGATCACCGCGGTCGGAGGCATCGTGGGCGGCGGCGCATCGTTCGCGCGCCGGGCAACCGTGCAGCCACTGGCCGCCAGCAGCACTGCCAGCGTGCCCACGAGCAGACGCATGCCGACCTCCTCACCTGCCACCAGCATGGCGCGGATCAGGCTCCTTCGCAGGTGAAATGGGGTGGCATGTCATCAGACGGTGATCCGGCTGGACTACGATCGCGTCGCCATGCTTAACAGATTCCGGCAGTTCTGGACCAAGGTGATCACGCCGATCGCCACCCTCCTGCTCAAGCTCGGCGTGAGCGCCGACATGGTCACGCTGGTGGGCACCATCGGTGTGTCCGCCGGGGCGCTGATCTTCTTCCCCCGCGGTCAGCTGTGGCTGGGCGTGGTGGTCATCACCTGTTTCGTGTTCTCGGACCTGATCGACGGCCACATGGCCCGCACCTCGGGTACGTCGTCGAAGTGGGGCTCGTTCCTCGACTCGACACTGGACCGGATCGCCGACGGCGCGATCTACGGCGGCCTGGTGATGTTCTACGCCAACTCGCGCGAGGGCAACTCGACGCTGATGGCCGCGGTGACGCTGTGGGCGCTCGTGATGGGCGCGGTCACCTCGTACGCCCGGGCGAAGGCGGAGAGCCTCGGCCTGAAGGCGAGCGGCGGCCTGGCCGAGCGCGCCGACCGGCTGGTGTTCACGCTGGTCCTGGCGTTCTTCTCCGACGTGTTCAACCTCCCGATCCTGCTGGAGATCGTGATCTGGTACGTCGCCGCCGCGAGCACGATCACCGTCGTACAGCGCTCGCTCTCGGTCCGTAAGCAGGTCCTGGCCGACCCGGCGAACGCGGGCCTGGACACCCCGCCGGCGGAGCCGAAGACCGACTGACGATGGAGGGTCTCCGGCAACGCGCGGTCGACGCGGCCTTCGCGCTCGCCTGGACCCTGGTACGACGCCTGCCCGAGCGGACCGTGACGTGGCTGTTCAGGCGGATCGCCGACCGCACCGTCCGCCGCAACGGCCGAGGCGTACGGCGCTTGCGTGGCAACCTGGCCGTCGTACGCCCGGAGGCGACCCAGACCGAGCTCGACGCGCTGGTACAAGCCGGAATGCGCTCGTACCTGCGCTACTGGCAGGAGACGTTCCGGCTGCCGGAGTGGTCGGACGACGAGATCGTCAGCAGCGTCCGCACGGTCAACGAGAAGCTGCTCCGGGACGCGCACGCCGCCGGCCGCGGGGTGATCTGCGCGCTCCCGCACCTCGCGAACTACGACCATGCCGGCGCCTGGGCCGGCCTGACCGGGATGCCGGTCTCGACCGTCGCGGAACGCCTGAAGCCGGAGTCGCTCTTCGACCGCTTCATCGCGTACCGCAAGCGGCTCGGCATGGACGTTCTCCCGCTGACCGGTGGTGACGACGACGTGACCGCCGTACTCGCGGACCGGCTCCGGGCCGGTGGCTTCGTCTGCCTCGTCGCCGACCGCGACCTGTCCGAACGCGGCATCCCGGTCACGTTCTTCGGCCGCCCGTCGCGGATGCCCGTCGGCCCGGCCGCGCTCAGTCTGAAGACAGGCGCGCCGTTGATCCCGGCCACCCTCCACTACGACGGACCCGACCTGGTCATCACCTTCCACGACGCGATCGAGCCCGACGGCGGCGCGGCCGCGATGACTCAGCGCTGCGCGGACGCGTTCGCGATCGGGATCGCGGCCCACCCCCAGGACTGGCACATGCTGCAGAGGATCTTCCTCGAGGGGTGAGAATCGTCCTGTGAGGATCGGTGTGGTGTGCCCGTACTCGCTGGGCACGCCCGGTGGGGTGCAGAACCATGTCCGCGATCTGGCCGAGGCGCTTTTGTCGCTCGGGCACGAGATCTCGGTCCTGGCCCCGGTGGACGACTTCGACGCGATCCCGCCGTACGTCGTGTCGTCGGGTCGCGCGGTCGGGGTGCCGTACAACGGGTCCGTCGCGCGGGTGACCTTCGGGCCACGGACGGCGGCCCGGGTGAAGGGCTGGCTCGCGGACGGGGACTTCGACGTGGTCCACGTGCACGAGCCGACCACGCCGAGCGCGTCGATCATCGCGCTCTGGTCGGCCAAGGGACCGTTCGTCGCGACCTTCCACACCTGGCAGGTGCGGTCCCGGGCGATGAGCGTGGCGGCCAGTCTGCTCCGGCCGGCATTGGAGAAGATCGATGCGCGCATCGCGGTGTCCGAGAACGCCCGCTCGATGATGGTCCAGCACGTCGGTGGCGAGGCGGTCGTGATCCCGAACGGCCTGTACACCACCCGGTTCAAGGGCAGCCCGCGTCCGGAGTGGATGGGCCTGGACGGCACGATCAGCTTCCTCGGCCGGTTGGACGAGCCGCGCAAGGGCCTCGCCGTACTGCTGGACGCCCTACCGCTGCTGCTTGCCGAGCGCCCGCACCTGAAGGTGCTCGTCGCGGGGTCGGGGCAGGCGGACGACGCACGCCGGTCGCTACCACCGCGGTACCGGGAGAACGTTCTGTTTCTCGGTGCGATCGACGACGAGGCCCGCGCCGACATGCTGGCCGGATCGGACCTGTACGTCGCGCCGCACCTCGGCGGCGAGTCCTTCGGCATCGTCCTGCTCGAGGCGATGGCAGCCGGTACGCCCGTGCTCGCGAGCGATCTGCCCGCGTTCCATCAGGTCCTGGACGGCGGGCGGCTGGGGGAATTGTTCGAGCCCGGCAACGCCGCCGAGCTGGCGGGCCGCGCGCTGCGCCTGCTCCGCCGCCCCGACGAGCGCGACCACCTCCGCGCGGCAGGCCTCAGCGCCGTACCGCGCTACGACTGGTCGGCGCTGCTGCCGGAACTGCTGTCGGTGTACGAACTGGTGGCTAGGTGAGCTTCGCCGCGGTGGCGTTGATCTCCTCGAGGTCTCCCGGCGTCGGGTGCCAGGGGAGCTGTAGCGGGTCGTCCTTGTAGCGGGGGATGACGTGCAGGTGAGTGTGGAACACCGACTGCCAGGCGTCGGCGCCGATGCAGCTGAGCAGGTTGGCGCCGTCGGCGTCGAGACGCTCGATCACGCGGCCGACCAGCGACTGGGCGAGCAGCGTCGCGGCCGTGAGGTCCTCGGCGGACGCCTCGCGCAGGTCGGTGGAGTGGGTCCGGGGAATCACCAGCAGATGGCCGCGCGTGCCCGGGTTGATGTCCATGAACGCGATCGCGCGGTCGTCGGACGCCACCTGGGTCGACGGGATGGTTCCGGCCACGATCCCGCAGAAGATGCAGTTCTCGCTCATCGGCACAGGCTATACACTGCGCGAGCCCAGTGAATTGAGCCCAGTAGATGGCGGAGCCTGTCCACCCGAGGAGTCCGATGCCGGACGAACTTCTGCGCCCGACGATCGGCGCGGGTGTGGACATGTCCGTGCGCCCGTGGCGGCTGATGTCGCAGGCGTACGTGGCCTTCTTCGGCGGGGTGATCGCGTCCACGGTCATTGCCTTCCTCAACTCGGGCCGGCTCGGCGTCGACGCGGGCAAGCGCCGGCTCATCCTGCTGACCGGACTCGTCGGCCTGGTCGCGGTCGTCGTGCTGTTCGCCGTGCTCGGCGGGGACGCCCTGCAGGTGAGCTCGCGGGTGGTTGCCGTGCTCTGCTTCATGGTCCAGCTCCGGCTGCAGCAGCCGATGGACCGCGCGTTCCAGCTCCGTGGCTCGGACTACGGCCGGTTGTGGCGCATGGGGATCCCTGTGACGATCGGTGGCGCTGTCGTCGAGTTCCTGATCCTGCTGCTGGTGACGGTGATCAAGTGAACGACCCGACGGAATCGCGCCTGCGGATGGCAGCTCATTGGCTGCGGATCGGCCACCCCGACCGCACCCTCGACGAGCTCCAGGGGCTCAGTGGCGACGCCGCGGTCACCTACCGCACGTACCTTCTGCGCGGTGCCGCCCTGCACGCCCTCGACCGGAACGCCGAGGCAGTCGACGTACTGCGTGACGGCCTCGCGCAGCACGGCCCGATGCCGGCGATGCTCCACGTGCTCGGGTCGGCTCTGCGTTCCGAGGGCCGCCTGCCCGAGGCCGAGGCCACATTCCTCCAAGGTCTGAGTGTCGACCCGAACGAACCCGACCTGCTGCTCGGCTACGCGCGCGTCTGTCTGGCGGCCGGACAGGCCCAGAAGGCCGGCGCCCTGGTCGAGCGTGCGGCGTCGCACGCGCCGGAGAGCGTTGCTGTCTCGGCTGCTCGTGCGCAGGTGGCGTTTGCGCTCGGCAAGGACCGCGACATGCACCGCCACAGCACGGAAGCCTTGGCGCACGACCCCGAGGACCCGAACGCGCGGGCCCTGCACGGTACGGCGTCGATGCTGACCGGCGACTCGCGCTCCGGTTACACGTCCCTCGCTTCGGCAGCGGCGGCCCAGCCCGGTGACGCGGACCTGCGGGACGCGGCCCGCCAGGCGAAGCTGTTCAACCATCCGCTGATGCTTCCGCTGCGCCCGTTCGCCCGGGTCAATCCGCTGGTCGTCTGGATCTGCGTGGTCGCGGTCATCTACGGCCTCCGAGCCGTCGGTCTCGCGCCGTTGTCGTTCGTGTTCGCCATGGTCTGGCTGGCGTTCTGCGTGTATTCGTGGGTGGTCCCCCCGCTGGTCCGCCGCTGGATCAACAGGAGATGGGGCTGATGAGCAACAACGACCGGATCGGCGCGCTGCGCAAGGCTGTCGAGGCCAGCCCGGACGACGTCATGCTTCGGCTGCTGCTCGCCGAGTCGCTGGCGACAGCCGGTGAGAGCGAGGAGGCGCTCGACCAGTACGTCGTGCTGCTCGACCATCAAGGGCTGCCGGACGACCAGTTCGTGCCGGTCGGCGAGCTGGCCGCGGCGAACGGGCGGCTCGCCCTCCTGCGGAACCTGCTCGAAGCAGCCCGCCAGCAAGGTGTCGTCGAGGGGACGGGACGCCTGCAGCAGCTCGTCGACGGCATGATCGCCGAGCGCAGCGGCGTACGGATCAAGGTCGGTCCCGAGGCGGAGGCGGACCCGCTGAGCACCGAAGCGATGAAGGAGACGACCACCTTCGACCAGGTGGGCGGGATGGAAGAGATCAAGCGGGTGATCCACCGGATGGTGATCCTCCCGCTGAGCCGGCCGGAGTTGTACGAGAAGTACGGACGCAAGTCCGGTGGCGGCGTGATGCTCTATGGTCCGCCCGGCTGCGGCAAGACGCTGCTGGCGAGGGCGACCGCGGGGGAGTGCGGTCTGCCGTTCGTCAACGTTCGGATCGAGGACGTGATGGATCCGTACCTCGGGGTGTCGGAGCGCAATCTGCACGCTGCCTTCGAGCGTGCTCGCGCCAACGGGCCGTGCGTGCTGTTCCTCGACGAGCTGGACGCGCTGGCGTTCGCCCGGCACAAGCACGGCGGGTCCGAGGCGCGACGGCTGGTCGACGTACTGCTGCAGGAGCTCGACGCGATCGGCTCCGAGAACGACGGCCTCCTGGTGCTGGCGGCGACGAACGCGCCGTGGGACGTGGATGAGGCGATGCTCCGCCCGGGCCGCTTCGACCGGGTGATCTTCGTGCCGCCGCCGGACGAGCCGGCCCGCGCGGACATCCTGGCCGTGCTGACCAAGGACGTCCCGGCCGACGGGCTCGATCTCAAGGCGCTCGCCGGGCAGACGCCGATGTTCAGCGGCGCGGACCTGCGTGCGCTGATCGAGCGCGGCGTGGACAAGGTCATCGACGAGGCGCTGTCCAGCGGTGGCGAGCCGCCGCTCGACATGCGGCACCTGACCGAGGCGCTCACCGCGGTGAAGCCGTCGACGCTCGACTGGCTGCACCGCGTCCGCTCGTACATCGAGTTCGCCAACCAGAGCGAGCGCTACGACGATGTGGCGGCGTACCTCAAGTCCCGCGACGTACGCCGCCGCCTCAAGCCCTAAAGCCCTAGCTCACTTCAGTTTGGACGCGGCCGACTCCGGCATCGCCTCGTACCGGGAGAACTGACGGCTGAAGGTGGCCGCGCCGTGGGACAGCGAGCGGAGATCGATGGTGTAGCGGGTGATCTCCACCTGCGGTACTTCGGCCTTCACCAGCGTCCTGTCGTCGCCGACCTTGTCCGTGCCGAGCAGCCGCCCGCGCCGCCCGGACAGGTCGCTCATCACCGCGCCGACCAGATCGTCCGGCACGAGCACCGACACCAGGTCCACCGGCTCGAGCAGGTTCACCTTCGTCGCCGCGGCGGCCTCGCGAAGTGCCAGCCCGCCGGCCATCTGGAACGCCATGTCCGACGAGTCGACGCTGTGAGACTTCCCGTCGAGCAACGTGACGCGGATGTTCACCATCGGATACCCGGCGGAGACACCCTTCTCCATCTGCGCCCGCACGCCCTTCTCGACGCTGGGGATGAACTGCCGCGGCACCGCCCCGCCGACCACCTTGTCGACGAACTCGAAGTCTGCGCCCTGCGGCAGCGGCTCCACCTCGATGTCGCAGACGGCGTACTGACCGTGGCCGCCGGACTGCTTCACATGCCGTCCGTGGCCCTTCGCCTTCCCGCCGAAGGTCTCCCGCAGCGGCACCCGCAACTCCACGGTGTCGACGGTCACGCCGTACCGGCTGGACAGAGCGTCCAGTACGACGTCGGAGTGCGCCTCGCCCATGCACCACAGGACGATCTGGTGGGTCTCCGGGTTCTGCTCGATCCGCAGCGTCGGATCCTCTGCCGCGAGGCGCTGCAACCCGACACCGAGCTTGTCCTCGTCGGTCTTCGCGTGCGCCTGGACGGCGATCGGCAGCAACGGCTCGGGCATGTTCCACGGCTTCAGCAGCAGCGGCTCCGCCTTGTCGGACAGCGTGTCACCGGTCTCCGCCCGGGTCAGCCGGCCGATCGCGCACATGTCGCCGGCGACCACCGTCCCGGCCGGGCGCTGGGTCTTGCCGAGCGGGAACGACAGCGCGCCGATCCGCTCGTCCTCGTCGTGGTCCTCATGAGAATTGTGTTCACCGAAGAAAGACGTGAAATGGCCCGACACGTGAACCGTCGCGTCGGGCCTGATGGTGCCGGAGAACACCCGCACCAGGCTGACCCTGCCGACGTAGGGGTCCGACGTCGTCTTCACCACCTCGGCGAGCAGCGGCCCGTCGGGGTCGCAGGCCAGTCCCTTGCGGGCGACACCGTGCGGGTTGAACACGTCGGGGATGGTGTGCTCGGGTGGCGACGGGAAGCCGCTGGTGATCACCTCGAGCAGCTCGAACGTGCCGATCCCGGAGGCGCTGCAGACCGGAACGACCGGGAAGAACGAGCCGCGGGCGACGGCGCGCTCGAGGTCCTCGATCAGCACCTTCTGGTCGATCTCCTCGCCGCCGAGGTAGCGGTCCATCAGCGATTCGTCCTCGGACTCCTCGATGATCCCCTCGATCAGCGTGCCGCGCAGTTCCTCGATCTCGTCGGCGTACGCCGCGTCCGGCGCCGAGGTCGAGCGTTTGCCCCCGGCGTACCCGAAGTACGACTGGGAGAGCAGCCCGATCAGCCCGTCGCCGGCGGGCAGGTAGAGCGGGAGGACCTTGTCGCCGAACGCGGCCTGCGCGGTGGCGAGCGCGTTCTGGTAGTTGGCCCGGGCGTGGTCGAGCTTGGTGATCACGACGGCCCGCGGCATCCCGACCTCGGCGCATTCCTGCCAGGCGGCCTTGGTCGGCTCGTCGACGCCCTCACTGGCGGAGATGACGAACAGCGCGCAGTCGGCCGCACGCAGTCCGGCCCGCAGCTCACCGACGAAATCGGCGTACCCCGGGGTGTCGATCAGGTTGACCTTCACGCCGTCGTGCGGCAGCGAGGCGAGCGACAGGCCAACCGAGCGCTGCTGCCGGACCTCGGCGTCGTCGTAGTCGCACACCGTGGTTCCGTCCAGGACGGTGCCGGGTCTGTTCAGGACTCCGGAGGCCACCAGCAGGGCCTCGACGAGGGTGGTCTTGCCGGAGCCCGACGGGCCGACCAGGACCACGTTGCGGATGGCGGCCGGGCTGTCCACAGCGGGCGCGGCTCCGGTGCCTTGGGAAGCATTCGTCTTGTCTGCCATGACGTTCCTCCTGGTCCACCCACGATTCCCCTAACCGACACTTCGCACAAGAGTCTTCAGGTCGCGGATTCGTGTCCGCCTCCCACCGCCGGACCCTTGCGCTCTGTAGTGTCGCCGCCATGTTTAGAGCGCGTCTCCCGATTCCATGCCGTAGCGAGCAGGTGCTCGGGGTCGTCATCACCATGCTGGTCGCCGTTCTGGCACTGGCCGGATTCGCCGTTCCGGCCAATGCCGGGATGGCCGACGCGGGTGACGAGATCAGGAACTTCAAGATCGACTACACCGTCACGGCTGACGGCGTTCTGCAGGTGAAGGAGACGATCGACTACGTCTTCGGGAGCACCGGCCGGCACGGCATCTACCGGGATCTGGTCACCCGCGAGCCGTACAAGGACGACGACTCCAAGGACCAGGAGTATCAGGTCTCGAACATCAAGGTCGACTCGCCGACGCCCGGGGTCAGTTCCGAGTTCTCCGTGGACACGTTCACGGAGAACAAGGAGCGCAACGAGAACACCCAGATCAAGATCGGCTCGGCGAGCAGCACGGTCCCCGGCGACGAGGCGACGTACGTGATCTCGTACGACGTCCGCGGCGCGCTGCGGCACTTCGCCGACCACAGCGAGCTGTACTGGGACGCCACCGGCAGCGCCTGGTCGGCCGTGATCGACCAGGTCACGGTCAATGTCACCGTCCCGCAGGGCGTGACCCAGGTCGACTGCTTCGCCGGCGAGGCCGGCTCGACGCAGACCTGTCCGCAGAAGTCGCTCGTCGGTCAGCAGGGCGTGTTCGGCGCGTCCCAGCTCGACCGGGGACAGCAGCTCACGATCGTCGCCGGCATCACCGCGGGCGCCGTCCAGAACGACACACCGATCCTGGTCGACCCGCCGAACTGGCTGGAGCGCAACGGCCTGTCATGGCTCTCGCTCATCGGCGCCGGCCTGGTCACCGCGATCGCGATCGTCCTCGCCGCCAGCTACGCGAAGTTCGGCAACAAGGACCAGCGGTACGCCGGGATGCCGCCGGGGACGTTCCCGCCGGACGGGGTCGCGGCCGAGCCGGTGAAGGACGACCTCAGCAAGGACCAGTTGCCGGTCGCGTTCTCGCCGCCGAGGATCCCGGTCGCCGAGGGCGGTCTGCTGATCGACGCGAAGGCCACGACGGTGGAGACGGCCGCGACGCTGATCGACATGGCGGTGCGCGGCGGCGTACGGATCGACAACACCGGTGACTCGCAGAAGGCCGTCCTGCTCAACCCCGCCGTCGCGACCGCCCCGCACGAGCAGGCACTGATGTCCGGCCTGTTCCCGACGCTGCAGCCGGGGTCGGAGGTGCTGCTCCGCCGCGGCGCGGTCGGGGACAACACCATGCGGCACGCGCACAACGAGATGATCAGGGCGCTGCGCGAGCAGGTGAAGCAGCGCGGGTGGTACCTGCGGATGCCGCGTGCCGGCGGCGGATCGCCGTTCCGGAGCGGCTTCGGTTGCGCCTGCATGGCGATGATCGGGATCTGGGTGGTCGGCGCGGGCTTCGCCGGGACGATCACCGCCGCGGCGACCGGCGGCGCGGGCCGGGCGGTGGTGATCGCGATCCCGGTGATCGCGGTGATCGTTGCCATCGGCATCTGGATCGGGATCCGCGGCCGCGGCCAGCGGAACCCGGCCGGCCGGGCGGTGACCGACCAGCTGGCCGGCTTCGAGAAGTACCTGGCGACGGCCGAGGCGGACCAGCTGCGGTTCGAGGAGGGCGAGGACATCTTCTCGAAGTACTTGCCCTGGGCCATCGCCTTCGGGATCGCGGATCGCTGGCAGCGGGTGTGCGAGCAACTGGTCGCCGCGGGGCGCATCACCCCTGACCCGGTCTGGTACTACGGCCCGTCCTACTACACCTCCGGCTGGACCGCGGGCGCGGTCAGCTCGACCGTCGCCAGCACCTTCGACCCGCCGCCCACCCCGTCCAGCTCGGGCGGGGGAGGCGGCAGCTCGTCAGGCTTCAGTGGCGGGTCCTCCGGCGGTGGAGGCGGCGGCGGGGGCGGCGGCAGCTGGTAGCGCGCCCTGGCCCCCCGGGTCTGACGGTGCCGGCTGCCGGCCGGTCAGACCTTTCCGCCGGCGGCCAGGGGAGCCGTGGGGTCGCTGTCGGTGACGCCGACAACCTCGCGGGCCAGGAAGTCCTCGAGGTGGAAGAGGTTGTCGCCGGCGCGGTTGGCCACGTTGACGAGGGTCTTCATCGCGGCGACCTCCTCGACCTGCTCCTTGAGGAACCACTGCATGAACTGCTCGCCGATGTAGTCGCTCTCGTCGCGCGCGGTCCGGGCCAGCGTCTCGATCTGCTTGGTGACGGTGATCTCCTGCGCCAGCGCGAGCTCGAGCGGCTCGAGCGCGGTCGTGAAGTCGGACTCGACCTCGCCCACCGACGGGATCTGCGGCCGGATGTCCTTGTCCAGCAGGTACTGGACCATCATCATCGCGTGATTGCGCTCTTCCAGTGACTGCTTGTAGAAGTGCCCGGCCAGCTGGGGCAGATCCTGGTCGTCGTACCAGACAGCCACTGCCACATACTGCTGTGACGCCGTGAATTCGTTCCGGATCTGCTCCTGCAGGAGTTTTTCGTACGTGCTCATGGCGTCAATGTAGTGGCCACCGACCGATTACACACGCTTGGTGAGCCTGACCTGAGCGATTGGACGTCGTCCCAGTTCGACCACCTCGACGCCACCGCCGGGCAGGCCGACCCGCACCGTTGTCCCGTCCACGGTCACATCGATGCCCTCGGCAAGTGCTCCCGGCCGCAACGCGTCCCGCGTCAGCAGTACGGCGTTCACCAGCACCAACGGCTCGCCGCGATGCGGTGCGGTCAGGTACGGCGTGGCCGAGTGCGCGCCGAACGGATTCACGCCCAGCCCGCGATGTACGCCCGCCCCGTCGTACCCGTGCAGGCCGACCACCGCCGACACCAACCCGTCGTCGTTCCGCGCCGACGCCGCCCGGTCCCTGACGGTTGCCGACGGCAATGACTCGCCGGCGACCGCGAACCCGCCGCTGCGCACGGATGCCCCGGCCGGTCCCTCGACCAGCGCACACCGGATCTCCCATCCGCTGTGCACCACGGAGGTGACCTCGATCGCCCACGGACCCTCGGATCCGAGCCACGCCTTGTGCCACGAGGATGCCGTGTGTTCGTCCACCCCGAGCCGCCGGATCCGCCCGCGCCCGCTGGCGACACCGTCAGGGGAGACGAGCGAGATCAGGTTGTCGACGTGCGGCTCGTGGTCGGACAGGTCGGGGCCCGCGTGGTTCGCGTACGCCAGCCGGTTGTAGTGCGGATCGCCCGCCGGCTCCGCACCCTCGGGCTCAGCCACCGGCGCGTGGTCGGCGCCGTGGTTCACCAATTGCACGACCTGGTCGTGCCGGCTCGCGTGCAGGATCCACCCCGGCTTCGGCATCGCCCGCAGTTGATCGGCGTCGTCGAGCGGGATCGAGTCCTCCGGCTCCGCCCACACCGGGTGCTCCGGCGGCAGGATCAGCCCGACGAACCCCTTCGAGGCCCAGTACGGCGATCCAGGTCCGGAGTACTGCTGCGTCGTCGGGAGGAACGTGTCGTACCAGCCGAGCGTCAGCACGCCACGCTCGTCCGGCACGCCGTGCTGGACGAAGTGCCGAGCGATGCCCGAGCACAGCCGCCGCGTCTGCCCGGGCGTCAACGGAGTCGAGTCCAACAGTGCGCCCATCCAGTACGGCGCTGCCGCGGCCATGCGGTAGGTCAGCGACCGCCCCTGGTAGACCGGCGCACCGCCGTTCCCGACGAGGTACACCGCGTCCTCCAGGAACAGCTTGATCCGCTCGCGGTACAGCTTCAGCCGGTCCTCGTACTGCGCACCCGGCGTCGCCGCGGCCATCCGCGCCCACAGCCCCGGGTAGAGGTGCATCGCCCAGCCGATGTAGTTGTCGAAGTTCTGCCCGTCGCCGTCGGAGTACCACCCGTCGCCGACGTACCAGTCCTCGATCCGGTCGAGCCCGCCGTCGATGTCGTCCTGCGAGTACGGCGCTCCGACCGACGCCAGGAACTGCTCGCTCACGACCTGGAACAGCCGCCAGTTGTTGTCGTGCGTCGTGGACCCGTTGAACCCGCCGAGCCACTCCGCCACGTGCTCCTGCGCACGCGCGTCGAGCCGGTCCCAGATCCATTCGCGGGTCTCGTGCAGCGACACCGCGATCGCCGCGGCCTCGACCATCTGCTGCGACCTCGGCGTGAGCCGCAGCCACGCCTCAGGGTGGTCCGGGTTCGCCCCGTTCGCGACGCCCCGCGCGTACCGCTCGATCAGGTCCTCGCAGCCCTTGCCCTGGACGCCGGCGATCCGGAACGCGGCCAGCATGAACGATCGGGCGAAGCCTTCCAACGCGTCCGACGCCGTACCCGATCGGCTCGGCCGCCCGGGCAGCTCGACCAGGGACGCACCGGGGGAGAAGTACGGCACGAGCGAGTCGAGCAGGTGATCCGCCAGCGCCTCCCAGTGCGCCCGGCTCCACCCGGTCTGGCGGGACAGGACGCGGTCGGTGTCGGGCAGTACGAGGCGACTCATGCGAGCCTTCCGAGTTCGGTGGCGGTGACGGCGTGTTGGAGGAGCTGACCGGTTGCGAGACGTTCGAGCTCGCTGACGGCCAGTTCGCCGAGGCGGGCGATCTCGTTGCCGACGGCACCGGCTACGTGCGGGGTGACGAAGACGTTGGGCAGGTCGAGCAACGGCGAGTCCGGCGGCAGCGGCTCGGGATCGGTGACGTCGAGGACGGCGTCGATCCGGCCGGACACGCACTCGTTCAGCAGCGCGTCGGCGTCGATGATCTGGCCGCGGGCGGTGTTGATCAGCACCGCGCCGTCCTTCAGCAGCCCGAGCAGCCGTCCGTCCACCAGCCCGACCGTCTCGGGGATCAGCGGCGCGTGCACGCTGAGGATGTCGCTGCGCTCGAACAGCGCGTCGTTGCCGACCAGTTCGGCGCCGAGCGCCGCCGCCTCGTCCGCGGTCAGGTACGGGTCGCTGATCAGGACCTCCAGATCGAACCCGCGCAGCCGCTCCGCGACCATCTTCGCGATCCGTGACGCGCCGAGCAGG
Source organism: Kribbella sp. NPDC051586 (assembly GCF_044453965.1). Lineage (NCBI taxonomy): Bacteria > Bacillati > Actinomycetota > Actinomycetes > Propionibacteriales > Kribbellaceae > Kribbella > Kribbella sp. NPDC051586. Next base: position 1,644,051 of record NZ_JBITDF010000003.1, on the reverse strand, counting down.
CCGACCGTCGTACCGTAACTGCCCGGCATCCCGTGCGGGTCCGCCTTGCGCCGTTCGGTCCGGTACTGCGCCGCGAGCCGGAACGCGCGCTTGCCGCCGAGCACGATCGCGGCGACCGTGAACTCGGCGACCGGCTGCGCGTTCGCGGTGGCCGCCGACGACACCTGGATGCCGCGGTCGAACGCGACCGGGTCGACGATCGCCTTCACCGAGCCGGCCGCGTGCAGGATCGCCTGCAGCTTCGGCGCCTCGTCCAGCACCTCCGGCCCGATCCGCGGGCAGCCCCAGCCGGTGAGCAGTACGTCGACGTCCGGGAGGGCAGCCCGCACGGCGGGGTCGGCGAGGAAGCTCGTCCCGGGGCCGACCGGGAGCACGGTGGCGATCGCCTCGAGCCGCTGCCGGACCCGCGGCACGAGGACGCGGGCCATGGCGTCGTCGTGCATCGCCAGCATGACGGTCAGGGCGGAATCTGGTTCGCTCACGACGACCAACCTAGCAAGCGCTTTCCCAACTGTCTCGCCGACCGCCGGGTCGTGGAACATCCTGAATCTTCGCCGCAGCCGGAATTTGTGCCCCGAGTGACGGCGTTGGACTCGGTGAACGGCAGGATAGAGGGGCTCAACCCGCCCTGTTGACGACCGCGTGAAGGAGAACGACGATGCTGCGACCGGACGACCTCTACGAGATCGTCGACGAGTCGGTGGCTACCGGCCCGGCGGCGACGCCGAAGGTCATGGTGCACTCGCTGGACGGGTTCATGGACGCGGGCCAGGCCGGGCGGGTCACCGCCGACCACCTGCTCGAGGTGCTCGACCACCGGCTGCTGGCGCGGTTCGACGTCGATCTGCTGCACGACTACCGGGCCCGGCGGCCTGAGGTGACGTTCGCCGAGGACCGGTTCACCGACTACACCCCGCCGCACCTGAGCCTGCACGTGGTGACCGACGACGCGGGTGTCGAGTTCCTGCTGCTCGAGGGCGTCGAGCCGGACAACCACTGGGACCGGTTCGCCGGGGCAATCCGCCAGTTGATCGAGCGGTACAACGTGACGCTCACGATCGGCGTACACGGCATCCCGATGGGCGTGCCGCACACCCGGCCGCTCGGCCTGACCGCGCACGCGACCCGGCCCGAGCTCGTCACCCGGTCGAACATCTGGGACGGCGAGATGGTGCTGCCCGCGAGCGCCGGCACGATGTTGCAGGTGCGGCTCGGTGAAGCAGGCAAGGACGCGATGGGCTTCGCCGTACACGTCCCGCACTACCTGGCCGAGAATCGCTTCCCCGGCGCCGCGCTGGCCCTGGTGCACGCGATCTCCGCTGCGACGGGCCTGCTCCTCCCTAGCAAGGCCCTGCTCGACGAGGCCGCCGTCACCGGTCGGCTGGTCGACGAGCAGGTAGAGGCCTCCGACGACGCGAGCGCGGTGGTCAAGGCGCTCGAAACGCAGTACGACGCCGCCGAGGGCTCGCTCAGCCGCAAGAGCCTGCTGGCCGACTCCACGCCGTCCGCCGACGAGCTGGGCGCCGAGGTGGAGCAGTTCCTCGCCGAGCTGAACCGCGAGGACAACGACTAGGTTGTGACGGCCGCGGGCACGCCTGTCAGGATGAGGCATGCCTGAGTCGCTGGAGGATCTGGTCGAGCTGCTCGACCTGGAGATGATCGACGTCGACCTGTTCCGGGGCCGTCAGCCCCAGACCTCGATGCAACGGGTGTTCGGCGGCCAGGTGCTGGGGCAGGCGCTGGCCGCTGCGAGCCGGACGGTCGACCCCGAGCGTGTCGTGCATTCGCTGCACGGGTACTTCCTGCGCGCCGGCGACACGTCCGTACCGATCGTGTACCGCCCGGAACCGACCCGCGACGGCGGCTCGTTCAGCAGCCGGCGGGTGGTGGCGTCGCAGAACGGCAAGCCGATCTTCTACATGTCCGCGTCGTTCCAGCGCCCGGAGCCCGGCCTCGATCACCAGGACCCGATGCCGGACGACGTCGTACCGCCGGAGGAGGCGCCGCGTCTCGCGACCGTCCTCGAGGCGCGCTCGGGCCGGCCCGCCGCGGACTGGGATCGCGAGTGGGCGGCGCTCGACGTACGCCTTGCCGGGCTGACCGGTCGCCAGTTCTGGATCCGTGCCGCCGGCAAGCTTCCCGACGATCCCGCGCTGCACGCGTGCGTGCTCGCCTATGCCAGCGACCTCACCCTGCTCGGCGCCAGTCTCCTCCCGCACGGCATCGTCATCGGCGACCGCCGCATCCAGCCGGCATCGCTCGACCACGCGCTCTGGTTCCACCGCCCGTTCCGCGCCGACGAATGGCTCCTCTACGACCAGTCGTCCCCGTCAGCCTCCGGTGCCCGCGGCTTCGCCACCGGCCGCCTCTACACCCAGACCGGCAACCTGATCGCATCGGTTGCCCAAGAAGGTCTGATCCGCCCGGTCGGCCTGGACCTCTGAGCTACCTGGCCTGTACGGCGAGGGCGATGGCGTCGGCGACCTGGGTCGGGTGGGGGATCGGAAGGCCAGTGGCGACACGGATGGCTGGTGGGCCGGGGCGGGTCCAGCTCGCGCTGGAGCCGGCGACGGCGATTCCGTGGGAGGCGAGGACGAGTAGTGCCTCGTGCTCGCTCCGGACCGGCACCCAGACCGCCATTCCATCGACGCCGTGCGCCTCGACGCCGCGGTCGGCCAGGAGCTTGATCAGGTGCTCTCGCCGTTCTCGGTACGTCGTGCGTGCAGCGGCGACCGTGCTCATCGAGGCCTCGTCCTCCAGGAGCCAGGCGAGCGCGTTCTGCAGCACGCGACTGGTCCAGCCTGAGCCGAACTGACGGTAGACGCGCACGCGCTCGATCGGCTCCGCGGCGCCGGCCATCACGCCGAGCCGTAGATCGGGGGAGTGTGACTTGGAATAGCTGCGGACCAGCACGCTCTGCTCGAGCAGCACCTCGGCGACGCCGTGGTACTCGAAGGCGCTCAGGTCGCCGAGTCCGTCGTCCTCGATGACGAGCGTGTCCGTCCCGGCCAGCAAGGCCGCCAGCTCGTCGCGCCGTGACGGCGTCACCGAGGCGCCGAGACGTGAGCTGCTCCGCGGCTCGTACACGAACGCGACCGGGTCGTGCCCGAGCGCGTCGCGCAAGGACGCCGGGATCGGGCCTTCGGAGTCGGTCGCGACCGGGACGGCCCGCGCGCCGACGTTGTCGAGGATGTCCAGCAGCCGTGGAGTCGCGGGATCCTCGATGGCCACGTGCTCGCCGGGCACGACGGTCGTACGCATCAGCAGAAGCAAGCCCTCGTAGCCGCCGTTCGCGCACATCCAGTGGTCGGTCTTGAAGGGCCAGGTGCGTTCGACGGCGGCGCGGAGCGGGCCGCTGATCGAGACGACCTCGTACGAGTGGACGTCGGGGTCACTCAACGCCTGGACGAACGCACGCTCCAGCTTCGGCAACAGGGCAGGATCCGGGACTGCACGGGTGAGGTTGAGAGTCTGATCCGGCCAGAGGCGGGAGATGTTCTCGTAGCGGGCCGGGCGGGGGACTGCGAGCCCGCCGAGCACCCATGTGCCCTGCCGTCCGCCGCCGGCCACCACACGTTGCTTACGCAGCGTCGCCCAGGCCGCGGACACGGTCGCCGGGCTGACGTCGAGCCGGGGCGCCAGCGCGCGGACGGTCGGCAGCCTGGTCTGTGGGGCGAGGTCACCGTGCCGGACCAGCCGGGAGATCGCCGCCGCGATCCCGGCCGCGCTCGCCTCGGTGATCTGCTCGGCCAGCCAGGCGGAGGAGACCGTCGGCCCGTCCTGCGGTGGTACGTCGTCTGCCATCGCGAGCCTCTCGGTTTTTGATCAGTAACATTCTGAATCTATGTTCAACACGTTGGGCTGAACATAGGCTACCGGCCAATCCACCCCGGCAGCGAAGGACTGACAGCGCGTGAAGCTTCATCTCGGCGTCCGCCACTGGGACCACGTGATCCCGCTGGCCCTCGGCGATGTCCCCGGACCGACCGTCAGCCGGTTGGAGGCGACGCCGGACCTGTGGGGATCACCCGAGTACGACGGCGGCGAGACCTCGTTCAGCCGCTACGTCCGGGCCCGCGCCGCCGGCGACGACCGGGTGGTCGCGCTGCCGATCTTCCTGATGCGGGGCTTCCGGCACCGCTGCATCATCGTCCGGCGGGATGCGGCCGCAGAGACCGCGGCGGACCTGAAGGGCGCCCGGATCGGCCTGACCGGCTGGCCGGACAGCGGCAACACCTGGACCCGGGCGGTGCTGGCCGAGGCCGGCGTCGGCATCGACGACGCCGACTGGCAGGTCGGGCCGCTCACCGCGGCGCACCCGGTCGTCGACCGCCTCGGCGGTGTTGCTGTCGGCAACAACATCCGGCACACCACCGACGGTGCGCGACTCGTGGATCTCCTGCTGGCAAAGGAACTGGACGCGGTGATGACCCCGTTCATGCCGCCCGGGTTCCATGCGGCGGATTCGCCGTACCGGACGCTCTTCCGGGACGCGCGGGCCGAGGAGCGTGCGTACTACGGCCGGCACGGCTTCGTGCCGGGGATCCATCTGCTCGCCCTGCGCAAGGAAGCGCTCCGGCCCGAGACCGCGCAGCAGCTGATGGACCTGTTCGAGCAGGCCAAGCAGCTCAGCTTCCAGCGGCGGAACAAGCTGCTGGACATCACCCCGTGGCACAACGAGGAAGTCGGCATCACCACAAAGGTCTTCGGCCCCGACTGGATGCCGTACGGCGTCTCGGCCGATCGGCGGATGGTCGCCGCGTTCCAGGACCAGCTCGTCGCCCAGGAGCTGCTGGACCGCCCTGTCCCGGCCGAGGACCTCTTTCCCTACCAGATCGACCCGTTGGAGAAGATCGCATGAGTACGCTGAGAGTCGCGGCCGCGCAGTTCGTCGCGAGTATCGACTGGCAGGAGAACCTCGACACGGCGACTCAGCTGATCAAGCAGGCCGATGCCGACGGCGTCGACCTCCTGGTGCTCCCCGAAGGTGTGCTCGCACGCTTCATCGAGGAGCGCGAGCGCATCCGCGAGCACGCCCAGCCGCTCGACGGGCCGTTCGTCTCGGGATTGCGGCAAGCCACCGCCGGCCTTGACGTCACCGTTGTCGTCGGCATCCACGAGAAGTCGGACAACGACAAGCCCTACAACACCCTTGTCGTGCTGAAGAACGGCGACATCACCGGCCTGTACCGCAAACTCCACCTGTACGACGCGTTCAACCAGTTGGAGTCCGACAACGTGACCCCGGCCGACGTCGTACCCGAGCTGATCGACGTCAACGGTTTCAAGGTCGGACTGATGACGTGTTACGACGTGCGGTTCCCGGAGCTGTCCCGCCTCCTCACCCTCGAGGGCGCGGACGTACTCGTCCTGCCGGCCGCGTGGGTCAAGGGACCGCTCAAGGAACACCACTGGCAGACTCTGGTCACCGCCCGCGCGCTGGAGAACACGGTGTACGTCGTGGCGAGTGGCGAATGCGGTCAACGCAACATCGGCCAGAGCCTCGTCGTCGATCCCCTCGGCGTCCCCCTGGCCCAGGCAGGAGAGGAACCGGCCACCATCACGGCCGTCGTCTCCCAGCAGCGTCTGATCGACGCCCGGCGCCGCCTCCCGGTTCTGATCAACCGGCGCTTCTCGGTCAGTTCCACCCCTCGACCGGTCGAAGCCGTCCCCACCAGCTGAAGCCGTAGGAGTAGTCGTGTCCATCCCCCTGTTCAATGCCCGGAGCACCACCCTCGCCGTTCTGGCCGCAACCCTGCTCGGCCTGACCGGCTGCACCGCGGACCCGGTCGACACCAGTACCGGTGGCGGCGCGAAGGCCGCAGCCGCCGCGATCCCGCGGCAGCAGGTCGACAAGACCTTGCAGGCCAAGCTGCCGGCGAACATCCGCGCGGCCGGCAAGATCGTTGCCGTCAACAACGGGTCGTTCCCGCCGTACGTGATCGTCGGCGCCGACAAGGGCGCGGGGATCCAGGGTGCGACCGCCGACCTGTCGCAGGCGATCAGCCAATTGCTCGGTGTCCGGATCGAGCATGCCACCGTCGACGGGCTGGCCAGCGTGCTGTCCGGGATGCAGGCCAAACGCTACGACCTCGATCTCGGGCCGACCGGTGACTTCGTCGAGCGGCAGAAGCAGGCGACCTTCATCGACTACGTCCAGGAGTACGTCGTCTTCGCTGTCCGCAAAGGGAATCCGCAGGGGATCGACGGCCTGGACACCGCCTGCGGCAAGCGCGTCGGTGTGATGGCGGCCGGGTCCGCCGAGAAGGTGATCAAGGCGCAGTCGGCGAAATGCGTGGCCGCCGGGAAGCCGGCGGTGGCGGTCCAGTCCTACAAGGACCAGCCGTCGTCGATCCTTGCGGTCCAGTCCGACCGCGCGGATGCCTTCTTCTCCTCACAGGCTCCGCTGACGTACTTCGTCGCGCAGTCGGGTGGCAAGCTGGAACTGGCGGGCGTTGGCAAGGGCAACGGTTTCCAGGACCTGTTCCAGGGCGCGCTGGTCCCGATCGGCTCACCGCTGGCCGGCGTACTGCTTGCCGCCGTGCAGAAACTGCATGCCAACGGCGCCTATGACGCGATCATGGCGAAGTGGGGGCTGGAGCAGAACAAGCTGTCCACCCCCGGCCTCAACCTCGGGAAGAGCTGACATGGCAACAACGGTGCAAGACGCTCCGGCCGCCGGGCTGGACCTCGACGTCCGCAACGCGGCGCATCGCAAGCACCCGTGGCGCTGGCTGGCGGCGTTCGTCATCCTGGTGTTCGCCGCGCAACTGGTGAAGATGCTGGTCACGAACGAGAACTTCGGCTGGGACGTGGTCTGGGCCTGGTTGCGCGCCGAGTCGATCGTGCGTGGCCTCGGCATCACGCTGATGCTGACTGTGGTCGCGATGGTGATCGGCGTCGTCCTCGGCGTGCTGCTCGCCGTCTGCCGGATCTCGGCCAATCCGCTGCTGCGTGGGGCAGCCGGGCTGTACATCTGGTTCTTCCGCGGTACGCCGACGTTGGTGCAGCTGATCTTCTTCTACAACCTGTCCGCGTTGCTGCCGAAGCTGAACCTCGGCATCCCGTTCGGCCCGGTCTTCGCCAGCGTCGACACGAACACGCTGATCACGCCGCTGCTGGCCGCGATCCTCGGCCTCGGGCTGAACGAGGGCGCCTACATGGCCGAGATCGTCCGCGGCGGTCTGCTGTCGGTCGATCCGGGCCAGCGCGAGGCCGGGCAGGCGCTCGGCCTGACGAACGCGCGGATCATGAAGCGGGTCATCCTGCCGCAGGCGATGCGGTTCATCGTGCCGCCGACCGGCAACCAGGTGATCAGCATGGTGAAGGCGACAGCGCTGGTCAGCGTGATCGCATTGTCGGACCTGCTCTACACGGCGCAGTCGATCTACAACCGGACCTTCGAGACGATCCCGATGCTGATCGTGGTCTGCCTGTGGTACCTGGCGGTCACCTCGGTCCTGTACGTCGTCCAGTCGTTCATCGAACGGCACTACAGCCGGGGCGCGCGGCACCAGACGCCGAGCTTCTGGGACTTCCTCCGGATCCGGCCTCGGCAAGGGAGTGCTGCATGAGTACGGCGGTTCTGCAGGCGCGCGGTGTTTGCAAGAGCTTCGGGCACACCGAAGTACTGTCCGGGATCGACCTCGACGTCACCTCGGGCGAGACGGTCGTCGTCCTCGGCCCGTCCGGATCCGGCAAGTCCACCTTCCTGCGATGCATCAATCTGCTGGAGTCACTGGACGCCGGCCGGATCACCGTCGACGGCCGCGACGTCGGGTACGACGTACGCAACGGAAGGCTGCACGAGTTGCCGCCGAACGAGATCGCGCGGCGGCGCCGGGACATCGGAATGGTGTTCCAGCAGTTCAATCTGTTCCCGCACATGACCGCGCTGGAGAACATCATCGAGGCGCCGATCGCCGCCCTCGGCGAGAGCCGCAAGGAGGCCACCGCGCGAGCCGTCGAGCTGCTCGCCGAAGTGGGGCTGGCCGGCCGGGAGAAGGCGTACCCGCGGCAGCTGTCCGGAGGCCAGCAGCAACGGGTGGCGATCGCCCGGGCCTTGGCGATGCGCCCGAAGCTGATGCTCTTCGACGAGCCGACGTCGGCCCTCGACCCCGAGCTCGTCGGTGAGGTGCTGGCGACCATGAAGCGTCTCGCCAGCGCCGGACTGACCATGGTGGTCGTCACCCACGAGATCACGTTCGCCCGCGAGGCGGCCGACCGGGTCGTGTTCATGGACGCCGGACAGGTGGTCGAGCAGGGCACGCCGGAGCAGGTGATCGACAATCCACAGCACGAGCGAACTCGGGCTTTCCTGTCCCGATTTCTCTGATACCGTGGAGGCATGATGCAGCGCGCAGTAGTCACGACGACGCCGGACTTCGTCTCGGCGCGCTGACACTTTCTGTCTACCGAAGCCCCGGGGCGAGTGCCCCGGGGCTTTGTTGTGCTCGGTGGTTGCTCGCTCCAACTCTCTTGGAGGAAATCATGTACGACCACCGCAAGATCGGTCGCGAGCTCGGCCTGTTCGACTCAGACCCGTTGATCGGCGCCGGTCTGCCGTACTGGCTGCCCGCGGGCGCCGCGGTACGCCGGGCCTTGGAGAGCTACATCTCCGAGGTCGAACGAAGAGCCGGCTACCAGCAGGTGTATTCGCCAGTGCTCGCCAAGCGCGAGCTGTACGAGATCTCGGGCCACTGGGCGAAGTACCACGAGGACATGTACCCGCCGATGGACATGGGCGCGGAGCAGCTGATCCTCCGGCCGAGCATCTGCCCGCACCACGCGCTCATGTACCGCTCGCGCTCGCACAGCTATCGAGAGCTCCCACTCCGGTACTCCGAGCTCGGCGGCCAGTACCGCGCCGAACTGTCCGGCGCGATCGGCGGACTCAGCCGCGTCCGGGCCATGCAACTCAACGATGCGCACATCTTCTGCCGCCTCGACCAAGTCGCCTCGGAGGCCGCGTCGGCGCTTGCCCTGATCAACCAGGCGTACGCCGACATGGGCATCAGCGCGTCGCGCTACGTCCTCGCTCTCCCCGCGGAGGACGCGCGGCTCGGTGATCCGTCCAGCAAGTACGTCGGCGACGCCGACAGCTGGGCCCAAGCCGCTTCGTTGCTCCGGGACGTGTTGAAGGCGGCCGGCATCGACTACGAGGAGGCGCCCGGCGACGCGGCGTTCTACGGGCCGAAGATCGACATCCAGATGGAGGATTCGGCCGGCCGCGAGTTCAGCTTGTCGACCGTCCAGATCGACTTCCACCAGCCGGCCGCGTTCGGGCTCGAGTACGTCGGTGCCGATGGCAACAAACACCGCCCGGTGATGGTGCATCGCGCGATCGTCGGCAGCATCGAGCGGGCGATGGCGCAGCTGATCGAGGTGCACGGCGGGGCGTTCCCGGCGTGGCTCGCCCCGGTGCAGCTCGTCGTCCTCCCGATCTCGGACGACGAGGAGAAGCGTGCCGTCGAGGTGGCTCGCCGGGCGGTGGATCGCGGTCTGCGGGTCGAGATCGCGCACGCGGACGAGGGCAGCCTCGGCGCGCGGATCCGTGAGAACCGGTTGGCGCCGTATCAGGCTGTGATCGGTGCGCGCGAGGATGCGGCCGGTCTGCTCGCGATCCGGGAACGCGACGGCCATCGGTGGGACCCGGAGGCGATCGGCGACGTGCTCGATCGGATCGCGAAGGTCAGTTCTCCTGCAGCTGTCCGATCAGGTGAGTGACCTCATGGGACTCGTCGTACAGCGCGAAGTCGACCGTTTTGCCGGTCTGCTGGTGGCCGAACTGGACGCGGGAGGGCAGTAGCAATGGCTTGCGGAAATCGACGCGGACCGTGAAGGCATCGGGTAGGTGCCCGGCGCGCTGGATCGACGCGAGCGCGGCAGCCTTGGCCCACATCCCGTGCGCGATCTGGCGCGGGAACCCGAACGCCTGCGCGGTCAGCTTGAACAGGTGGATCGGGTTCCGGTCGCCGGACGCGGCGGCGTACCGGCGGCCGAGGTTGCCCCGCAGGTCCCACCACGCGTCCGCCGGGAGGACGGGGTCGGTGAGCAGGTCCGCGTGTGCGTTGGGCGTCCCGGCCGTGCGGCTGAGCAGCGTCGTGAGATCGCTCCACACCAGCTCGTGGTCGACGAAGACCTCGCTGATGATATCGAAGACGGTGCCCTTCGGGTGCGGGCGTTCCGGCGTACTGTGCACGCGGATCGCCGGCTCGGCGTGGATCGGGATCGGCTGCTTCTGCGTGATCGTGTTGGACAGATGCACGATCCCCATCGGCTTGTACGGGAACGAGGGGTCCGACATCAGGTCCAGATGCAGCGGGAACGCGAGCACATGCGGGTACGTCGGCGGCACCGCCGGCCCGGCCTGGAACCCGGTGACATCGCGGTAGGCCGTGAGGTGGTTCTGGTCGATCGCCGACCGCGGTAGCTCGAGCGTCAGCCCGTCCTCGTCGGGCTCGTAGTCGGCCCTGCGCAACGTGGCCCGCACGGTGCGGGCGTAGAGCGCGCCGAACTTGGGGGAGTCGTCGTACCGACGGGTCGGCATGTCAGGCGCCCAGCATGCTCTGGCCGCAGACCCGGACCACGTTGCCGGTGACGCCGGCCGACGCCGGATCCGCGAACCACGCGATCGTCTCGGCCACGTCGATCGGTAGCCCGCCCTGTTGCAGCGAGTTGATCCGGCGGCCGACCTCGCGGATCGTGAACGGGATCTTCGCGGTCATCTCGGTCTCGATGAACCCGGGCGCGACCGCGTTGATCCGGATGTTCCGCTCGGCCAGCTTCGGCGCGAGGGCCTGGACCAGACCGATCACGCCGGCCTTCGAGGTCGCGTAGTTCGTCTGGCCGTTGTTGCCCGCGATCCCAGCCATCGACGAGACCCCGATGATCGAGCCGCCGTCCTTCAGCGCGCCCGACTCGATCAGGTGCTCCGTGATGCGCTCCGGGGCACGGAGGTTGACGTCGAGGACGGCGTCCCAGGCGTCGGTCCGCATGTTCGCCAGCCGCTTGTCCCGGGTGATGCCGGCGTTGTGGACGACGATGTCGAGCCCGCCGTGCTGCTCCTGCGCGTGCGCCGCGATCCGCTGCGGCGCGTCGACCGCGGTGACGTCGAGCAGGAGCTCGGAGCCTCCGAGCCGGGTCATGACCTTGCGCAGCGAGTCGGCGTTCTGCGGTACGTCGACGCCGATGATGGTCGCGCCGTCGCGGGCGAGCGTGTCCGCGATCGACGCGCCGATACCGCGAGCCGCGCCGGTCACCAGCGCCGTACGGCCGGCCAGTGGCCTCGCGGGGTCGTTGCTGACGAGCGGGCCCGTCCCGATGCGGGCGACCTGGCCGTCGACGTACGCGGACTTGGGGGAGAGGAAGAAGCGGAGCGTGGAGTCGAGTTGCTCGTGGGCGTCCGGGGCGACGTACACGAGGTTGACCGTGGCGCCGCGCTTCACCTCCTTGCCGAGGGAGCGGGTGAAGCCCTCGAGCGCGCGCTGGGCGACATGCTGCTCGGTGGACGTCGCGAGCTCCGGCGTACGGCCGACGACGATCACGCGGCCGGCCGCGGCGAGCTGGCGGATGACGGGGGAGAAGAAGCGCTGCAGGCTGGTCAGCTCCGCGGTCGTGGCGGCGCCGGTCGCGTCGAAGACGAGCGCCTTCGGGCGGATGCCGATCGACGCGACGCCTTCGGTCGCAGTACTGAAGGAGGCGCCGATGTCGCGCAGCAGGGCCTGGATCGCCTTGCCGGTGTCGGTCTCCCCGATCGAGCCGAACACGACCGCCCCATCGATCACGGGGGAGCCCTCCACCCAGCGGGGCAGGGGCGTCGGGTCGGGCAGGCCCAGGTTCTTCACCAGGGTCTGGCCGAGCGGCGTCCGGGTGAAGGTCTGGTAGCGGTCCGTCATCTCAGCTCCTACTTCTCGAGGATGGCGACGACACCCTGGCCGCCCGCGGCGCAGATCGAGATCAGGCCCCGGCCGCCGCCGTTCTCGTCCAGTTGCTTGGCCAGCGCGGCGACGATCCGCCCGCCGGTCGCCGCGAACGGGTGACCCGCGGCCAGCGAGCTTCCGTTCACATTCAGCTTGTCCCGGTCGATCTCGCCGAGCGGCGCGTCCAGGCCGAGCCGCTCCTTGCAGAAGATCGGATCCTCCCACGCCTTCAACGTGGACAGCACCTGGGAGGCGAAGGCCTCGTGGATCTCGTAGTAGTCGAAGTCCTGCAGCGTCAGCCCAGCTCTGGCCAGCATGCGGGGCACGGCGTACGCGGGGGCCATCAGCAGGCCCTCGGCGCCCTTCACGTAGTCGACCGCGGCGGTCTGCGAGTGGGTCAGGTACGCCAGGGGCCGCAGCCCGTGCTCCCGGGCCCATTCGTCTGTGCTCAGCAGAACGGTCGACGCGCCGTCGGTGAGCGGGGTCGAGTTGCCGGCGGTCATCGTCGCGGTCTCGCCCTTGCCGTACACGGTCCGCAGCTTGGCCAGCTTCTCCAGGCTCGTGTCGGGGCGGAGGTTCTGATCCTTCTCGAGGCCGAGGTACGGCGTGATCAGGTCGTTCTGGAAGCCGCGGTCGTAGGAGGCGGCGAGGTTGAGGTGGGATTTCAGAGCGAGCTCGTCCTGCGCCTCGCGGGTGATGCCCCACTCGAGCGCGGTCAGCGCGGCGTGGTCGCCCATCGACTTGCCGGTCCGCGGCTCGGCGTTGCGCGGGATCTCCGGTACGACGTCCTTCGGGCGGACGCGGGCGAGGACCTTCAGGCGGTCCGGGTACGTCCTCGCGCGGTTGAGGTCGAGGAGCACGTTGCGCAGGTGGTCGTTGACCGCGACCGGTGCGTCACTCGCCGTGTCGACACCACCCGCGATGCCGGCGTCGATCTGACCGAGGGCGATCTTGTTGCCGACCAGGATCGCCGCCTCGAGCCCGGTGCCGCAGGCCTGCTGGATGTCGTACGCCGGGGTGGTGGCCGCGAGCTTGGAACCGAGGACCACCTCGCGGACCATGTTCCAGTCGCGGGCGTGCTTGAGGACCGCGCCGGCGACCACCTCGCCCACCTCCTGACCGCCCAGGCCGGCCCGGTCGACCAGACCGTTCAGCGCGGCGGTGAGCATGTCGGAGTTGGAGGAGTGCCGGTACGTCTTGTCCTGCCGGGCGAACGGAATCCGGTTTCCGGCGACGACGGCCACCTTGCGGGTCTCGGTCACGATGTCTCTCCTTTGGACTTTCGTGTGGTGGCGGAAGTTCGCTGGATCTTGAGTGCTTTGCGTCCGACAGCTGTTGCGAGGGTTGCCGTGATGGCAGTCTCTCGCACGGTACCGACATCCGCGTGATGCACCACCGGGTGTCCGGGCTGTCCGCTCGACACGATCAGTCCGACCCTTGCCATATGCAACGATCCGAGGGTCTGTGTGTACAGGTGATTCGCCAGGTAGGCGGTGTCGACCTCGTCGAACACGCCAGTACGCTGACCGGCCTCGAGGACGGCCGCGATACGGTCCAGCGGCGCGGCCATCGCCGTACCGAGCTTCAGCATCACCGGCTCGGTGATCTCGCCGAACAGCTCCTCGCCCGTGCGTCGGAGCAGGCTCATCGCGCAGTCGGTGAACGCGGGGTAGCCGAGGCAGAAGTCGACGAACGCCTCGCTGAGCGCTTTGAGCCGATTGAGCGGTGCTCTGCGCGGGTTGTCGGTGCTCGTCAGCTGGTCATTGAGTTCGCCCAGGTAGTCGACCAGGGTGAGCGCGAACAGCTCCTCCTTGCCGGCGAAGTGCCGGTAGATCAGCGCCTTGTTGATCCCGACCCGCTTGGCGATATCGTCGATCTGGGCGTCGATCGAGCCGCGCTCGTCGAACAGCTCGCGGGTGGCCCGGATGATGTCGCGCTCCCGGTCGCGACGGCGCTCCGCCGTGGTCCGGCGGCGTCCGATCGCGAGCAGCGCGGAGCTCATGGGATCGATCTTAGCCACAGTGGTACCCCTTGGTGCAAACGACGGTTACACTCGTCGGTAACATCGTACTGCCGCCTGTTGGAGGATGTTGATGACCATGACCGATCCGAAGCCCGCGGTCTCCGCCGACGTGATGGCGTTGGCCGGCGAACTCGGCGCCGAGCGGTCCCGGCCGGGCTGGAGCTCGTTCTCGCTCGGGCTGAACGACGAGCAGCTCGAGATCCGCGACTGGGCCCACACGTTCGCCGCGGACGTGATCCGCCCGGCCGCCGCCGAGTGGGACGAGCGCGAGGAAACCCCCTGGCCGGTCATCCAGGAGGCCGCCAAGATCGGTCTGTACGGCCTGGACGCCAACATCAACCTCTTCATCGACCCGTCCGGCCTGCTGATGCCGCTCGTGCACGAAGAGCTCTTCTGGGGCGACGCCGGCATCGGCATGTCCCTGAAGGGCACCGGCCTCGCGTCGTCCGCCATCTTCTCCAACGGCACCCCGGAGCAGTGGAGCCAGTGGATGCCCCGCTGCTACGGCACGCCTGACGACGTACGCGTGGCTGCCTTCTGCTCTTCCGAGCCTGGCGCGGGATCGGACGTGTCGGCGATCCGCACGCGGGCTGTCTACGACGCCGTCAGCAACGAGTGGGTCATCAACGGGCAGAAGGCCTGGGCCACGAACGGCGGTATCGCCGACGTCCACGTGGTCGTCGCGACCGTCGACCCGTCCCTCGGCACCAAGGGCCAAGCGGCCTTCGTCGTCCCCAAGTCCGAGGTTCGTGGCCTCGAACAAGGCACCAAACTCCGCAAGCACGGTCTCCGCGCCTCCCACACCGCCGACGTTTTCTTCGACAACGTCCGCATCCCCGCCGCGAATGTCCTAGGCGGCAAGGAAAAGCTCGACGAACGGTTGGCGCGGGCGCACGAGGCCCTTGAAGCCACCGCCCGGGGTGAGACCCCTACCTCCACCGGCCGCAACGCCTCGATGGCAACCTTCGAAATGACCCGCCACATCGTCGGCGCCCAAGCCATCGGTATCGCCCGAGCGGCTTATGAGGTCGCGTTGGACTACGCCAAAACCCGAGAACAATTCGGCCGCCCCATCATCGACAACCAAGGCATCGCCTTCAAACTCGCCGACATGGCCCTCGAGATCGACGCCGCCCGCCTGCTGGTCTGGCGAGCCGCCAACATGTCCGCGGCCCTCATGCGAGGCCAAACCCCCGACTACCGCCACGGCGAAGGCTCCATGGCAAAGTTGAAAGCCGGCGAGGTCGCGGTCAAGGTCACCGAAGAAGCCATCCAAATCCTAGGCGGCAACGGCTACACCCGCGAATACCCAGTAGAACGCATGCACCGAGACGCCAAGATCTACACCATCTTCGAAGGCACCAGCGAAATCCAGCGCCTGGTCATCGCCCGGGCGATCTCAGGCATGCGCATCCGCTAGGTGGTTCCGCAGGTCAGAGGCCGATTCCTGGGTCGTCGAGTGACTGGCCGCCGTCTGGTTCCCAAGGAGCTGTGGAGGACCGATCGGCGGCCAGCTCCGTCACAGCTCCGTGAGCCTCCATCGCAAACAGCCGAGCCAGCCGCGAGTCGACAGCCCTCCGTGCCCGCTCATGCGATGAAGGCAGCATGTGGGTGTACAGCCGAAGGGTGAACCCTGGATCGCCGTGCCCCAGGTACTGCGCCAACTCCTTGATGTTCACGCCGTCAGCCAGGGTGATACTCGCGTAGTAATGCCGCAGCGCATGCATCCCGTTCTCGCGACTGGAGAAGTACTGCCGCCTGCCCCGCCCGTCCTTCGTCGGCTCAGGTACGACGCCCGCATGGAAGAGCGCCGGCTTCCACACCAGCTCGTCATACGTCCGCGCCCGGATGTGCAGGTCGTCAGTCCAGCGGAACAAGAGGCGGACTGTGTGCGGCTTCCCGTCGACCTTCTCCCACGGCAGCGTGTACGGTCGCGGCTTCGAGCTCTCGATGTACTCCGTCAGCATCAGGGCCACGCCCTCTGACATCGGCACGGTCCGCTCGGTGTCGTTCTTGGGCAGGGCGAATACGAACTCCCTGCCCAGCTTCTTCACTTGCCGACGGACACGGATCACCATCTCGTCGAAGTCGATGTCTTCCTCAGCGAGCCCGAACAGCTCGCCTTGCCGCAGCCCACATGCGGCACCGATCGAGGCAATCGGTCGGTACTGCGGCGGGTGCCCCTCCACGATCCGCAGCACAACCTCGTCACTCCAGGCGGTCGTCTTCCCGCCCTTCTCCGCCGGCACCTTGACCACTCGCGCCTTCGCCGGATTCCGCTTGATCGCCTCATCGTCAACGGCGACCTCCAACGTCCCGTGCAACACGAGGTACGCCGTACGCGCCGTCGACGACCCGAACCGCGCATCCAGCCCAGCCACCCAAGCAGCAATCTCCGAAGGCTTGATCGTCCGCAACTGCCGCCGCCCAAACACCGGTACGACGTGCAACCGCAAAGACGACTCGTACTTCATAGCTGTCGCCGGATCCACCACCCGAGAAGCCAGCCACCTCCCGGCAACCTCCTCAAACCGAACCTTCCCAGCCTCGGGATCGATGTACTCCCCACGCTCCCGATCCGTCTCCATCGCCGCCCCATGCCGCTCCGCCGCAGTCTTCGTCCCAAACGCCTTAGACCGCTCCCGCCCCTCCGGATCCACCCACCCCGCCAACCACCGCTTCCCCCGCCCCCACTTAGCAGTCCGAACACGCTCACTCGTCCCATCCGTCTGCTTCACAGCCCGCATCCACTGATCCTTCACATAAGCCATGGCGCCGCACCTCCATCGTGTCGATGTGCGGCAGCTCAACGTTTGGAGTGTGGAGGAATCGACCGTCGTCCGGGCGTACGACGATGGTTCGCCGAAGCCGCAGTCGCGCACTGGGGTGTTACACCTTGAGCACTAGCGCCCAAGGGGTAACACACCAGTGCGCGATCGTGGGTGCGCGGCGGATGCGGGCCGAACTCACCCGGCCGGAACAGAACCCGAACACCTGCCTCACGTAGCCGGCCTCAGTGCTCCGGCCAAGGGGGAGTTGCTCGCCGAAGCCTGGGTCACGAGCGGCAGTACGACGATCCGCACACCCAGTCGCATGAGTCCGGCAAGTTGCGACAGCACGTAGTTGTCCGTCTAACGGTGTTTCCGGTCCGACGCGCCGACTGTGGTGGTTGGCGAGGAAGTGGTCGCGATGACCACGAGACGGCCGGATGTGGCAGGCAAGAAGAAGCAAGGGAAGGAGTCGGCCGAACTACTGGCCGCGGCTGGCCTGGTGCGGCTGGCGAGGGTGCAGGAGATGATCGAGCACCTGGGCCACGAGAAGCGCGATGCGAGGTTGTCGGACACCTCGAGTTTGCAACGGGTTTCTTCGACAGATCGAGCACTGGCCGTCGTCGACACCTGCCGCTATTCATCCCGAGTCAGCAGACAGTACCGAGAGCCGGACTCGCAGTAGGTGATGATCCGAGAATGTTGAGAATACCTCCAGGCGGTCGGCAGCGAACTGGTCTGCACACAGGATGTCGTCGAAACTGCGACCAGTCCCCGGCCTCGTATTGACTCCGCTCGCCGCAGACGTCCATGAGTCAGTTGGCAGGCGCTCGAGTAGCAAGCCTCGATCCCCTGTATTGAAATCGCCTCCCACGATGGACAGAGGCGCGTGCGGGTCTGTCATTGTCGCAGCCAGTTCGGACCAGATCTCGTTGTAGACCGGATCTGATGCCTCTCGGTCGAACATATGAAAAGGAATCAAATGAACGCTGCCCAGGACTATCAATGTCGGCGAATGAATCTTTGCGACCAAGATTCCCTTATCATGCGAACGAAGTAGCCCATCTGGACGCTCGGCGAACAGGTCGGGATTCGGCAGTTGGACGTTTTCAACATCGAATAGGGGGAATCGCGACGCAATGCCAACTCCGAATCTCCGACTTGACAGAAACTGAGATGGGGAAGTCGGATAGCCAACGAAATATTCGAGGCCCAAGGCGTTGACAATCTCCTGGCTCTCTCCGCACAACATCTCGGACTCTTGCTCGAATTCGAGTTCCTGCAGAAGGACGACGTCGAATAGGACGTCTCCTAGGAGATTGAGTGTTTCCGACAGCGTCCGCGGGCCGTCGACAGCTGGTTGTGCGCCATGGAGATTCCAGGTTCCGACGATCAATGACCGAGTATCGGTCTCGGCGACCGTCTGTTCTTCAGACATATTCATATGTCACGCAACCCAATTCTTCAAGGGTCTTCGGAAGGTCTTCATACCCTCGTCGAAGGTGTGTATCATCGGAGATGACAATCGCACTCGTCGTAATGAGGCTTGCCAATACGAGACAAGCAGCTCCGCGGAGATCCGTCGGAGTGCCTATCGTGCCTCCGTTCAACACCGGCGGATCGGATCCATGAACCTCGGCAAGAGCCGCTTTACGGCCATGATGGATGACTTGCTTTGAGGACACTGATTTCAGACCGAGCCGACGAAGGGGCTCAAGGAAACGCAGTCTGTCTGGAAAAAGGGTATCGATCACGCGGCTGTGACCGATTGGCTTTGCAGCGAGAGCCAGGACCACTGGCGGAATCCAATCCGAGGCAAACATTGGATTAGGGCCTGCCACAATTTCGACCGCATGTAGTGGCTCAGCGACGTCGGCAACCGCCGTCACCGTGCAATCCTCTTCGGTCAGCCGAAGACCGATCTGGTGTGCGACTGGGCGAAACCGTTCAAGCTCGAATGGGCGACGGCCGATCAGTCGAACGTTACCCCCAGCAATTGCTACTGCTGACAGCAGAGTGACGGCGACTTCCTGATCTGGCCGTAGCACCGTGCTTAGAGTCTCTGGCGGCCCGGATGAATGAATAACCACGCTTCGATTATGCAACTCCAGGTTAGTTCCCATTTGGCTGAGCAGCGCAAATGCATCCCTCACTGAAGGTTCTAATGCAACACCGGAGAGAGTCGTGGATCCGTAGCATCCCAGCGCTGCGGCCAGTCCAATGATAGAGGTCGTCACAGATGGAAAGGGAAGGGCGACATTCCCCGGCCGTCTTCGAGGCCAACTTAAGCGGACGCCGCCAATGGCATCGTGTTCAACTGAAGCGCCGAAGGATGTAAGGGCCTGAAAGTACCACTCATCTGGACGCGCTTCGAAATCGCAACCCTTGGGGCGTCCAGATAGCCTCACCACGCGAGACCTGTTCAACAGCGCGGGTAGCAGGCAATACAGGTTTCGCGATCGATTTAGTAGTTCAGCACTTAGGTCGAGAGTGCCATGTCTCTTCGGCGACGCAAGTGTAAGTGTGCCAGATCCCGAGAGCTCCACGATCTCGAAAATCAGCCGTACGCAGTCAAGCAGTGCGTCAGCGTCTCTATTCCGTGGGACGCCCTCTATCTCGGCGCCTTCGCACATCGCTGCAACGGCGAGTGTGTGTGCAAAAGCATGCTTACTGCCCGAAACATGGACGGGACCTTTGAGGGATCGGCCCGTCCGAGCGACGACGAGACCACGTCGATGATCGGCTGCCATCAATAGGCTTCGCTCAGGTCGAGGTACGCGAGGGAAAGGTCGTCGCAAAGTGAGATGCGCGGATATTCCACCCATTCAGGATCGGCGAGCAGTGCACTCTTGACCTGCTTTAACATGCCTGGCAAGTCCGAATTGTCGAGCGCTGTGAGTACGCTGTGCCATGTCGGAAAGGGCCGGCCCCTGCCTACGCCTATACGAAAGCCATCTGACATCACGACCACCCGACGAATCTCGGCTGCCGCGTAGGTCGTAACGGCAAGGTGCGGCAGCCCTGCGCCGGATAGGTCAGCGATCCAGTAGCCGTCATGGTGATTCGCTCTTTGGCGATTTTCCAGAAGTATGTTACTGATATATGTCCGTGCTTGGCGCGGGGAGATATGACGGGCTCTTGCTGTGTCGCGCAGGTATGAGATTGCGCTCTCATCCAATGCAGACAGTTTTCTATCGCCGGGTAGGAATCTAATCTCGCCAGTTCGAAATTGCACTAATATTGGGCAATCGCCCAGGCTCCCGATGTGAACGACATCGTCTATGAGATGGACGATCGAGATAGCCGCTGTGGGGTCGATGCCTTCTTGCGAGACGAGGAGTTGTCCGACAGTCGAGTTGCGCATGGACGCAACCGCCGCAACCAGTTCGGTTGAGATGTCCTTGAACTCCGGAAATACGGCGTCAAAATGGTCCGTAATTCCTCTCGCAAGCCATTGTGCTTCAGATTCACAATCTGTCAGGTTTCGGTCGCTTAGTCCTGACGCGCCGTCTGAAACGATAAGAAGGGCGGAGTTCGACCGGTTGTCAACCCGTGCCGAAGCCGAATCCTCATTCACCTTTGCGCCGGCCACTACCGCGCTGCCAATGCGGATCACTTCGTAGGCCATCCGGGCAGAAGAAAAGTAGACAGAACTATTAGTGATCCGAATGTAAAGACGATTGCCGCTCGGAGGTATCCAGCCTTCGAAGGGCTGCTTACCAGAAGGCCAAACCCGGCAAAAACACCCATCAGGACGCCCATCAACACAATGATCAGTCGCGCCGCTTGGGACGGTGTCAGGCTGATCGCGATCTGAATACTTCCGATTGTAAAGGAAAGGATGGCGGCGAAGAATCCGAGAAATTCGAGGTTCCGAGTCGATGACTCATCAATCCGCTTGCTGGCGGCTGCCAAACTCAATCTATTCTCTTCGATGGTTTGGATCATTGATTGACCGAGCGCGTCCATCCGGGCTTCTGCATCGGCCCTGGTGGCCCTTATCTCGGCGGCAACTGCAGCGCCACTCTCGCGGAGAGAGTTTCGCATTCTCTGTGCTTCGTAATTTGTGATTCGTAAAGAGTAATCCGCGCGAGATGAGCTCTCAAGATCGACGGCTCGATCAAACTCTCTGCGGGCCCCCGCGTAGTCGCCATTCAGCGACCGCAGTCGTCCGAGAGTGGAATGGAACTTGGCGTATGATCGATCGAGTTCGACTGCCTTCAGCGCGGCGTCGAGCGCACGTTCCAGCCATTCTCGTCCAACCTGGGCCTTACTGCCCTCTTCTGCTTCCATGACAAGCGCGACGACGCCGGCAAACATGTGAATGTATCCGGCGTTTCCGGGGTGACTCTGCGCGTGTTCATATGCAGCGCGTATGAACTCGTCGGGATCAGTAAATCGGTCGAGAAGTCCGACGCGAGTCAGGAGCTCCAGGTGGCGATAACTTTGGCGATTTCTGAATGGATCGCCATGGCGCTCCATGAACTGTTCGAGTATGGTGTAGTCGCGATTGGTTCGCAATATTGTGCATAGGCAATAGAACGCACCGTATTGTATCTTCTCGTCAGCGTCGGCCATCAATGACTCGAGTTGCGACTCGCGGTCCAAGCGCCGCACTTGAGCCGCGAGCTTCGCCATCGCTAGCTCGTAGTCGTGGCTCGTTTCTGAGGGAAGCTGCGAAAGCAGCTGTTTAAGGTCTGCCCGCTCGTCTCCATCAGCCGTGGCGCCACGGTCGCCAAGAGTAACTGGACCGGCTGCTCCGTCCAGGCCCGCAGCGTTGTTCGTTTCAGCCATGCCACTCCAATCGGCACTTCGGACGATGCGCACCTTATCGATCGAGGGGGACCATTGTCTCGCTCTTGGAGGTCCGGCGAGCCTAGTGTTGGCCTAGCGCCCGCGGACGGCCGCTACGTGGTGACGAGCGACTGGGATCAGGCTGCGCTCCGGCCTATGCCCGGCTAAGCCGTCTCGTCGGATGTCAGCCGGAGGCCGGCGCGTGGCCTACCGGTGGGGCTTCCAGTTGCGTCTTCACGCCCTGGTGCGTCTGCTGAGGCGCAGGGGTGCCGAACGGTGCAGATTCGGGGCGGGAGCGCGGCCCGACTAAGTGAAGTGAATCGGGCAGCGCTTCCACTGGAGCGGCGGAACGGACGCGGGGTGCAGGGGACTTGAGGAGAACGAGGGATGTCCCCTCAGCACGTCCGCTCCGCCGGCTTGATGGCGATCAGGACCTCGTGGGTGCAGTGGCGGAGATGGTCCCTGATCTGCGCGGGGTGCCCGAGTACGGCGAGGTGGTGCAGCGTTGGAACGACGAGCGGCTGACCCTCGGACTCCAGGAGTGATTCGAGAAGGTCGAAGGCCGGGCCGGGCGGTCCGGGCTCTTCGACGTACACCTTGATGAGCTCGAGCCCATGCTCGGTCGCGAACGCCTTCAGCTGCCGACGGATCGCGAGGAGCTCGCCGGTATTGCGCACGAAGGACATCGAGATGAGCCCGAGGGCTGCGGTAGTCGGCATATGCACCACTGGTCCTTACGGTCGCGGGTGCCTAGCCGCCGACCACGATCGCGATGCCGTTCGACTCAAGGCGCTGTTTCACCGACGCAGGGTCGCCCGCGACCTCGAGGTGCTGGACGTCGGGCGTGATGATCATTCGCTGTGTTTCCTGCATGACGACCGCGAGCAGATCGTGGAACGCCTCGGGCGACGTCTCGATCTCCTCGACGTGAATCGCTACCAGCTGAACGCCACGACTCTGAGCAGCGTCGACGACGAGTTTGCGAGCGCTGGCCAACTCCGTCTCGTTCATGAGGAAGTGCTTCCTGATGTAGCCGTACGCCCGCATGGCGTTGCCCCGCTCGTGCTGATCTGTAGTTGAAAAGGTGCTGGTCATCTGTCCCGCTGCCCTGTCATTCGTTCCGGCCGGAAAGGTCTCGGAACAGATCGGTGAGCATTGCGATCATCAGCCCCGTGGTCACGCAGATCACGATGAGCAGCGGCGTCGTCATGGCGGGCGTCCTTTGTCAGTGGGTGTAACACTCTGTGTCCACACCATGGCGCTGTGACGGCGGCCACCACTACAGGCTGTGCTCATCGAGCCGACCTATCGGCCGAGCCGATAGACGCACCGGATGCGCTCGGGCTAACTTCACAGAGCCGCCTAGAGACAAGGAGTGACGATGACGGCACCGCAGCCGCAGCTCGACTCGTCCTGGTGGGATCAGGCGGAGCTGCGTCCTGTCCTGGCGTCGCGTGACGTTGCGGGCATCTTCCGCTGGCTGCAGCGGCACGGCTGGAGTCAAACGCAAATCGGAGCCCGCACCTATCAATCCCAGGGCGAGGTCTCAGAGATCCTCAACGGTCGCCAGGTCA
Organism: Kribbella sp. NPDC051586; assembly: GCF_044453965.1. Classification (NCBI taxonomy): domain Bacteria; kingdom Bacillati; phylum Actinomycetota; class Actinomycetes; order Propionibacteriales; family Kribbellaceae; genus Kribbella; species Kribbella sp. NPDC051586. Next base: position 1,620,971 of record NZ_JBITDF010000003.1, on the reverse strand, counting down.
AGGCGTACGACGTCCTTGAACGTGTCGCCGACGCGTTCGAGATTCCGCGCGGACGGATGGGGCTCGCATACAGCTCACCTGGCGAGGGGGAGAGCGGCAAGTCGAGTGAACTGACCTGCGACGATCGCCGGGACTTCGCCGGCGCGGTTGCGAGCGTCGCGTTCGGCTCAGTCAACGACCAGGCACGGAAGTGGCTTCCCGAGTTGCCGAACAGTGTGGCCGCGGTACCGCCTGTGATCACCGATTCTGACGTCGAACAAGTAGGGTCGATGACCCTGGAGTTCCGGAAGCTCGATCAGCGCTATGGCGGGGGAGCAGCGGTCGACGCGGCCCGCGGTTTCTATGGGTACGCACGGCGGATGATCCACTCGACCGCGGACCAACGCACCCACCGGGACCTCAAGGTGTCTCTAGCGGATTTCAGCAGCATGCTCGGTTGGTCCTTCCACGACATCGGCGATCAAGCAGCGGCTCGACGCTTCCTGATGAACGCTCTCGTCCTCGCCAAGGATGCCGACGAGCCCTCTCTCGCAGCTTCGATCCTGTACCGGCTCGGTCGGGTCAGCATGCAAGAAGCCCAACCAGTCGAGGCTTTGAAGATGCTCCAGCTTGGCCAGCTCGCGGCACAGGACGCAGGCGATCCGGCCGAGGTCGCACGACTGCACGCCAACGAAGCGCTCGCCTACGCGATGCTCGGCAAGCACGATCACGTCCTCGACGCGCTCGCTCGTGCAGAACATGAGATGGGCCGTGCCGACAAGAGCCGGGTGTCACCGTGGACGACGCTGTACTTCACGCCAGGCGACTACACCGGGCATCAGGCGCTGGTGTACAACTCGCTGTCTGGCTACGCAAAGGACGAGTCACAAGCCCGCCAGTACGCCGTACGCGCTGTCGAATTCGCGCAACAGGCCATCACCGAGTCCGGCCCGGACAGATCGCGCCGAAGCCGCACCTTCGACCGAATCATCTTGTCGACGAACCTGCTGCGTACGAACGAACTGGATGCCGGCGTCGACATAGCTCGCGATGTGATCAACGAAGCCCAAGTCCTCCGCAGCGGCCGTGGCCTCAACCGCCTCGCCGAGATCGGCGTCGCAGCTTCACACCATTCCGGCAGCTCCGACGCCGTGGACTTGCTCCACCAGCTCGAATCCGTCCGCACAACCGCGCCGAAGGCCCTCACCGCATGACGAACCTGTCTCCAGAGCTCGACCAGCGGCTCAAGCACGCCCTCAAGGGAATCTGCCAAGAAGCAGGCCTTCTCCCGGACGAAGCCGAACTCATCAAGTACACGAACAACGCCGTGTACCGACTCCCCAGCCAAGGCGTCGTCGTCAGGTTCGGCGCCGGCGATCTCGCCAGCCAACGCGCCGACCACGTCGCCCGAATCGCCACCTGGCTCGAGCAGCACGACGCGCCCGCCGTCAGGCTCGCTCCAGATCTGACCCAGCCCGTCCTGTTCGAGAACTACTCCGCCACCATCTGGCAACTCCTCGAAGGCAGCAACGCCGCGTGGACCGGCGCCGCGCTGGCAGCACCGTTACTCGGCTGGCACAAACTAGAACCGATGCCCAACCTCAAGCCGTGGGACCCCTTCAGCAGCGCACGCAGCCGCCTCGCGTTGGCCGACGGTCTAACCGCTGATGACCACGCCTGGCTCACTGAACAGTGGGCCAATACCGAGGCCGACTACCGAGATCTGACACCGGATCTCCGGATGGGCCTACTCCACGGAGACGCCTACATAGGGAACCTGCTGAAGGAGCCGACCGGCCGCTTCGTCCTTTGCGACTTCGACGGCACCAGCATCGGCCCTCTCGCCTACGACCTAGTAGTTGCCGCGGTCAGCGCCCTCCGCTTCGGCGCCACCCAAGACCACGATGCCCTAGCCGCCACCTACGGCCTGGACGTCACCACCCTTCCCGCCTGGCCCACCCTCCGCCGCATCCGAGAGCTCGTGCTAGTCACCAGCGTCATCACCGACCTCCGGAACCGCCCCGACATCGCCAAGGTCCACTCGCACCGGCTAGCGACGCTCCGATCGGGCGCTAACGAACTGTGGCACCGCTACAAGTAGCGGTTGCGGCGGCTCAGAAGAGTGTCGCGGCTACCTCAACCGGCGCCTTGTTTGATGCGGTCTTGCCGGCTGTCGTATCCAGCAGTTCGGCGAGTGTGAGCGGCTCGTGGCCGGGAGACGTCGCCAAATGGGACAGGAGCCGGGCGCAGGCCAGTGCGTCGTAGGTCGCGCGGTGCGGCACCAGGTCGGACGGAAGCCCTCTGGCTAGCCCGAACGCGTCGACGAGCGCCCCGAGCGTGTACGAGTCGCGGCCCGGAAGCAGTCGTCTCGCGAGCTTGAGAGTGTCCACGACGCGAGCGGGTCGGAAGCCCGGCAGCTCGCGGCCGAGCACCCCGAGATCGACGCTGGCGTTGTGGGCAACGAACACCTTCTCGCTCAACGCCCGGTGCAGTTCTGCTTCGATGCCGGCAACGGCCGGAGCGTCGGCGAGCTGGTCGTCCGTGATCTTGTGGAAGCGTCGCGCCATCGGAGTGATCGGCCGTGGCGGGCGAACCAGCCAGCTCTGCGGCTGGCCGACCAAGCCGCCCTTGATCGCGACAATCGAGATCTCAACCAGATCTGGTGGCCGCTGCCCATTGCCCTCGACGTCGACAACGGCGTAGTCGAATGCCGTCCACAGCTCCGTAGGTTGCTCCATTCTTCGTCGCCTCCGATGATCGTGCCGCCTGGGGCGGTCGCGTGTGCCGTCATGCGCTGTGGACGTGCCGAGCTACTCCCAGTCTCCCGCCGCCGCTTGCGCCGGCGCTGCATCCGAACCGGCGCGCGTCGCGGGCAACTGGTGGGCGACTGCACCCAACATCCGTCTGGACAGGCTCGACCGATTCATTCAGCCCCACATCGGGCCGCCAGGGGGGACCTTTCGGCTCCACGGCGTGGATGTGGGCGATCTGGACCTTCTTCTCGGGGTCCGCGTCGAAGAAGGTGACCGTTGGTACGCCACAATCAGGGAAGTAACACTTGGTGCTGAACGCGAAGAGCGCGCACTTGGTGGTTTCTGAGTGGTGTCGCTTTGACGTACTGACCCTGAATGATGCTGACTACTGATGGTCAGAAGACTCTAACGGTGAGTGCCGACAGTTTCTGCGCGATCGATCTCAGGCCAAGAGCCGACGGCGTCGTTATCGAAGGGGGAGTTCGTCGCGGCACAGGTCGACAACGAAAATGACGACGATGGTGTCGGGTGACCGGGTGCGGGACGGTTCACCCTGTCTAAGTTCAAGCTGGACTGGTGACGGCGGTCCGCTGCCCAACGGGCACTCCGAATGTCCGGCGGGGCGAGATCTGTAAAGCTCAGCACCGACAGCCGCTGCTGAAGCGGCCGCGTGTTCTTCGCCGCACTGTCGGACGTCTACGGAATGCTGTGGTGGCGATGCCTTGAGAGGAGCCGACCATGACCACCGAGGCTAGGACTGTGCCGTCACCGAAGAAGGCGGCGCAGGACTACGGTCCCGTGCAGGCATCGCGACGACTAGGAATCGCGCGCTGGCAGTTCCGGGATGCATTGCGCCTCGGCCTCATCCCAGCGGCCACGCTTGGGCGTTGGCCGGCGGAAGTGATCGAGGATGTCGAGCGGCGGCTGCCTGAGATTCTGAGCGCCTTGGAGCGACCCGGCGTCTTCTTTGTTGACGAGGACCGGGATGGCGACGAAAATCCAGATGAGGTAGCTGGGGTGGGTGAGCGGAGCATCGTCGACAGCGTGTTCGGCCGCAGCGTGGCCGGCCAGGCCTTCTCTCCCCTTCCGGGCCAGACCGACATTGACAGCGCCCTTCGCCTGACCTCCCCGGTGCTGCCGCCACTGTATCCCGATCTGCCGCGCGATGTAGAAGATGCCCGAGAGATTCTTCAGAACAACGCTGTTGACTTGGACAGATTCGAGCCAGCGATGCCCGAGGAGATCCACCTGCTGCAACTGAACGTCCGGGAAGGCCTGTACCGCTACCTCGCCCACACCTGGAGAGGTGACGACCGTTTGTACGTACTGGAGTTTCAAGGACCCTGGCAATATGTGATGTTCGGCCACACGAAGGACCTCGCCAGGCGCGTCACGAAGCACATGAACGACGCCACCCGGCATGGGTTCGCGCTCTTGAACGCCTGGGCGTCACCGCCCTTCGCGGATGCACGTGCGGCTGAGCGATCGGTTCTTCTCTTCGCGCGACAGATGCACCGTTTCAGTCGGCACGAATCGTTCCCACAGCTTCCCTATCCCAAGGCACTCAGCATCGCTCGCGCTGTGTTCGAACTGCAGTCCGGCTGGCCTGATGAAGCGGTCCCGGCAACCTCACCGGTGACCTACCCGGACCAGCGTTCGGCCGAACTGGCTCGCATGGTCCGTAACGTGCGCAGGCTTGGGCCCGATCGGGCCAACGGCGCGTTGCACGATTTGTGAGATGTCCACGGCCGAGCCGGAGTACGGGTCGTTGCTGTTCTCTTCGTTAACCAGGATCTGGCGGCGAACGAGGTCTTCCTGCGCAGTGTCGAGAGCTTGCGGGCGGCTGGGTTCGTGTCCTGTTCGGGCCGGGGGAGTTCGATCCGCATCCGCCCAGGACGGATGGCTCTGAGTTGACTTCCTTCCCATGGAGTATGGCGCTGCAGGCTGCCCACCTAGCGCACGGCTGCGGGCAATATCGCGGTCGCGGTGACCAACAACCGGGTCGGTTCGGGGGCTGTCTATGCGCGGTGATGGGGCCAAACCACGCGAGCCGGCTGGAAGCGTTGGATCGTTTGGTGGCGCTTCAACTGGTCGCGTAGAGCGGCGTTGGCTTGGCGGAGTTCTGCTGCTTGGGACTCCAGGCGGGAGACCTCTGCGCGTAGAGCAGCGACGAGGTCTGTGGTGGATTCTGTAGATCCGGCTTGGGTCTTTCGGAGGGTTCGCCAGCGGCGGAGGCGGCACGGGCCCGAGCAGAAGCGTTGGTCGGATCTAGCCATTTCGAAGTGGGTCGAACACTGTTCGCAGACGTTGGAGCGGTAGGTGGAACCGAGGCGTTCTGGGCGCGATGGGGTGTCCATGTGTCATTCAACGGTTGTGCCGTCGGGGGGCGGATTAGCCGTTTCAGGAGGCAGAAACGCCTCGGATGCCAGATGTGTAACGGTTTGCGGCTTTGTCGCTGCGGCGGCGGATGAGAATCGGGGTGTGCCGTCCGGCGACGTCGAGTCACACTGGTGCGGGTGAGCCCGTAGATGTGTAAGGCGCGGGGTCTTCGGGTGCCGGTGGATTGTTGCTGCGAGCACGTGGGTCTGTGTCCTGGCAGAGGGCCCTCCGGGCGGCGCGTGGCCTGTGGGTGTCGCGGGTCGAAGTCGTGGCCGGAGGGAGTGCTCGATGGAGGTCTTGTTCGAACGGGTTGCGGTTGGATGTCGGTAAGGCGTCGGTGACTGTTTGCGTGCGTGTTCCGGGCCCGCGGCAGGGGAGTCGTTCGTCAATGACGAGGACGTTCAAGACCACGATCGGGTCGCTGCGGGTGATGCGCGAGTGGCTGGTCGAGTGTGGTGTGACGATCGCGGCGATGGAGTCGACGTCGACGTATTGGAAGCCGCCATTCTTCTGTCTGGAGGAGGCGATGGAGATCTGGCTGCTGAACGCTGCGCATATGAAGGCGGTGCCGGGCCGAAAGACCGACGTGCGTGACGCCGAGTGGATCGCCCAGCTGCTCGAACACGGATTGCTGTCTCCGTCGTTTATCCCACCGCCGCCGATCCGGCGGTTGCGCATGCTGACCCGGTATCGGGTGCAGCTGACGGGCGACCGGACGCGTGAGGCGGTTCGGCTGGAGTTGATGTTGGAGGATGCCTCGATCAAGTTGTCGTCGGTCGCGTGGTCGGTAACGACGGTCTCGGCGCGGGTGATGCTGCGTGCGATGATCGACGGTGAGCGCGACGCTCGCGTGCTGGCCGAGATGGCCAAGGGCAAGATGCGTTCGAAGATCCCCGACCTCGCCCAGGCGCTCGAGGGGCACTTCGACGACCACCACGCCCGGATGGCCGCCGCGATCCCGGATCGACTCGAGCTAGTCGAGCGCGCCCTGGCTGATCTTGATGAGGCGATCCGGTTTCAGTGTCTGCCATGGACGCACGAGATCGAGTTGCTGCAGACCATCCCCGGCGTTGGAGAGAAGGTCGCGCAGGTCATCGTCGCCGAGACTGGTGCGGACATGACCCGATTCGGTTCCGCCAGGCTTGCTGCCTGGGCTGGGGTGGCGCCCGGGGTCTATGAGTCGGCCGGCAAGCGGACTCCGACCGGGAAGCGGCACGGCAACAAGTGGCTAACCGCGATGCTCGAGCGATTTGGCGTCGTGGGTCGACTGGATAGCCAGCCGCTACAACCTCGACCACAAACTCATCCCGCCTTGCTGGCCCCACCATGGCGCCCTGGTCGAAGAGCTCTCGGCGCTCCGCACCCTCTGGGAAGCCTCCTACCTCGAAGACGCCGCCCCCTCCAGCCCTCTCGCCTTCCACCGCGAACTAGACCTGACCCTCCGCCGCCTCCGAGAATGGACCTCCCGCCTCGGCTGCTCAAGACCCAGCACCGCCACGAGAGCTAAACCCGATCGTCCCATCGAGATGACTGGCGATATTGCCGTATTCACGTCATGATGTTGGCTCCAATCAAGGGGGGAAAATGGGCGAGACAAGAGGTGATGGCACCGATGGTGTGGGTCTCTCAGACGCGATCGCGCTGCTGAGGGATGAATTGCTTCGTGCGCGGGCGTCGGGCGCGGGATCGGCGGTACAACTGCCGATTCAGTCGATGACTGTTGAACTGACCGCCCGCGCCACGAGGTCCGTGGACGGCAAGGCCGGATTCAGAGTTCCAATTGTGAACATTGAACTCGGTGGTGGTGGAAGTCGCGAAAGTGGTGCTGACCAGACGATCACCGTCGTCTTCGGACCGCCAGTCGATCAGGAAGGCCGTCCGGTCAAGGTCGCGAACGCGAGCGACGAACTCAAGGGCTAGCCGCAGTGCGTGTCTCGCTGGCCAGCCGAATCGTCGAGATCATAGTCGATCTGGGGGCCGGTGCCGCAGAACGGTACAGATTCGGTTCCGGCTGCATAGTTCGAGGCCGAACAGTAGTCACGGCTGCGCACCTTCTGGTCGGCGCCGTCAGTGTGACTGTTCGAGATGCCGCGAAGAACACATACGGTGCCGTCCTTCAGGAAGCGTTGGTCGGCGATCCCGACGGTCCGGGTCCCGATCTCGCCCTCATCGACATCGAGCACACGGCGCTTGACCTGCCAGCCATCGGACTCGCCCGAGTCGATCGTGACAACCCGGCGGGGGAGCCCGTGGAGCGATGCCACGCGATCGGCTATCCGTGGTTCGCGGAGACCCCCTCGCCATCAGCGGTCCGTGACTCTGTGGACGCGATCGGAATGATCCCGGTTCTGTCGAAGCTTGGATCCGGACTGCTCAGTGTGCGCGTCTTGGAATCGCCGCGGGGGTTGCCGGCCGAGGACCTGACTCTCGACAGATCCGAGTGGTCAGGTATGTCTGGTGGACCGGTAATTGCATCTGGACGTCTCCTCGGAGTCGTCGTCGAACACGCGCCACGCGAGGGAGCGTCAGCAATCACAGCGGTGCCTTTGACTGCTCTGGAGCCGGATGGAGCACGATCCACCAAGAGGAGAGGCGTAACAAACCCTGAGCTTTGGTGGTCCCGCCTCGGCGTGTCCGGCCAGCAGGATCTTGTGGTTCTGCCGGCCCATACATCGACACCGGAAGCGCCATATCTGGCAACAATCAGGGAGGTCCGCAGGCGCACGCCGAGCCTTCGGGGTCGTCAATCTGAACTTGCAGATATTGCGGACTTCGCTACGGGAAATGAGAGCTACCGGTATATTGTGGGAGGCGCCTGGGCGGGCAAGACTGCGTTGCTTTCAAGTGTCGCTACGGACACGATGCCTGAAGATGTTGACGTGGTCGCCTATTTCTTGTCAATGCGCGAGTCGGATGCGGATAGCAATCGCTTCCTCGCCGCAGTCGTTCCACAGTTGGCAGAGTTGCTTGGCGAAGTCACGCCGGTGGCCGATCGTGATCAGTTCAGATTACTCTGGGAGCGTGCGACAGTTCGCGCCTCCACACTCGATCGACATCTATTGCTTGTGGTCGACGCCTTGGACGAAGACTTACGGCCAGACACTGTGCCCAGCGTGGCCTGTGTTCTTCCGCAGCATGCTGGGCATCACTCGCATGTGCTCGTATCCGGACGGCCACATCCAGAGTTACCGCAGGATGTAGCTGTCGAGCATCCGCTTCGGCGTGCAACGCTAGTTGAGCTCCGCGAATCTGAGTACGCCCAATATCAGCGGTCATTGGCTGAGCAGGAGATAGCTGGCCTTCTGAGTCGACACAGGAGTGAACTTGCAGTCGATATACTCGGCTGCCTCACAGCGGCGGCCGGACCCCTGTCTATTATGGACATCGGGGAGCTTACGTCGCGACCCCTGCTGCAGATCGGCAGGTTTGTCGAGGAGTCAGCGGGCCGGAGCCTGCAACCGGTCGCGTTGCACGCCAGGCAGAAGCGCTACCAGTTTGCACATGCATCGTTGCTCGAACATTGTCTGGCGAATCCATATACCAGCCATCCGAAGTACCTGAAACGATTGACGGAATGGTCGCTAGACTGGCAGCGTAAAGAATGGCGAGCGGTCGATCCAGATGAGGTACCCCCCAGCTATTTCTTCGACTCGTATCCTGATGCGATTAGCGCCGATCGGGATCGACTCGACGCACTGCTCGGTGATGTCTACTGGATCGAGCACGCCATTCGCATCTCCGGTGTCGACAACGTCCTTGCGAGTTTGCGAACAGCGGCTCGAGGTATGTCTCGACTCACCGGAGCTCGTAGCATGCTAAACGTCGTCCAGAGGCAGGCGTTGAATCTACGTGAGTCCGCTGGCAAAACGGAACCTGGATTCGTGTTGCGCCAATTATGCCTGGAAGCGCTCGCTTGCGAGGCATGGGTAGTTGCTGAAGCCTGCGCGAAAAGGCTACAAGTTATGGCTGATCCGGGGATCATCCCGACGATTGTACTTGCCGACTCGGAGAAGCCTGCTGCATCGATGGCGGTCAAACTTCGACAGCAGATGATGATTGGCATCGCAGGGGGCGGCGTTGTAACAGTGACGGAGGAGGGGAGGCTCCTTCGCTGGTCTCTGGCCTCGTCGAAGGCTAGGCCGATGGAGGTGGGTGGCGCATTCCGCGTCGCAGGCGCGCCGCAGGCGTCGGCTCTGCTGGATGGCCGACTGGGCATCGGTGGCTCAGACGGGCGAGTTTGGATCCTCGATCCCTCCACGCCGGACAGCACGCCTCGCCTGATGGGGGAAGTGGATGGACCGCTATCGGCCATGACCACGTTAGCCGACGGGCGACTGGTCACCGCGTGCAGGGATCGTGCAGGCGGGGTCTCTGAGCAGGGTAGTGTCCATGTCTGGAGTGATGATGGTCGTGCGTTCACCGCAGCGGAATTCGGGCGGATATGTGCAGAACTCCTAGCTCCATTGCCCAATGGCGGCCTTCTTGCGTACACCGCTGACCAACGTGTTCTCTACTGGTCTTCAGTTGGAAGGCGATCGGAGCCGATTTGTCTGTCGTACGGGGAACAGGTCATCAGTTTCTGCGGACTGCCTGATGGTCGAGCCCTATCCGTTGTTGCCACACGTCGTGGTGGACATGTGGTACGCATATTAGATCCAATGTCACCTGTGTCCGCTATCTTCGCTCCTGATTCTAGCAAAGTGTCCTTCGATGTTCGTGAATCCTATGTAGACACGGCGATTGCGTTGAGTAGTGGATATGTTGTCCTTGCGACGGCAGATTGCTTTCTCACAGTGTGGAGTATTAACGATTCGCAGAGGCGGATCGGTCGTGTGAAGATGTCGAGTCGTGTCCTTGCGATCGCGGCGCTGACGGATGGTCGCATTGTTGCCCTCGATACATCGGGCGAGATATTTATCTGGGACGTTGAAATCCGGTCGGATCCTGAGGAGATCCACAATGATCGCCTGAGGATGAGCGCGATCGCCTGTGGCCCTGACGGCAGCGTGTTGACCGCTCGCGATGACGGGTACGTTAAGTTGTGGCGGGCGGACGAGGTGACCCCCACGAGTCTAGGTCTGCAAACGGATTCTGTCGCGGTCGTCGTAACGGCTGGCGGAGACTACTTCTCCGCAGGAGGCTTCTTCACGCCGTCCCTGAGGAAGTGGACTCCCAGCGGAGAATTCTCTGAATCGGCGTCGTTCGGTTGGGTGAGTGTAATGGCACCCGCTCCGGATGGCGGATTTCTTACAGGTGGGGTAGACGGGCGGATCAATCGATGGCATCCCACGACGTCAGTCCTTGACCCGACGCTTTTGGGACGATTGCCTCGCGCAATTACGGCAATCGCTGGACTGCCTAACGGTAATGTGATGACAGGTGATCAAGAGGGAGTGGTCGCACTCTGGTCTGCGGATGGCGAGGCCGAGCCCATTCAGCTACTTCGGCTGAATAGCGTGGTTAGCAGCGTTGCCGTGCTGGCAGGTGGGCAGATTCTGCTAGGCACCGAAAGTGGGGATCTGTTGTCGATTGAGGGACCTAACGCAGCGCTCACGCCGACACTGCTTGGATCGCATCCAGGTGGAGTGATTGCGATCGCGGCAGTGAGCGATCATCGAGCTATGTCGGCCGGGCGAGATCAGACCATCCGCCTTTGGGATACGCTGCAAGGGGTAGAAATCTGTCGGCTTTGCTCTCCGGTTGAGGCTATCGACTGCTTGCCGAGCGCTGATGATTGTGCTGTTGTCGCAGTTGCGCACGATGGCAACCAGCTTTCAATCCTTCACTGCCCCGCGTGAGGTCATCGACGGTCAACCAGCGCCTGCATCCGGTGCGCTTCGCTTAGGTAGGCGTGCGCGTAGACGAGGCGTCCCCTGGTGAGCTCTTGAGAGCTCTGGCTGTCTTCAGTTGGAGGGCTTTGTGTCGCGAGTCTTGGACTGACGTAAGCACCGGCCGGGTGACGCTCGCTGCTGGATCGAGTTGGTCGAGGAATCGTGTGAGCTGCAGCCGCTCGCCGAGGGCGAAGTGGATCTTGGCGACTTCGAGGATGTCGATGTCCTCGCGGGACGCGGTCTCGACGATGCCGAGTCCGGCGTACGCCGGGGGCAGCACGGCGATCCGGGTTGCGAAATCGTCCGCAACACCCTTCTGCACAAGGCTTTCCCGGCGCTGCTCGAACAGGGCCAGCTCACGACCCCGCAGTACGTCGGGCAGCGCCGCGGTCAGCTTCGCGATCCCCGGACCGAAGAACTCGATGAGCTCCTCGATGTCGACCGGAGGCCGCCGGTTGCTGACCAGCCAGCGCGTTGCGCGTTCGACCAGCGTCCGGGTCTCCAGCCGCATGTGGGTCTGGGTCTCGGCGTCGACGATGTTGTCCAGCTCGGCGTTGCGCGACAGCAGCTCCGGCTGCGAGAAGATCCTGCTGGCCGCGAGGTTCGCGCGGACGACGTCCTCGACGGTCCCGCCGGTCTCGAGCGAGAGCCGGTGGTACGCCGTGATGCCGGACGTGTTCACGAATTCGTTGACGACCTGCGTGGTGATGATCTCGCGCCGCAGCTGGTGGCTCTGGATCTGGTCCTCGAACCGCTCCTGGATCGCCTTCGGGAAGTAGCTGGCGAGCTTGTGCTTGAGGAACGGGTCGTCCGGGAGCGTCGTCGTGAGCAGCTCCGCCTTGAGCACGAGCTTGGTGTACGCGATCAGCACCGACAGCTCCGGCGACGTCAGCCCACGTCCCTCGGCCCTGCGGCGTCTGAACTCCGGTTCTTCGAGGAGAGCCTGGATTGCCGGATCGAGCGGAGCGTCTTGCTCGAGCCGCCGAATCCAAGCGAGGTGGATATCGAGGAGCGCCGGGGCCTGCTCGGCCGCGTTGGCGAGCGCGATGTTCTGCCGGTAGTTGCTCTTCAGCACTAGCGCGCCGACCTCGTCGGTCATCGACGCGATGATGTCGTTGCGCTGCTTCTCGGTGAGGTCGCCGTCGGCAACCACCTTGTCCAGCAGGATCTTGATGTTCACCTCGTGGTCGGAGGTGTCCACGCCGGCCACGTTGTCGATGAAGTCGGTGTTGATCCGGCCGCCGGCCGCGGCGTACTCGATCCGGCCGAGCTGGGTGAAGCCGAGGTTGCCGCCCTCGCCGACCGCCCGGGCCCGCAGGTCGGAGCCGTTGATCCGGATCGCGTCGTTGGCCTTGTCGCCGACGTCGGCGTTGGACTCGCCGGACGATTTCACGTACGTGCCGATGCCGCCGTTCCAGAACAGGTCGACCGGCGCCTTCAGGATTGCGTTCATCAACTCGGCCGGCGTCAGCTTCGCCGGACTGCCTTCGATACCGAGCGCGTCGCGCACCTCGGTGGAGATCGGGATCGCCTTCTCGGTCCGCGGGAACACGCCGCCGCCGGCGGAGATGAGCGACGCGTCGTAGTCCGCCCAGGACGACCGCGGGAGGTCGAAGAGCCGCCGCCGCTCGGTGAACGACGAGGCGGCGTCGGGCGTCGGGTCGAGGAAGATGTGCCGGTGGTCGAACGCCGCGACCAGCCGGATGTGCTCGGACAGCAGCATGCCGTTGCCGAACACGTCGCCGGACATGTCGCCGACGCCGACGACGGTGAAGTCCTCCGCCTGGCAGTCGTGGCCCATCTCGCGGAAGTGCCGCTTGACCGATTCCCACGCGCCGCGGGCGGTGATTCCCATCGCCTTGTGGTCGTAGCCGACCGAGCCGCCGGACGCGAACGCGTCGCCCAGCCAGAAGCCGTACTCCTTCGCGACCCCGTTCGCGATGTCGGAGAACGTCGCCGTGCCCTTGTCGGCGGCAACGACCAGGTAGGCGTCGTCACCGTCGTACCGGACCACGTCGCGCGGCGGAACGATGTCACCGGCAACGATGTTGTCGGTGATGTCCAGCAACCCGGAGATGAAGGTCTTGTACGACGCGATGCCCTCGGCCAGCCATGCGTCCCGGTCGACGGACGGATCCGGCAACTGCTTGGCGTAGAACCCGCCCTTCGCGCCCACGGCGACCAATGCCGAGTTCTTCACCATCTGCGCCTTCACCAGGCCGAGCACCTCGGTCCGGAAGTCCTCCCGCCGGTCCGACAACATCAGGCCGCCGCGAATTAGTGGACTGCCGAACTGCAGGAATGATCCCTCGACCTGCGGCGAGTAGACGAAGCTTTCGTACATCGGGCGTGGCTGCGGTAGGTCCGGGATCGCTCTGGATTCCAACTTCAGCGAGATGTACTCACGATGCCGGCCGTCGGCGCCCGCCTGAAAGTAGTTAGTCCGTAGCGTTGCCTTCACCAGCGTCAGGAACGATCGCAGGATCTCGTCCTCGTCCAGGCTCTGCACCGTGTCGAGCGCGGCTAGGATCTCCTTCTCCAACGTCAGTGACTGCTCATGGCGATGCAGTCCATTCAGATCCCCACGAGTCGGATCGAACAGTGCCTCGAACAGTTGGTAGAGGAGGGTGATCACCTCGCTGTACTTCAACAAGCAGGAATCAATGAAGTCGCCACTGAACCGAGTCCCGATCTGGCGGTGGCATCTGACGTATGCACGTATGAGCGAGATCTGGCGCCAATTCAGGCCTGAGCGAATCGCTAGTCCGTTGAGCGCATCGCTCTCCGCGGCACCGTACCATTGAGCCTGGAACGTGTCGGAGAAGAGTTTGCGCAGTTCCTCGCGCTCCTCGGTGTCCTCCGGTGCTCTCAGGCCGAAGTCGTAGATGTAGGCCATCGGGCCGTCGTCGCAGCGGATCTCGTACGGGCGCTCGTCGACGACCTCCACGCCCATCGCGCTCAGATGCGGCAGGACCTGTGAGAGCGACAGCGACGACCCGGTGCGGAACACCTTGAAGCGCCGTTCGCCTTCCCACTCCTCGTCGAGCGGGGTGTAGAGCGACATGGCCAGCCCGTTGTCGGACGGCAGGCTCTCCAGGACATGTACGTCGTTGACCGCGACGCGCGCGTCGAAGTCCTCCTTGTACGCCTCCGGGAACGCGTTGGCGTACCGGCGGGACAGCTTGGTGACCGCACCGTCGCCGCCCTGTGCGTGCAGCGCGGCGGTGAAGTCGTCCTGCCACGCCCGGGTCGCCTCGATGACCTGCTGCTCCAGCAGATGCGCGTCGTACTCGCCGACCGTCTCGCGCTGCGTCATCCGCACTACGAAGTGCACGCGGGCCAGCACGGACTCCGTGACGTAGGCGGCGTACGTGACCGTCTCGGCGCCGATGGCGTCCTTCAGGATCTGCTGCATCTTCAGCCGGACCGCAGTGGTGTAGCGGTCACGCGGCAGGTACACCAGGCAGGACAGGTACCGGTTGTAGACGTCACGCCGTACGAACAGCTTGACCGCGCGCCGCTCCTGCAGGTGCAGCACCGACTGCACGATGGGGAGCAGGTCCTCCACAGGTGCCTGCAGCAGCTCGTCGCGTGGGTAGGTCTCCAGTACGTCGAGCAGGCCCTTGCCGCGATGACCGTTTGGCTCGAAGCCGGTCTGGCGGAATAGCGCCAGCGCCTTGCGTCGCAGCAGCGGCACCTGCACGATGCTCTCGGTGTACGCCGTCGACGACAGCAGACCGATGAACCGGCACTCTCGGAACGGGTTGCCGTTCTCGTCGAACTGCTTGATGCCCACGTAGTCCAGGTAAGCCGACCTGTGCACCGTAGAGCGGGAGTTGGCCTTGGTGAGGATCAGCAGCTTCCGCTCCTGAGCCATCTTGCTGGCCTCTCGCGGCAGTTTCACGGTTCTTATGCCAGCCGTCGGATTATCACGCAACACACCCAGGCCGGTGCCGGCGCGCGCGCATAGGACGCCCTGCTCACCTTCCATGGTGAAGTCGTACTCGCGGTAGCCGAGGAAGGTGAAGTGCTCGTCGGCGAGCCACTCGAGCAGCTCGCGGGTCTCCTCCACCTCGCTCTCGGAGACCGGCAGGTCGTCGGCCGTCAGCCCGGCGGCGATGCTGACCGCCTTCTCGTGCATCTTCGGCCAGTCCTCGACCGCCGCACGGACGTCGGGCAGCGCCCTCCGCAGCGCCTGCCCCAGGGTGCGCTGCACGGCGACGTCCGCGATCCGCTCGATCTCCAGATGCATCCAGCTCTCGCGGACCAGGCCCTTGTCGTCAGCGAGTGCATACTCGTCGAGCACCTCCTGCAGTGCCCCGCCAGCGTCGCGCCGCGCGATGAACTGAGAATAGATCGCGCCAGCGACCTCAAGGCCTTGCTCGGTGATCGCCATTAAGACGCTGTCTAAGAGAAACGGCATGTCGTCGCTGACGATCTCGATGACGGTCCGTCCGATCGCGGACCAGCCGTGCTCCTCCAGCGTGGGTGTGAAGACGTCCAACCTCGCAGTTCCCGGTGGGCGAACCATCGCTGACTTATAGTGATGCCGTGCGGCGCCCAGGCAGTCGATCGGCTGACGCTCGGCGACATCCTCTGCTGCGACATGCCGGTAGTACTGCTCGAGGAACATCTTCAGCTTGCCAGGGTCGGCCGACTTGTCATGACCATGCGTCCCGGCCGACACCGCCTTGGCCAGCACATCGGCCTTCTGGACGTCCAGCTTGCTTGCCATACCCACCCCCATCCGGCGTCTCGCCGGCTACCCCATACCTGCCGTCGAGTCGACGGATCCAGCTCAGAAGCCCGATGGCCTCAAGCCTTGGATCCATCGGACAGCCCGACGCCCCAGATAAACCATAGAGCACTACCGTCCTCTCGGTTTGGACATCCCCATGGCGAGAAGGCGTGCAAGCTGGGCGCGACTAGATTACCGTGGGCATCAGCGTCCGACGGTGGGCTTCACGCCGAAATCGCCGTCTGGGGACGTGGCGCAAGGGGTGGCCGCTTGTGCGATTCCCTCAGCCGAACCTTGAGGTGGCCGTGATGGCGCAGCTGGGCGTACGCAGCGGTTGGTGGGGTTGCAATAGGATCAAGACCGGAAACCTGACACGTCTCGCGGTAGGCCGCGATGTCACGGACGACTTGGTGCCTCAAGGCGATCTTGTCTGACGCTGAATCGGCAACCAGCCGGAACCAAGGCTCGTTGGCTGACGCAGCTTGTTCCCCGAGCCAGTCTGCGCGTTGTGCGATCTGGGACTCGATCTCTTGGAGAGCGGCCTTGTAGGTGGGGTTGGAGACGTGGGTGGACGGCGTTGCGACGCCAGGGATGAGTGTGGGTGATTTTATGCGCGTACGCCGTTCGGCTCGCGTAGTGAGTCGTTCGACGCGGGCGTGTAGGACGGACGCTAATGTCCTTCGCATCGGTGAGGGAGGACTGGGCAACGGCCTGGCGGAGGGTGGTGGGGACGTCGAGGCCGAGGTGCTCGGCGCGGCGTAGCGCGGTGATGAGCGGGCCGAAGGCGGAGGATTGGAGGGCGGCTTCATCGATGGCGTCTAGGCTGCTGATGGAGATGGCGGGGCGGTAGCGTTCGCGAGCGTCTTCTTGGCAGAGGTGTTCGTGGATGGGGAGGAGGCGGTCAGGGCGGGTTCCGTCGTCGAGCTTCTTGCGCATCATCTCGTGGGCAGAGCGCTCGATGCCGTCTTGTTCGAGGACGCTCTGCAGGACGTCCTGCATGGTTTGCGGGAACTGGGGCTCATGCATCTCGGCGGTCGACGTATGAGTGGCGACGTACGCGCGGCTGCTGTGGCGGCCGCGGGTCATGCCGGCGTCCATGAGGGCTCGTGTGAGCTTGTCGGTGACGAGTAGGTGCGCGGTGTCGATGGTGGCACCTTGTGCGCGGTGGGCCGTTGTGGCATAGGCGAGCTCGACGGACTCGCGCTTGGCTGCACGGCAGCCCATCCCGCGGTTGCCGGTGGTTCGAGGGCCTGCGCATTATGTTGTCGGCCGACGCCGCCAGCTGTCGGAAGTCCGCGCGAACCCGCTCAAGCTAGTCGTGAACCAACTGTCATACCTCCATGATCCGCGCCTCCCCGAAGAGTGCCGCAAGGGGCTCGTCGGCCGTCAGAAAAGGTTGCATGAGGCAAGTTTCTGCTACGTCACTGCTACGTGGGAGGTTGAGAAGCCGCGATCACCGATGCTGACCGTTGAGAGACGAAGCCGCAGGTCAGAGATCAAGTACGCCCGTCCGCGCGCCAATCCCCGCGACGCTGGAAGAGATCTACACCATCTTCGAAGGCACCAGCGAAATCCAACGCCTGGTGATCGCGAGAGCCATCTCAGGCATGCGAATCCGGTAGGTAAGAGCTGGGGGAGTGAATGCCCCCGCCCGCTATGCAGGCGCTACCTTCGTCGCTCCGCTCCTCAACGCGCCTGCTACGCGTGCACCCCGCCCACCCCCGGCTACCGCCGGGACATACGGGCTGCCGCCCGCGCTGCGCCCGCTATCGCTCGCGAGTGACTGCCACGTGCTGCCGCCCAACCGCGACGAGCGCCGGACCCAGCGAGGGCCGCACGAGCCTCGTGCCCAGAGCACACACGTACTCGATGGTCAGCAACACCCGCTCGCGCCCGAGCGCTGACTACCGCTGAGTGGCGCCGCTCGTCGTGTCGGCGTCCACGGCGAAGCGGTTGCCGCTCAGCTGGATCAAACGAATCGTAGGCGGGGTACCGTGTGGCCACGGAGCCAGGCCGGATCGAAGAAGCCAGCGCCCGATCGCGGCACTGCGGAGCTCACTGCACGTCCGCCAAAACGAGGCGGACAACTGGACTGTTACTTCACCTTCACCCGGAACGGTCAGCACAATGTCGGGCCACGCCGGATCAAGACGCTGTCCCGGTCCACGATGCGAATCTTCAGCCCGTACCCGGCGCCAGACAGGTGGTGTGCGCCGTTGTTCCACGCTTTGCCTTGCATCTTCCGCCACCTCCGGAGACCCGTCGACCCTGCGCTGGCCGGCGAGAGTTCCGTCAGGCCGGATGGCCATCGTGGAGGTACGCGACCGTCCGCGATTCGGTGGCCTTGAGAGCAGCTTCCACGCGGAGCCAAACGTATGGGCGTAGACGCTGTTGTACCTGCTGTAGGTCGAGGAACGCGTACCGCCGCAGCTCGTCGTGGTCCGGCTCGAGTCGCGCAATCTGGTCGGCGGGTAGTTGTCCGGCATCAAAGATGAACATCAACGAGTCGTCCCAGGGGCCGTGGGGCGACATCCAATCGATGCACGAGAGCGCGAGTTGGTCCGGCACCAGCTCGAGATGGAGCTCTTCGTTGAGCTCCCTGATGAGGCCGTTGACAGGTGGTTCGTTGGCCTCGATCATGCCGCCGGGATGGTCCCAGTCGGGCTTGTAATCGGGGTCGACGAGAAGGATCCGGCCCTGCTGGTCACGGAGGATTGCATCGCCCAGCCGAGCCCGACCCCTCCGAGCAGCAGCGGGAGGCCCACGAGGGCGAGCAGGATGCCGATGACGAGGGGGACCGGGCGGTTCCTGTGTGGAGCGGTGCGGCCTGGCTCAGGTGGCGGGGTGGAGGTGGTCATGGTTGTGGTCGCCCTTCTCGTCGCCAG
Organism: Kribbella sp. NPDC051586; assembly: GCF_044453965.1. NCBI lineage: Bacteria > Bacillati > Actinomycetota > Actinomycetes > Propionibacteriales > Kribbellaceae > Kribbella > Kribbella sp. NPDC051586. The sequence continues at coordinate 1,602,406 of NZ_JBITDF010000003.1, read as the reverse complement.
GCGACGTCATGACCGGGGCGCTGAGCCGATCCACCACGAAACGGCGGTATCCGGAACGTGCAGATGAGTTCCGGATAGGGCCGCTCGCGTGTGTGGCTACTTGACCTCGGAGCGGCGCAGGAACGACAGCCCGACGACGAGGGGAATGACGATCCAGATCATCGTGGTCGAGCCGAGCATCGCCCACTCCTTGACAGTGTTCGTGGCGCCATTGAGGAGCGCCACCTGCGTGTAGTGCCAGTCGATCCACGGCTGCAGGTCCTCGAACCACGAACGCACCTGAGCCAGGAGCGCGAGGATGCCCGGCATGACCAGTGAAGCGACGAAGTAGCCCACGATCGCGGCTGCGGGGTTGCGCAGCACGACACCGAGGGCGAAGCCGAAGGCCATGCCAACCAGGTTGTAGAGCATCATCTGGAGTGCCATGGACAACGAAATGTCCCACGCGGTGTCGACGCCTGCGAGCGCGGACCCGGCCACGTTGCCGAGGGCGCCGACCGCGAAGGCGACGGAGACGGCGCCGAGGCCCACCAGGAGGGTCGCGATCGCCTTGGCGCCGATCACGCGGCCGCGGCTCGGCACCAGCGTGAAGGTCGTGAGCCCACTTCGCTGGCTCCACTCACCTGTGACGGCCAGGATCGCGATGATCGGCAAGATCACCGACATCGGGAACCCGCTCGCCCTCACGAAGTTCTGGTAGGTGACGTCGCTGTTGAGGCCGAGGACGAGGAGCGACCCGGCCGAGATGGGCGACAGGACGCCGATGCTGATGAGCATCCAGAATCCCGAGCGGGTGTTGAACATCTTGCGCAGCTCGACCTTGACGAGTCGGGTGGTCGGGATGGGCTGGGCGGTCCGTCGGGCCGGCTCGGCCTCGATGGTGTCGGGAGGGACGATCGTGGCGGTCATGCCGCAACTCCTTCGCGTTGGGCGTCGGCAGTGAGGGACAGGAACATGTCTTCGAGCCCGGTGCCCTCGGCGGGCCGGAGCTCGGTGAGGGCGATGTCAGCTGTCAGTGCCACCGCCCCGACCCGAGCCGGGTCGGCATCCGTGCGGACCCAGCCGTCCCCTGCGAGCGTGCTGGGGATCCCGGCCCGTTCGAGGGCGTGCGCGAGGTCGCGCGGTGACGTCGACCGGACGAGCGTCCCCGCTGCGGCCAGCAGCTCTTCCTTGCTGCCGGACGCGACGACCTTTCCCTTGCCGATCACGACCAGGTCGTCGGCGATGACCTCGATCTCGTGGAGCAGGTGTGAGGACAACAGGACGGTGCCGCCCTGGCTGGCAAAGCCCGTCAGCAGGTCGCGCATCCACCGGATCCCGGCAGGGTCGAGCCCGTTGGCCGGTTCGTCGAGGATCAGCACCCGGGGGTCCCCGAGCAGTGCGGTGCCGATGCCCAGTCGCTGACGCATGCCGAGGGAGTAGTTGCGCACCCGGCGCTTGGCCTCCGAAGATGTCAGGCTGACGAGCTCGAGCATCTCGTCGACGCGGCGGCGGGGCAGACCCATGGTGTCCGCGGCGATCGTGAGGATCTCGCGTCCGGTGCGGCCGGCGTGCTGGGCGGAGGCGTCCAGGAGGACGCCCACCTCGAGGCCGGGGTTGGGGAGGTCGGCGAACCGTTCTCCGTTGATGGTCGCGGTGCCGGACGTGGGGACGGTCAGGCCGACCATGACGCGCATCGTGGTGGACTTGCCGGCGCCGTTCGGGCCGAGGAAGCCGGTCACGCGCCCAGGCAGGGCGGTGAAGGAGACGTTGTCGACGGCGGTGAAGCCGGCGTACCTCCGGGTCAGTGACTCAACAGTGATCATGTGACAACCCTCGCCGCGTCGCGGCGGGCGCACATCGGCGTCGAGGCCGGAGCCTGCTCGGCCGTTGGGAGGAGCGGGGTCTCGTTCTTTCGGTCGGTCCCCGAGGCCGCGGCGATCCCTAGGCTGGGCGTGTGATCAGCAACGCCCCCGCGCTCGCTGTCGGCCGAGGCGCCGCGCAGCCGACGTTCCCGAACGGGTGTCGCGCGACTGGGTGCTGGTCGGGGTGTTGATGGTGACGGCGCTGCTCGAGGGAGTCTTCCGGGACGACGTCGCCTGGCGGCCGTTAGTGGCGATCGTGGCGGTCGGGATCGCGCCGGTGCTGCTCTGGCGGCGTACCGCCCGACCACGATGAGACTCGTCTGTGCCGACGGGCGCGGACGAGCCTCGGGTGCTTGCAGCACCTACGTATTCCATTGCGGGTGACGCCTGCTCGTGCCGGATCGCCGACCACCTCCCGGTGGCTTCGCCCGCGGCCCCGCGCTGGCGGTGCGAGAGTTCATCAGCCTGAATGGCCATCGTGGAGGTATGCCCACCGGTGCCCGGCGCGGTTGGCTGCGTTGCGATCTGTGCCCGCTAATTTGCTCTGACGCGTTTGGTGTCGTGGGCCCACATTGCGATTTCTACGCGGTTGCGGGCGCCGAGCTTGGTCATTAGCGATGCGATGTGGGACTTGACTGTGCTCAGGCCGACGAAGAGGTCGGTGGCGATTTCGGCGTTGGTCCGGCCTCGTGCCACCAGTGCGAGCACCTCTTCCTCGCGGTCGGTGAGCGGGGAGGTGGGCTGGATCGGTACCGCCGGTGCCTGGTTGGCGAAGGTTGCCAGGAGGCGGCGGGTGACGTTGGGGGCGATCAGGGCGTCGCCGTTGGCGGCCGCGTGGATGGCCTGCACGAGGAGGTCCGGGCCTGCGTCTTTGAGCAGGAAGCCGCGGGCGCCGGCGCGTAGGGCGCCGAGGACGTACTCATCGAGGTCGAAGGTGGTGATCACGACGACCGCCATCGGGTCGGCCACGTCTGGCCCGGCCAGGCGCCGCGTCACCTCGACGCCGTCGAGCCCGGGCATCCGGATGTCGACGAGGAGGACATCGGGACGCAGCCGGGTCGCCATGTCGAGCGCTGCGAGCCCGTCTGCTGCCTCCCCGACGACCTCGAGATCGGGTTGCGCGCCGAGGATCATCACCAACCCGGTCCGGACCAAGTCCTGGTCGTCGGCTACAAGAACACGGATGCTCATCCCAACGCCTCCACCGGGAGCACGGCCTCGACCACCCAGCCACCCCCGGGCCTCGGGCCTGCGGAGAACGATCCGCCGAGGAGCTGGGCCCGTTCGGCCATGCCCAGCAGGCCGAACCCAGGCCCCGGGCCCGGCCCCGGCTCGGTCCGTCCATCGTCGCTGACACGCAGTCTGACGGCGTCGCCTTCCCGGCGTACGTCGATCCCGACGCGGGTCGCGCTCCTGGCGTGCCGTACGGCGTTGGTCAGCGACTCCTGCGCGAGCCGATAGAGCGCGGCGTCCACGGGTCGTGCCAGCCGGGTCAACGAACCGTCCAGCGAGACCTCGACGGTGGGCGTCGCGTCCGCGCGCGCCAGAGCAGGTAGGTCCGCGATACCCAGCTGCGGTGAGTAGGCGACGGCTTCCTCCTCACGCAGCACCCGCACCATGGATCTCATTTCCGCCAGGGTTCGCGACGCTTCACGCTCGATTGCGGCCAGTACCTCGGCAGCCTTCTCAGGCTGGATACCTGCCACCACGCGACCGGCCTGCGCCTGTACCGCGATGGCCGAGACGTGGTGGGCCACGGTGTCATGCAGCTCGCGCGCCAGCGCCACCCGCTCCTGATTGCGGATCTCGCGCTGTCGGCGATGCCAGAGGTCGGCGCGGTAGCGGAACACCACCGCGAGGGCGACGACCAGCAGCAAAAGGACGCTTCCGCCAAAGACCTCGGCCCAGCCCACGGAGGCGGCATACATCCCCAGTAAGACGACGACTGTCACGAACGCCGTACCCAAAACGATCTCCCGGCCCGAGCCCCATCGCACCAGGGAGTAGAGCAGGATCACGACGGCCGTCATGGAGTCGAGGCCGAGGTCCTCGGCGTGCGCAGCCAGCTGGAGGACCGAGAGCAGCCCGGCGATGCCCCACCCGGACAGGGCGGCCATCAGGGGGCGGCTCCGCCGCCAGAGCAAGGCAGGCATCAGCGCCAGGGCGAGCACCGTCACAAGAGGCCGCCAGGCCAAGCCCGGCCGAACGATGCCCTCGACCAAGGCGGCGGCCGCGAACACGCCCACCAGCAGCCAGTCGAGCCGACCGACGGGTGGGGCGTCAGCAGGCCGCGGCTCATGCCAGATGGAGCGCCGGATAGTGACCACGGCTCCAGCCTAGGGTTCGGCGCGCCTCCGCGTACCAGCCGAAAGCACTAGAGGGAGACCGTGCCATCGGCCAGGCAACCCGAGCCTCCGGGCCGAGGCGCCCGCCGCCGGGCCAGGCGATCGTGGACCTACTGATCCACACCACGACAACGGAGCCCATGATGAGAACAGGTGCCACCCTGGAAGACCAGCCGGTCCCGGTGCGAGCGAAGCTCGCCGCAACGTGGACAAGCTTCATGTTCCTCTACGCCTACGTGGACATTCTCAACTTCTTCACGCCCGGCGTCGTCAAGGACATTCTCGGCGGCAAGGTCTTCGAGTTCGACCTCTCCCAGACCTTTTCGACCACGGCGCTGGCCCTCGTGGCCATCCCGATCCTCATGGTCGTGCTGTCGATGACGCTGCCCGCCAGGGCGAACCGCATCACGAACCTCATCGTGGCTTCGCTCTACATCCCCGTCACGGCATTCAACGCGGCGGGCGCGTCCTGGCTGTTCTTCTACGGCCTCGGCATCGTCCTGGAATTGATCCTTCTCGCCCTCATCCTGCGGTTCGCCTGGACCTGGGCCCGCACCGCACCGTCGGCGACTAGCCCGCACCATGAAACCGTTCGCACCCAACAGCGAGCGTGAACCCACCCGCAATCAGCTGGCGTGGAAGGAACGCTCCAATGCCAGAGCGAGCCGCTGCTTCCAGGCTTCGGCGGTGCCTTCGATCCAGGGGTACTCGTCGAGGAAATTTCCCCAGTCGACATCCCAGGCGAGCACCGACGCCGGTTCGAAGTCCAAGGATTTCGACTTGGGGTGCAGCACCTGCCGGATGAGGGTGGGGGAGACGTCCTCGGGGCCGGCTGTCAGCAGCCAGGCGTCGCCGATCGGCAACCGTTCGGGTCCATCGGAAGTTTCTCGTTGTAGACGAAGTCGAGTTGGACGGAGCCGGTCAGGCCCTCGTGCTCGTACGGGAAGACCAACCGCCGGCCCGGGACTCGTTCGTAGGTTCAGATCTCGTCCCGGGCCACCTCCGCGGCGCGCAGCCCTGGACCCGGATCCGCGGCCCGAGTCCGGCAAGGTGGTGCAGCGTTGGTACGAGGCGCGGTTGCCCATTCGAGGTGCGATTCGAGGAGTCGAAGGCTGCACAAGGCGGCTCGGGAGCGGACCCGCGGGCCGCCTGGCTCGATGGGAGCGGAATGCTCGCGCGATGTGATCTGGGTTCTCGAGTACTCGGATGCGAGCGTCTTCGGCTGTCTGAGGGGTTCGCTGGTTAGGTGGGTGGGCCGGTGGTTATGCGGTGGTGGAGTTCGGTGGGTGGGATTTCGGAGCCGTCTTGGAGCCACCAGGTGACGCCGGCTGCCTCGTACTGCTTTGCTGTTTGGGCGTTGGGGGTGCCGGCTTGGTTGGGGGACCAGATGGCGATGTCGGGATTTGGGGGGCCGCCGGAGGCTTCGAAGTTGGTGCGGATGGTGGTTAGTTCGGCGATGGTGGGTAGGCGGAAGTCGTCGGACTCGTCTCGGATCTGCGGGAAGAGGCCGGTTGCGTTGCGTGCGCCTCGTACCGGGCCGGTTCGCGGCCAGAATCCGCTGGTCCAGATCGGGATGTTGCTGGCCGGCATGCGTACGTCGGTGGCGTGGTAGTACTTGCCGGTGTGCTCGACGGGGTCGCCGGTGAGGAACTTGTGTAGGAGGTCGGCTCCGTCGTCGAGGCGTTCGGCTAGTTCCCTGCGGCTGGCGGACTCGCCGAAGCGGGTGTAGTCCCAGCCGGCTCCTGTTCCGAGGCCGAGGATCAGACGGCCGTCCGAGAGGTCCTGGAGCGTGCTGGCTTCGAGTGCCAACTTTGCCGGTCGTCGGCGCGGCAACGGCACGACCATCGGGCCGATGAGGATTCTGGTGGTCGCTTGGGCGATCGCGGCGAGCGCGACCCAAGGATCTGCGACCGGTGGCTCGTAGGTGGGTGCGCTGAGCAGGTCCCAGACGAAGAACCCGTCCCAGCCGTGTTCCTCGCTTGCTACGGCGAGATCGCGCAGCACCCTCGGACTTCCGTACTCACCGAACGACTTCGTATAGATCCCATAGCGCATGGTGCTGGCAACCTCCCGCTTCCGGACGCTATTCCCGCACGTCTCGAAGACCGGCGGGGCGTGAAGCCGGCATACCGCCTGGTACCCCGGCTCAGCCTCAAGCCGGAGACGCGCGAGACGCTGCCGTTCGCCGTACCGCAGGAACTCCTCGAGCCGGAGGGCTGATTGACTTGTGCCGACTCGTGCGACATGAGGCGTGGGTGCATCGAGAGGAGACTTTGATGGGTTCGTACGACGTGTTGCTGGACGATGAGCGTGTGCAGCTTGATGCGTTTGTCGAGGAGTATCGGAGTGCTGTCGAAGGGACTCTGGACTCTCTTACTGAGGAGCAGGCGCGGCGGCGGCTTGTGGCGTCCGCGACTACGCTGCTTGGGCTGGTGAAGCACGTTACTTGGATGCAGAGGGTGTGGTTCGAGCAGTGTGTTGGCGGGGAGTCTCTGCGCGCGCTCGGGTTGGTGCGGAGTCCGGAGGAGTCCTTTCGGCTTGACGCGGACGACACCATCGCGTCGGTCACGGCGGCCCATCAGGAGGCCTGTTCCACTGCGCGGAAGGCGGTCGCGGACCTGCCCCTGGATGCCGTCGTGACCGGGCATCAGTCCGGACCTCGCACGCTTCGGTGGGTGTATCTGCAGGTGTTGCGGGAGTTGGCGCAGCATTGCGGACACGCCGATATCCTGCGCGAACAGGTACTTGCGGACTGACAGGTCGAACAGTTGACGCTCGCTAGTCGGGGGCGGGCCTAGCGGTGTTGGTTGAGGAATTTGGTGAGTTCTGTGAGGTACTGCGCGCGGTTGTCGCGGCGTACTGAGTGGCCGGCGTTGGGGACGTGGGCGGATCGGAAGTCGCCGGCTGCTGCGTGGGCGCAGAGTTCGGCGTACTCCGGGGAGATCAGGCCGCCGCGGCCAGGGTCTCCGTGGATGAGCAGTACCGGGCACGTGATCGTGGCCAGCAGGTCTGTTAGCGGGGGCGGGGGCTGGTGTGGCTGGTCGAACAGGTGGGGGTTGACCTGCGCTTTTGACACGGCCCAGGGCTCTAGTTCGTCGTCGGGCCAGTCGGGGTCGTTGGCTCGGCCCTGTGCGATCCGTGACGGCAGATCGAGGGCCCGGAGGTCTGCGAGCCACTCCGGCTCGGACCACGGCTGGTCCTGTCGGTCTGCGGACGGCTGGCCGGTCGGCGGGTCTTCCAGTACAACCGCGCGGACCAGGTCCGGCCGGGACGCGGCGAGGTGGGCGGCCGACATCGCGCCCATCGAGTGGCCGACCACGATCATCCCGCCGTCACCAGGCTGGCTCGACAGCACGAGGGCGGCATCGTCGCTGTGCGCGGTATAGCGGACAGGTTCCTCGGGGAGCCCGGACTCGCCGTGCCCACGTGCGTCGATCGCGAGCGCCTTGATCCCGGGTATCGCGCCGATCACTGGCTCCCAGCACTGCGCGGAGTCGGAGAAGCCGTGAAGGAAGGCGACCTCGGCCGCCGCTTCATCGGTCCGGTACCACGCCAGATGGGCCGTCCTGCCTCGCACATCGAACATGCTTGGGGACACTATCCCAAACACGCCACACCACCCAGGGGGTTGGCGCTGCCACGATGTGCGCGCCTACGACGACGTGGCAGACCCGCGCCCGCCGAGGTCGAGCTGAAGCTCAGTGCGACTCGTCGTCGAGGGGGAGGTGAGCCAGTTCTACCCGGGAGCGGATCGAGAGTTTTCGGAAGATCTTTTGCAGGTGGTAGGCGACCGTGCGGGGGCTGAGGAAGAGTTGGGCACCGATTTCGCGGTTGCTGGCGCCGTCGCGGGCGAGGCGGACCACCTGTAGCTCCTGGGGTGTGAGGCTCGTGATTGGTGTGGGTTGGGACGGCCGCGTGCGGGGGGCGCCGGTGGCGCGTAGTTCAGTGCGCGCGCGTTCGGTCCACGGTGTGGCGCCCAGTTGGGCGAAGGTCTCGGCAGCGGCTCGCAATGGTGCCCTGGCATCGCTGGGGCGTCGCTGGCGGCGCAGCCATTCGCCGTACAGGAGCTGGGTTCGGGCCCGATCGAAGGGCCGGGGCTGGCCGCGTCGCGCGGCCTCGTCGTGCATCGACAGCGCCTGCTGGTAAAGGCTGCCGGCGGTGGTTTCGTCGTCGGCCAGCAGGGCTTGGCAGCGCAGATCGAGGGCCCGTGCGGCCGGCCGGTCACTGGCATCTGCCCAGGCGGTGAGCGCGAGGCTGCGCTCGCGGACCATAGTCGGATCAGCGCAACGGCTCGCGGCCTCGATCAGGTCAGGGGCCTGCAGGACCGACATCAGCGGGTGCTCACACCCGCCGGTGTCGCGGAGCGCCTGCTCGGGGCGTCCGAGACCAAGATCGAGCAGGCACAGCGCCCAGTGGCCGATGGCAACTACCGGCGTGACGCGGTTGACCTCGGCGTGCCCCAAGGCGCTGTGGGCGAGCTTGCCGGCGCTCTCCTCCTGTCCGGCGACCGCGTCGAGCCAGGCCAGCACCCCCTCGAAATGACAGCGCCGGTTCTGTTGTCCGAGTACGGTCGCCAGGTCGAGGCCTTCGGTCGCGTTCGCTCGGGCGTAGCGGTAGCGGCCGGTCAGCGCCTCCACTGTGGCGAGGATCTGCAGCGACAGGACCAGCGGACCGAGCTGGCCACCTGTCCGGCACACGCGTACGGCGGTCTCGGCGGCGGCAAGCGCCGCATCGTCGTCAGCCAGCGACATCGCGACGGCGGCCTGCAGCACGAACTCCACCGGCGAGCGGCGCGCATGGTCGTACGCCGGTCGAGCGTGCTCCGAGCCGCCGGTCAACGTGTCGAGCCGACTCGACAGCTCGAGCACGACCTGGACGGCGGACTGCTGGGGACTGTCCGGCGGCAGAGTCAATGTGTGCAGCGCACAGAGGACTTCGTGCGCCAAGCCCTGGTCGTTGGCGAACCAGGCGTTCTTCACCGCGTCGACCAGGAGCAGAGCGGCGAGCCCGGGATCAGCGGCGGCGACCTCATCGATCTCGGTCATCAGCAGCTGGTGTGTTGTCACCGGCGAACCGCTGTCGACCGCCATGCCCCCACGGAGGCGCCGGTTGTGCGCCCGGACCACCGGATCGCGGGCGAGCTGGTCGGACTGCTCGACCAGCCGCTCGGCGCGCGCCGGCTGGCCGGCCAGGTTCGCGGCCTGTGCTGCCGCGGAGAGCAGACGCGCCCGCTCAGGGTCCGTAGTCGTCAACCATGCGGCCTTCTCGAAAGCAGTGGCCGCCGTCGCCGGACCGCCGCGTCCTAACGCGCGCCGGCCACAGCGCTCGAGTTCGGTGGCGATGGCGTCGTCGGGACCGGCGGAGGCGGCTGCCAGATGCCACGCCCGTCGGTCCGCGTCGCGCTCCAGTACCTGCGCCAAGGCACGATGGGCATCGATCCGGTCAGCGACCGCTGCCGAGCGGTAGGTCGCGGCGCGGAGCAGCGGATGGCGGAAGACGATCCACCGGCCGCTGACCGTGTCCTCGGTTCGCACCACACCTGCTGCCTCGGCAGGGATCAGCGCCTCCGGTGCGAGCCCGCGCGCGGCGGCGGCACGCAGTACCACGGCCAGATCGGAACTCTCCTCCGCCGCGCACAGCAGCAGGAAGGCCCTGGTCTCGGTCGGCAGCGTCTCCAGCTGAGCCTCGTAGATCCGCTGCAGCCGCTCCGGCAGCGGAAGCGGCTCGGCGAGCGGCTCGACTCCAGAGCGCTGCGCCGGCGAGAGCGCGGTCGGCAGCTCGCGCAACGCCAGCGGGTTCGCGGACGTCTCAGCGATCATTCGCTGGACCAGGTCGCCGGTCACCTCGGGATGAGCCTGCGCCAGCAGCGACACAGCCGCGGCTGTATCCAGGCCCTCCAGCCGGATCTCCGGCGAGTCAGGGAAGAGTGGAGCGTCCCGGACGGCGATCAGCAGACCGATGCGCTCAGCAACCAACCGGCCGGCGACGAACGACAACGTGTCGGCCGACGGCTGGTCCAGCCACTGCGCATCGTCGACCAAACAGAGCAAGGGGCGCTCGTCGGCCGCCTCGGACAACAAGGTCAGCGTGCCGAGGCCGACCAGCATCCGATCCAGCTGCGCGGCTGGTTCCAGTCCGAAGGCTCCACGCAACGCAGCTGCCTGTGGAGCCGGGAGCCCGTCGATGCGGTCCAGCAGCGGGCGGAGCATTTGATGCAGCGCGGCGAAGGGCAGCTCGGCCTGGCTCTGTACGCCGTACCCGCGCAGCGTCCGGACGTCATCACCTGTGGATGCAGCCGCATGCTCGAGCAGAGCCGACTTGCCGGAGCCGACCTCGCCGCGAATCACCAGCACACCCGGGGATGCGGCCACGAGATTCCCCAGCAGCTGCTCGATCCGTCGGCACTCCGACTCCCTGCCGTACAACATGTCTCCAACCTAAGCCCTCTGAACTGGTCATCTGACGGATGAGCTCGTGTCGAGCTCGGGCCTACCGTCGGCCCATGGACACCTCGTGCGACCTCCGGCACGTGTTGGTGACCGGCACTTCGACCGGCATCGGGCGCGCGACGGCCCTCAGACTGGCCGCGGCGGGCTTCCACGTGTTCGCGACCGTACGCCGTACCGCGGACGGCAGGGCGCTCGCGCTCGCGGCCGGATCCGGGCGGCTCGACGCGTTCACGATGGACGTGCTGAACCCGGAGCATATCCGGGACGTCGCGCGCGCCGTCGCGCAGCATGTGGGCGCCCGTGGACTCGATGCCCTGGTCAACAATGCCGGGGTCGGTCTGTTCCAGCCGCTCGAACTCGTCGACCCGGGCGCCTTCCGTCGGCAGCTCGACATCAACGTGACCGGTCCGCTCGTGGTCAGCCAGGCCTTCCTGCCGCAGTTGCGAGCAGCCAGGGGCCGGATCGTGATGATCGGCTCGATCGGGGACCGCATCACCATGCCGTTCGTCGGGCCGGTCGCGGCCGCCAAGCGCGCGGTGTTCGCGCTCACGGAAGGCTTCCGGCAAGAGCTTGCGCCCTGGGGTGTCAAGGTCGTCCTGATCGAGCCGGCCAGCATCCGTACCGCGGCGGTGGACAAGCTCGCCGACGATTCGGAGCGGGCGCTCAGCCCCTTGTACGACGTCATGTTCCGGAGAGCGATCACGAAGGGCATCGCCCGCGAGCGCAGCGGCAGTCCGCCCGAGGTCGTGGCGGCCGCGGTAGCTCGAGCGATCCGTACGCCGCGCCCGCGGCCCCGCTACCTGGTCGGGAAGGACTCGCGCAGGCTGGCCCTGCTGGCCGGACTCCCACCGGCCCTGCTCGACCCCATCCGCCGGCGGCTGTTCGGCCTGCCCAAGCCGGGATCACTTGCCGCGGGACCGGTGCAGAACGCCGTTCAAACACGACAGCTGAGAGAGGTGTAGCGGATGAAGTTCGGAGTCGAGGCTCCTACTTGCCTGGCTGGAATGATGTACCCGACCCCGTTCGCGACGGCGAACGACATCGTGCGCGTGGCCGTCGAGGCCGAGCAGCTCGGGTACTACGACGTAGGCGGCAACGACCACCTGAGCACTATGCGGTTCATCCGCGAGGCGTGGCCGCATCCGCCCGACTTCTTCGAGCCGCTGGTCGTCCTGTCCAACATCGCCGCGCGGACGTCGGTGATCCGGCTGACCACCGGCATCATGGTGCTCCCGATGCGTGACCCGGTGCTGCTGGCCAAGCAGGTCGCGACGCTCGACCAACTCAGCAACGGCCGGGTGACTCTGGGCGTCGCCGTCGGTGGCTACCGGGACGAGTTCGAAGGCGTGGCGCCGGACCTGGTGGACGCGTCGAGGGCGCGGTTGACGACCGAGGGGATCGAGTCGCTCCGGGTGCTCTGGGAGCAGCGGTACTCCACCTACAACGGCAAGCACAGGCGGTTCGAGGACGTCGAGTCGTACCCGAAGCCGGTGCAGTCGCCGCTGCCGATCTACTCCGGCGGCAACGTCGAGGGTTCGTTCCGGCGGGCCGGCGAACTGTGCGACGGGTGGCTGCCGGCCAAGGTCGGGCCCGACAAGATTCGCACCGGGCGCGCGAAGGTCGAGGCGTACGCGCGGGCGGCCGGTCGGGATCCGTCGACGATCGCCACCGCGCTGCAATCGGTCGTGTGCCTGGGCAACACCAAGGAACAGGTACGGGAACGGTTCGAGCGGTCGGCGTTCGACCTGTTCCGGAAATCGCTGTCGAAGACGATGACGAAGGGCGTCGACCTCGACGCGTACTTCGATGCGAACCTGATCGGAACGCCGGACGAGGTGTGCGCGAAGGTGCAGGCGTACCAGGAGGCAGGGCTTGATCACTTCTGCGCCAGCCTGTTCGTCGGCAACACCGTCGACGAGCTGCTCGACCAGATGCGGCTGTTCGCCCGGCATGTGATGCCCATGTTTCCCGCGGAGGCGTCATGACCGGCCTGCAGATCGGCCTGGCGGCCGCGCTCGAGCAGTTCTCGCCCCGAGAGGCGATCGACACCGCGGTGCTGGCCGAGCAGCACGGCTTCTCCGGGCAGATGGCTGCCGACCATTTCCAGCCGTGGGTCCCCGAACAGGGGCAGGCGTCGTTCGTCTGGAGCGTGCTCGCTTCGCTCGCCGAGAACACCAGCGGCGATCTCGGACCCGGAGTCACGTGTCCGTCGTTCCGACTGCATCCGGCCCTGGTGGCCCAAGCCGCGGCGACGCTCGAAGCGACGTACCCGGGCCGTACCTGGCTCGGCCTCGGATCGGGGGAGGCCCTGAACGAGCACGTCATCGGAGGGTACTGGCCGGAGGCGCCGGAGCGGGTACGGCGGATGTTCGAAGCGCTCGAGGTGATCAGGAAACTCTTCAGCGGCGGGGATGTGAAGCACGCGGGGGAGTTCTTCAAGCTGCACACGACCCGCTTGTGGACGATGCCCGACGTACCGCCGCCGGTGTATGTGGCCGCGGCCGGCCCGTACACGTCACGCAAGGCCGGCGAGCTGGCCGACGGGCTCATCACGCCGGCGGCCTCGCTGGAGAAGCTGGCGGGCATTCTCGATCAGTTCGGCAAGGGCGCGCGAAGGTCCGGCAAGGATCCGGACGAGCTGCCGAAGCTGCTGCAGGTACACCTGTCCTGGGCCGAGACCGACGAGCAGGCGTGGAGAAATGCCTTCTCCTTCTGGCCGAACGGCGGGATGAGGTTCCCGAAGGCGGACGTCCGGTCGCCGTACGACTTCGCCCAGATGGCGCAGCTGGTGCGGGTGGAGGACTACGAGGGCCGGATGGTCGTCTCCGCTGACCTCGACGTCCATCGCGCGTCGCTGCAGCGGTACGTCGACGCCGGCTTCAACCGGATCTACCTCCACAACGTCGGTCGCAACCAGGAGCAGTGGCTCGAGGCATTCGGCCGCGAGGTGCTCCCCAGTCTGAAGGCATGACATCAGTTTGGTGCGAGGACAAGTAGGTCGCTGTCGGTCGCGATGGGCTCAGCCGTGGTGGCTGCCCTCGCGGCCGCCTCGATCGCGGTGAAGCCGGCTTCGATCTCCGCCTCGGTGAGATGCTCGAACGTCGAGCTGGCTCGGTGCCGCAGTCGCTCGACGTACTCGGCCAGGCTGTCGGTGTAGTGCTCCCGCACCTGCTCGAACCCGGCCTCGCGCAGACCGGCCTCCTCGAACAGCCCGACCACCTCGGAGTACGCCGGAAAGACCTCCTGCTCGATGGCTCGCGCGCGGGGGAAGTACCGGTACCAGGGCTTGTCCGGCAGCCGGTCCGCGAAGCTGCTGCGTAACAGGACGCGGCCACCCGGGCGCAGCACACGGGCGAGCTCGCGGGCCGCTGCCGACCGGTCCTGGACGTGATGGAAAGACAGGAACAGCAGCACGAGATCACAGCTGTCATCGGGGAGCGGCAGTCGCTCGGCGCTGCCGGCCAGGTAAATCACGGCTGGGTGCGTCGCGTCCCGCTCGGCGATCTCTCGCATCCGTGCGAACGGCTCGACACCGTAGACCGGTCCGCCGAAGGTCTGGGCGAGTGAAGGCGTGAAACGCCCGGTGCCGGAGCCCACGTCGGCAACGGTCAACGGCCTGCGAGCAGGAGCGTGCCGGGTGAAGGTCTCCATCCAGGAGCGCATCACCTCCGCGCTCAGCGCGCGCCCCTGGTCGTAGGTCGGGTACTGCGTGCGGTCGTAGTCCACCTTCTTGCGCATCGTCCCTCCGAGATCCGGTCAGGCATTGGGCTGTACTTCGCGACCCTGACGCTAGATCTCGCGTTCCGACGCTCGCATCCGTCGATCGACGAGCCGAGGTGCCCACGCCCCGCGAACAGCCTGTCATTCGAGGGTGTGTTGAACCGGGATGGTCTGCGGTAGGTCTGTCAGTTCGAGTGCGGCTCGGAGTGGGGAGTCCGGTGGGACGACGATGCGGAGTTCCTGGCGGCTTTGGCCGAGTCGGTCGGCGAGCCGGAAGAGCATCGCGATTCCGGAGCTGTCGAGGTAGGCGGTCTCGGTCAGGTCGACGACGATGACGGTCGCGTCGACCGAGGCGACGCGACTGATGGCGTCTCTCACCTCCATGGCGTTGGTGAGGTCGACTTCACCGGAGATCCGCACAATCTGGACGCCTTTGCTCGTCCAGGCGTCCACTTCCGCGTACGCGGTCACCCTTCGCCCCCGATCACCACGGTGCGTCGCATGACGATCGTCGTACCTGCAGGATCGGTGTCGATGTCCACCGAGTCCGAGAGTCCGTGGATCAGTGTCATGCCCAGGCCTCCGCCCCGGTCCGCCGGTCGCCGCCATCGACCCTGGTCGCGCACGGTCAGCTGGATCGAGTCGTCCACAAGCCGCGCCTCGACGTGCATGTCGCCGGGCGCGGCGCCGTACGCGTGCCGTACGACGTTGCCACAAGCCTCCCCGCAGGCGATCGCGATCTCACCGGCGTCACGCGCATTGACACCCGACTCGCGGAGCCAGCGACGCAGTGCGTGCCGGACCTGGAAGAGCATGCGCGCGTCGGCCGGTACGTCGAGCGACAGCGGCGTGCCGGCCAGGGCCAACGGGCGCAGCGCAACCAGAGCGATGTCGTCAGCAACCTGGCCGGTCTCCGCCAGCGACGAGAGGAGATGGTCGCAGAGACCGTCGAGGTCGGGCCATTCGACGCCACACGCTTCCGCAAGCAGCCGATCGAGGCCGTCCTGGATCGACAGCGTGCGCTTCTCGACCAGCCCATCGGTGTAGAGCAGCAGAGTCGCTCCAGGCCGCAGTCGTTGCGTTGCCTCGGCATAGTCCCAGTGCCCGACTACGCCGAGCGGTGGGGCCAGCCCGCCGTCGAGATACCGCGTGCGCTCGTTGTCGATCAGGAGGGCGGGCGGATGTCCTGCGTTCGTGAACCGCACGGTGCCGGTGTCCGGGTCGTACAGGACGTAGAGCAGGGTCACCATATCGGCCATCGGCAGCTCGCGGGCCAGCCGGTGCAGGCTGTTCATCACCGCTACCGGTGACGGATCGTTCACGGCGTAGGCCCGTACCGCCATCCTGAGCTCTGTCATCGCTGCCGCAGCTTGCAGACCGTGGCCGGCGACATCACCGATGACGAGACCGATCAGGCCGTCGCGCAGCTGGACCACGTCGTACCAGTCGCCCCCGACATGCAGGTCCGCGGTCGCCGGCACGTAGCGGGCGGCCACGGCCAGGCCAGGGATCTCGGGCATCCGGTCCGGGAGCAGGCTGCGTTGCAGCGTATCGGCGATCTGGTGCTCGCGCCGGGTCCGGGCCTCTTCCCGGGTCAGCTGCTCCTGGGTCTCCTGCCGCTGGTCGATCTCGCGACGCAGACGGTCGTTGGTCGCGTTCAGCTCCGCTGTGCGGTCCTTGACGCGCTGCTCCAGGTCAGTGGCCGCGACCATCAGCGCGCGAGCGAACCCCATCCGCTCGGTTACGAGCGCGGCGAGGAAGAACGACGTCAGCGCGACGGTGGCGTTGAACGCCTGCAGGATCAGCATCTCTTCCAGCAGCGACTTGCCCGCGAACGGGCCGAGCTGGCGCGTCGCCGCCCAGGTTGCGATCAGTGACGCCACCAGCGCGGCAGGAGCAGCTCCACGCAACTGCAGACGCCACGAGGCCCATCCGAGCAACGGGAATACCAGGAACAACACGGGCAGGTCGGTGTACGCCGTCCACGACACCAGCACCGTGGTCAGGACGAGGATCACCGCGGCTTCGATCCAGCGCCGGGCCGCCCACGGTTCCAGCTCTCGGAACAGCGGCAGGCACAAGAGGAACGGGGCAACGGCGAGAATGCCCATCGCGTCGCCGGTCCACCACACCGCCCACGCACCCGCCAGCTGGTCGGCGCCGATCGCTTTCGACGACAGGAGCGTGACGGTGCCGATGGTCGCGCTGATCGTCATGCTCGCCAGCGCACCCAGGAAGACGATCGCCAGCGCGTCACGCTGGCGATCCAGCTGACGCCGGAACCCGACGCGCTCGAGCACGATCGCCGCCACCAGCGGTGCAAGCGTGTTGCCCGCGGCGGTGAGCAGCGCCGGCACCGGACCGGTGCTGATCGGCAGATTCACGGCCAGCGCCGCGAGTCCGACGCCCGGCCACGTCCACCTCCCGAGAACCAGGAAGGCGGCCAGTGCGATTCCGCTGGGCGGCCACAGGGGCGTGACGTTGCGCTCGATCAGCGACAGGCCCAGGCCCAGACGGGCACCGAGATAGTAGGCCGCGCCGACCAGGACGACGGCCGCGACGGTGCGCCCCAGATCCGCCGGTAGGCGCAGTCTGAGTGCCCTTGACGTCCAAGAAACTCCGGCGCGCCCAGCCATGGCCCTACTCGTGTGCTGTGGCTGTAGACACCCTGTCCAACCCCCTGGCCGAGGCCGAATGCCTCCCTGCCCTCAGCTCATTAGGACGCTGGAAACCGGGCCACGTCAAGCCACTGGGGGATAGCGATCAGTCCGCTGATTTCGGGTCTTTGCGCTGGTTGGCGTTGAAACGGGCCTTCTTCTGGCGGTTTCCGCAGGTGTTCATGTCGCACCATCTGCGGGTGCGGCTCTGGCTGGTGTCGAAGAAGGCGGCTTGGCAGCTCGGCGATGCGCAGAGGGCCAGTTTTCCGTCTCGTTCGCCGGCGATGATGCTGATCGCATCGGCGGCGATCACGCCCAGGGCGTCCTCGACGCTGGACGCCGAGCCGAGCTGCCAGCGCCGTTCGCCCTCTGGGGTCAGGATCGCGGCGGCCCGGCCCTGAGCGCTGCGGTCGTTGATGATTCGGACAGCAGACATGGGCAGCGCGTCCTGGATCGCGGCCGCTGTCGCGGCGGCGTGGATCGATTCCCTCAGCTCCCGGGCGAGGTCGAGTTGGGCAGGGGTGCAGGAGTCCACGGCGAGGCCGCTCACCGCCAGCCAGTCGACGAGTCGCTGCGGCGTGGGAATGCGCTCCACAGGTTCGCCGCGGCGCTCCGACAGAGTCCCGGTGAAGCTGGTCGCCAGCACGCTGCCGAGGCGGAAGTCAGGGAACCGAGCAGGCATGGAACCAGCTTAGCCGGTTGCGTGCACGTTCGAAGACATGTAGAACCGTCTTAGGTGGTTCCAGCCATGGCCAGGAGGTCTCATGCCCCGCCCAGCCAGCGACGTACAAGCATTCGAAGCCCACGCGACCGAAGCCGACCTCGACGACCTGCGCGCGCGATTGGCCGCGGCACGGCTGCCGGAGGCCGAGACGGTCCACCGCGCCGCGCCCGACCCTCGCCGCTGGGACCAGGGTGTTCCTCTCGCCGACCTCGTCGAGGTCGTGAACTACTGGCACACCGGCTACGACTGGCGGGCGTTCGAGGATCGCCTCAACCGGATCGGCCAGTTCCGCACGACCATCGACGGTCTGGGAATCCACTTCCTGCACCGCCGGTCTGCGCGCGCAGATGCGACTCCGCTCATCCTGACGCACGGCTGGCCGGGCAGCATTGCCGAGTTCATCGACGTGATCGACGAGCTCGCAGACCCGAACGACGCAGGGACGCCGGCGTTCCACGTCGTCGCTCCCTCGCTGCCGGGCTTCGGCTACAGCGACAAGCCGGCCACCACCGGGTGGGGAACCGAGAAGATCGCGGCCGCCTGGGTGGAACTGATGGACCGGCTCGGCTACAGCAAGTTCGTCGCCGCCGGCGGCGACTGGGGCGGCGTGATCACCACGACCCTCGGCGGCAGGTTCCCGGCGCACGTGCTCGGCATCCACACCACGACCGCGCAGGCACCACCTGGGTTGACGACGGACGGGCTGACGGTGGCCGAGCGCAGATGGACCGAGGAAACCCACGACTTCTGGCACCAGCACGCGGCGTACGCGAAGCAGCAGGCGACCCGGCCGCAGACCATCGGCTACTCGCTCGTCGACTCACCGGTCGGGCTCCTCGCCTGGATCCTCGACAAGTTCGCCGAGTGGACAGACACCGAGGACAGTCCGTTCGAGAGGATCTCCCGGGACAGGATCCTCGACGACGTCACCTTGTACTGGCTGACGCGGACCGGCGCGTCAGCGGCCCGCATCTACTACGAAAGCCACAACTCGCTCGACCCCGAACTCCGCGTCGACGTCCCGGCGGCCGTCAGTGTCTATCCCCGCGACATCGAGAAGTGCCCGCGTCCCTGGGCCCAGGAGCGGTTCCGGAAGATCGTCCACTGGACCACCCCCGCAACCGGCGGACACTTCCCGTCACTCGAAGTCCCCGACTACTTCGTCGAAGACCTTCAAGCGGGCCTCGCCGCGGTGCTGGCCGCGTAGTTGTCACACGCGGCCGGGACGTGTGCCGCGCTCGATGTGGCGGGCCAGGTCGATGGCGGTGCGGTCTTCGAGGTACGGCGCGATGATTTGGATGCCGACGGGGAGGCCGTCGCGTGTCTGGCCGGCCGGAGCGACGGCGGCTGGGAGGTAGGCGCCTCCGGCAAGTCCGGTCCAGATCGACTGATCGGTGTAGGGGCGTTCGGTGCCGTTGACGGTGATGGCGCGGTTGTCGACGTCGCCGGTGTGGTCGTGCTTGATCGCGGCGACGGGCGAGACCGGCGTGAGCAGGACGTCGTACGACTCGAAGAAGTGCTGCCACTGTGCGCGGAGTTGCTGCCGGTGCTCGTGGGTGTAGTTCCAGTCCGCCGCGCCGGGGGACACCGCGGCCTGGAACAGCTTCTCGAACACCGCGTTCGCCTCGCCGAGCTCGACCGGCCGAGCCAGGTCGTCGATTCGGGCGCCCGCCGAGCCCAACGTCTCCACCGCGGCGGTCAGTACTTCGTGTACGGCGGAATCGACCGGCGCGACTGGATCGTTCAGCCAGACAGCGATCCGGTAGTCCGTCAGCGACCGCCCGCGCGCGGCCGGCAGCCGGAGCCGCCACGCTCGCGCCATGGCCGCGTCCGGGCCGGCCAGCACGTCCAGCGCGAGGTCGAGGTCGTCAGCACTGCGTCCAAGGGGGCCGAGGACGGCCATGTCCGGCGTACTGAGCGTGCCGGGCGGGCCGGGGACGTGACCGCGGACCGGGACGATGCCGAAGCTCGGCTTCAGCGCGAAGACGCCCGTGTTGTGCGCGGGCTGCCGCAGCGAGCCGCGGATGTCGCTGCCCAGCTCCAGACCGGTCAGGCCGGCGGCGACCGCCGCGGCCGCGCCGCCCGAGGAGCCGCCGGGGGTGCGGGTCAGGTCCCAGGGGTTGTTCGTGGTGCCGAAGACCGGGTTGTAGGTCTGCCAGTCCATCGCGTACGTCGGCAGGTTCGTCTTCCCGAAGATCACCGCTCCGGCGGCCCGCAGCCGCGCTACCGCGTCGGCGTCGCGCGCCGGAACGTACCCGGCCAGGTCCGGTGCGCCGGCAGTGGTCCGCAGGCCGGCGGTCTCCAGCGAGTCCTTGATCGTCATCGGCAGCCCGTGCAAGGCGCCGACGTCGTGACCGCGGGCGGTGTCCTGGTCAGCCGCGGCTGCCGCGGCCAGCGCGGACTCCGCGTCGAGAGTGACGACCGCGTTCAGCGCCGGGTTGAGCCGCTCGATCCGGGCCAGATAGTGCTCCAGCAGCTCACGGCTGCTGACCTCGCGGCGCCGCAACGCGCGGACCAGTTCGCTGGCCGGGGCGGTGGTGAGGTCGGTGAGGTCGGTGGTGTGTGTCATCGCAGTGTCCTTTCCAGTGTCCTTCCGGGCTGATCGGATGACTGGAACGGTCGCAGTCAGCGCCCCCGCTCCACATCGGTCAACTCCCTCGATCCACCCCCTAAGGGGGTTCCGGTCCGTACCATCGGTCCATGTCGGCAGAAGCCATCGATCCGGTCAGCGCGGGCGGTGCGGCGTACGTCGACGACCGTCTGGACGAGGCCCGCGAACTCTGGGAGGGCGCCTTCCGCGACCTGCGCGACGCCGGCCAACCTGCCGCTGCCGCCCGCGTCGCCGCGCTCCTCGCCGAACTGCACTGGGGCGGCCTCGGCCACCCTTCCATCGGACGCGGCTGGCTCGAACGCGCCCGGCGGCTGCTCGACGACAGCGGGCCCTGCGTCGAGGCGGGCTACTGGGAGCTGGCCCGGCTGGCCTGCGACCGGCCCGATCCCGTCGACGTCGAGCACAGTGCACGCCGCGCGCTGGCCATCGCCGTAGAGTTCGGCGACCACGGCCTGCACACCCGCGCGCTCGCCGATCTCGGCTTTTCCCTTGTCTCACAAGGCCAGCTCGCTACCGGATTCGCCCACCTCGATGAGGCCCTCGCGGCCATCACCAGCGGCGAGCTGCACGATCCGTTCGCTGTCAGTACGACGTGTTGCGCGCTGCTGTCCGCCTGCGACCGGGCCGGAGACCTGGAGCGCGCCACCGAGTGGCTGCAAGTCGTCCGCGAGCTGGTCCTCGCCCCGGCGGGCGGACGTCCGCGGATGTTGGGCGCCCATTGCCAGGTCGCGCTCGGCGGCGTGATGTGCGCGGTCGGCGCGTGGTCGGACGCGGAGGCGGCCGTCCGCACGGCGGTCGACCGGGCCACCGGCGCCACCGCCTCCCAACGTACGCAGGCCGCCGCCCGCCTCGCCGAACTCCACATCCAGCGCGGCCGCATCGAGGAAGCAGCCCAGCTCCTCGGCCCGATCGAGGACGACATTGCCGCCGCCGGAGCGCTCGCACAACTTCACTTCGCGCGAGGCGACGCGGCCGTCGCCCTGGCCGTGCTCCAGCGCGCGACCGCGACGCTCGGCGGCGACGTACTGCGCTCTGCCGATCTGCTGCTGTTGACCGTCGAGACCGCACTTGCCTGCGACAGCACGGCCGAAGCGGACCAGGCCGTCGCGCGTCTGCACACCATCGCCGCCCACGCGGACGCCGAATTCGTGCACGGAATCGCCGACCTCGCCCAAGGCCTGCTCGACGCATCCCACAGCCGCACCGAACAGGCCATCACCGGCCTCGAGTCGGCCCGCGCCCGCTTCGGCCGGACCCAACGGCCGCTCCTCGACGCCCGCGCGTGCCTGGCCCTCGCAGACATCACCACCTCGAGCGCCGAAGCGATCGCCGCCGCACGCGCCGCACACGCGGTCGCCGTACGACTCGACGCGCCGGCGATCCGCGACCGCAGCGCTGCGGTGCTCCGCCGCCACGGTGCCAGCACTCCGCGCTCGACAGCACCCGGCGTACTGCCCGAACTCACACCTCGCGAATCCGAGATCCTGGACGGCATTCGCCGCGGCGACAGCAACACCCAGATCGCCGCTCGCCTCTACCTGGCCCCCAAGACCGTCGAGCACCATGTCAGCCGCATCCTCACCAAACTCGGCGTCCGCACCCGCACCGAAGCCGCAGCCGTCGCAGCGAGGACAGACCCACGGAATTAGCTGGTATGCCGCTGCCGGTGAACGGGGTGTCAGTGATCGGCGCCCAGCCTCCCGGCGAGGCGCTCGTGACGCTCGGAGCTGGCCGGATTCAGGCCGACGATGCGGACCGTCTTGCCGTATCTGGCGTACTTGCTCGTGATCGCGTCGAGGGTCGCGACGGTCGAGGCGTCCCAGATGTGCGATTCGGTCATGTCGATGACGACGGTGGACGGGTCGCCGCGGTAGTCGAACTGGTACACCAGGTCGTTGCTGGACGCGAAGAACAGCTCACCTGTGACGGTGTAGACCTTCGTGTCCAGGTCGTCGGGATGTGCGGTCTCCCGGACGGTGGTGAAGTGCGCCACTCGGCGGGCGAACAGCACCATCGCGACGACGACGCCGACGACGACTCCGATCGCGAGGTTGTGGGTGATGACGACGGCCACGACGGTCGACAGCATGACGACGGTTTCGCTGCGCGGCATCTGGCGCAGCGTCCGGAGACTGTGCCAGTCGAAGGTGCCGACCGAGACCATGACCATGACCGCGACCAGCGCCGCCATCGGAATGTCGCCGACCAGATCGCCGAGACCGACCACGAGGATCAGCAGGAAGGTGCCGGCGAGAAAGGTGGAGATGCGGGTACGCGCGCCGGAGGCCTTCACATTGATCATGGTCTGGCCGATCATTGCGCAGCCGCCCATGCCGCCGAAGAAGCCGGTGATGATGTTGGCCGCGCCCTGGCCCCAGGCTTCGCGCGTCTTGACCGAGTGGGTGTCGGTGATGTCGTCGACGAGTTTGGCGGTCATCAGCGACTCGAGCAGCCCGACGAGCGCCATCGCCAGGGCGTACGGCCCGATGATCCGCAGGGTCTCGAGGTTGAACGGCACGTCCGGGAAGAACAATGACGGCAGGCTGTCGGGCAGTTTGCCCTCGTCGCCGACGGTCGGCACGGTCACGGAGGTCAGCGCGACGACCGCGGTGACGGCGAGGATGGCCACCAGCGGGGCCGGGACGACCTTGGTGAGCTTCGGCAGGAAGACCATCACGGCGATGCCGGCCGCGACGAGCGGGTAGACCGGCCATGGCACGTGGGTCAGGTGGGGGAGTTGCGCGAGGAAGATCAGGATCGCGAGTGAGTTGACGAAGCCCACCATGACCGAGCGGGGGATGAACCGCATCAGCCGGGCGACGCCGAGCAGGCCGAGGACGATCTGCAGGATGCCGGCCAGGATCACCGTGGCGACGAAGTACTCGAAGCCGTGATCCCGCATCACCGGTGCGATCACCAGCGCGACCGCACCGGTGGCAGCGGAGATCATCGCCGGACGTCCGCCGAGGAAGGCAATGGAGACTGCCATGGTGAAGGACGCGAACAACCCGACACGTGGGTCGACGCCCGCGATGATCGAGAAGCTGATCGCTTCGGGAATCAGCGCGAGTCCGACCACGAGGCCGCCGAGCACCTCGATACGCAGCCGCCGAGGAGAACGCAGCGCTGCCCGGACGGACGTGACATCGGAGTCGGTCGAAGCGGAGATGGTGGGGGAGGGCGTGGCTGACTCAGGCGTCAGCGAGGTCATTCGATCTCCAGGTAGGCGCAGGCGGCGTCTCGGCGCAGGTCGCGGCCGGCGCGTCGTTGCGCGGGCGTGACGATCGCTCGATCGGGGCTGAGAGGGTGAGGAACACCAATTCGCCTCACCGCGCCAGACTCTACCGT
Source organism: Kribbella sp. NPDC051586 (assembly GCF_044453965.1). Classification (NCBI taxonomy): domain Bacteria; kingdom Bacillati; phylum Actinomycetota; class Actinomycetes; order Propionibacteriales; family Kribbellaceae; genus Kribbella; species Kribbella sp. NPDC051586. The sequence goes on along the minus strand of NZ_JBITDF010000003.1, from coordinate 1,578,708 downwards.
GACGGGAGAGTAGAGGTCTGCGGTGTGCCCTTAGGCGGACTCGGGGTGCTTGACCAGGACGGCGCGGGTGTAGAGAAGGTCGAAGCCGCTCCGTTGCGCGTTCTGCTGTGATTTTGAAGCGGGTTGAGTAGTGATGACGCCGACGTCACATCCGGCGGCGGCGGCGTCTGCGAGGCGGACGGACAGCAGCGCGGACTGGATGCCGTGGCGACGGTGCGCGGGGGAGGTGGCAGCGCCGGCGAACTGGGCGATTCCTTCGGACGTGCGGAGCCCGGCGCCGCCGGAGATGGCGCCGTCTCGCAGTGCGACGTAACGGATGATGTCGGCTGTCGAGGCGTCGCGTTCGGCCGCGATGTAAGTGTCGCGGGGGAACTCCTCGCGCCAGGGGACGCCCTGGGTGTCGGGTGCGGCGACGGCATCGGCCATCAGGTCCAGCCAGGCGTCGAACTCGTCGTCGCCGCTTCGTCGGATGGCTATTCCGTCGGGGACTGCCACGTCGTACTTGTCCGCGAGGGCAACGCCGAGGACGTTCTCGAAGGACTCCAGCCGGTAGCCGCGCTCGGTCAACAGTGTCGCGAACTCCGGGCCGGCGAGGTGAGACAGCTCGACCTGGACCGGCGCGCCGCAGTTCGCGTAGGCGTGTTCGACCTCGGCGAGTTCTTCGGCGGTCGGTACGCCGCCGAAACCGAGCCCGACGACCTTGTTGTACGGCGAATCGTCGTCGGCGAAGCTGGCCAGCCCGCCTGCGAGCGGCAGCACGAACCCTCTGCCGTCGGCGATCCGGCGATGTGCCGCACGCGCGCAGGCCCCGATCAGCTCCGTCTCCACCCTCTCGATGCGCGCGGCCAACTCGGTGTCGCAGAACAGCGGTGTGCGGTGCGAATTCATGCGGAGAACTCCTGGTCGAACCAGACGCGATCGAGCAGCGGGATGCCGTCGATCACGATCCCATCGGGATATCCGGCCGCGGCGCCGAATGCGTCGCGCTCGATGCACAGCATCCGGAAGCCTTGCCGCTGGTAGAAGCGCAGGTTGCCGATGTCTGCCGCGGCGGTCGCCACGAGCAGCCGCACGGCCTCCTGCTGCCGGCAATGCCGGACTGCCGCGTCGACCAGGAGTCGTCCGATGCCCTCGCCGCGGCGGCTCTCGATGACCGCCAGGCTCGTCAGCTCCCAGATCCGCTCCCGACCGGCCACCACCTGCACTTGGCCGACCAGCTCACCGTCGTCGTCCGCGACCAGGACGTCACCACGCTTGAGGTCCGCATCGATCTGCTGCTCGGAGTCGTCTGCCAGCCGGAAGAACGGACGCAGTACTTCGCGATCTCCGTCGTACTGCTCGATGTTCATAGAACCACGGTGCCACGTGCGCGACTGCCAACGCGCGGGATTTAGCGATCCGTAAGGGACCTATGTTGCGTGTTTGGCAACGGGTACCGGACGACTGGTTCCGGTGGTGGTACGACAGAGTGCCATTTTCTGTAAGTCCTTGTTGCGAGGCAGAGATGCTGCGCCCGTCGGCCTGAGCAGGCAACCTTCTCGAACTCTTCTTGCCGTGCTTCTTCTACGGCGGATCACGCACGCCTGGTCCCCTCGCGACGCCATTCAGTCAATGCTCCTGGAAGGAGCGTCACATGTCGCAGACGACGAATCATCGGATGGATGCGGGAACTCCACCCACAGAGGCCGTCGGCCAAGTTGCGGGGACGGTCAAGGAGAAGGCGTCCGACGTCACGTCGGACGTCCGTGAGCAGACGCGGCGGTTGGCCGGTCAGACCCGCGACGAGTTGGTCGAGCAGGCGAATCAGCAGAAGGAAAGGGCGACCACCAGCCTTCGGTCGGTGAGCGATGAGCTGCGTGGGATGGCCGAACACGGCCAGTCGGGGCTCGGGGCTCAGCTGGCACGTCACGGTGCACACTTCACGGATCAGGCAGCGGACTTCCTGCAGCAGCACGAACCGGGGGACTTGCTGGACGAGGTCCGCGGGTTCGCGCGGCGCAAGCCGGGCACGTTCCTGCTGGTGGCCGCGGCTGCCGGTGTCGTCGCGGGCCGCCTCACGCGTGCGCTGGCAGCAGGCAGCAGCGGTACGTCGGGCAGCACTGGTACGTCGGGCAGCACAGCTGCACCGATCCACCCAGGGGTGCCGATCAGCAATGGTTCGCCGACCGGCGTCGATGTGCCGGATCGGCCGGTCGGTGGGATGGCCGGCGACGAGTACCTCGTGCCACCGCCCGGATCGGAGCGGTGAGATGACTGTCGGCGGTTCTCCACCCGACAGCGGGATGCAGCGCCTGTCGATGGACGAGTCGGTCGGTGAGCTGGTTTCGCAGCTGACCAACGATCTGGGCCAACTGACGCGTCAGGAGCTGGCGCTGGCCAAGGCCGAGCTCCAGGTCGAGGCGAAGAAGGCGGGCAAGGGGGCGGGCATGCTCGGCGGCGCGGCCTTTGCCGGCTGGATGGTGGCCCTCTTCGTTTCGCTCACGGTGATGTGGGCGCTGGACGAGGCGATGGACCTCATCTGGGCTGCGCTCATCGTCGCGGCCGTCTGGGCGGTCGTGGCCGCCGTACTGGCAGCGAAGGGGCGCAAGGAGCTTCAAGAGGTCAGCCCGAAACCCGACCTGACGGTCGACTCACTCAAGGAGGACGCGAAATGGCTGAAGACCCGGAAGAGCTGAAGCGGAACATCGAGCGGACCCGGCGCGAGGTCGGCCGCGACGTGGACGCGCTGACGGAGAAGGTCAGTCCCGGTCGCGTCGTCGGCCGACGGGTCGACCGGGCCCGCGGCGGGGTCCACCGGTTGAAGGAACATGTGATGGGGTCGGCGGACTCGGTCGGCGGGTCCGTGAGCGACAGCGCCAGTTCGGCGGTGGCGACGGTTCAGGATGCCGGCCACAAGGTCGGTGACGCCGTGGGTTCGGCACCGGACGCGGCGCGGGCGCGGACGCGCGGTACGCCGCTGGCCGCCGGGTTGATCGCCTTCGCGGCAGGGTGGGTCGTTGCTGCCGCCGTTCCCGCCTCGACACGGGAACGCGACGTGGCCCAGGCATCCAAGGACAAGGCGATGGAGGCCGCAGGGCCGGTGAAGGAAGAAGCCGCACAGGTGGCGCAAGAGGTGCGGGACAACCTGCGGGAGCCCGCGCAGCAGGCGGTCGACAACGTCAAGCTGTCCGCCTCCGAGGCGGCGACCGATGTCGCCGACGAGAGTCGTTCGGCTGCTCAGCATGTCGCGGGGAACGACTCCACGGACAACCTGCGGCAAGCCGGCCCCTCGAGCTGATTCACGATGCCGGAACGCTCCATCGGGCCGGGTGGGCTTCACCCACCTGGCCCGATGGCGAGTGTCCTGCGCGGTGACGGGTACTGGCGAAGTCGTGAATGAGGACCGACTGTTGGCCGTGGCGCAGCATCTGATGGAGACGCTGACGCCTGGTGATCTCGACCACACGCTCAGTCGAATCACGACTGCGGCGGTCGAATCGCTGCCCGAGACCGACTACGCGAGCATCACGATCCTGCACGCCGACGGCAGGCTGGAGACAGTCGCGCCGACGGACGACCTGTTGTGGGGTGTCGACGCAGCGCAGTACGAACTCCGGGAAGGTCCGTGCTACGAGGCAGCCGCGGACGCAGTCCACGTCGCGTCGCCTGATCTGGCCCAGGACGAGCGGTTCTCGCGGTATGCCGTCAGCGCAGTAGCGGCAGGTCTCCGGGCGCAGGCTGGTATCCGGCTCTTCGAGGCTCCGAAGGCCCGCGGCGCTCTCAACCTGTACTCCGGCCACGTGGGCGCCTTCAGCGATCTGGGCGCGCTCGGCGAGCTGTTCCGGCACCAGGCAGCCACGGCGATCGACTACGCCCGGGAGATCGGGAACCTGCGCGAGGCGGTACGGACGCGGACCATGATCGGCACGGCGGTCGGCATCGTGATGGAGCGGTACCACCTGTCCGATGACCGCGCCTTCGCCTTCCTGACCCGACTCTCCCAGGACAGCAACGTGAAGCTCCGAGAGATCGCGAGACGTCTGATCGCGCTCACGCAGGGATGAGTTCCTCCGGGCTCGTTTGGGGTACTAGCGGGTAGTAAGTGTCTCCAGGCGAGGAGTGATACCCGTGACGGCTACGACGCGGCAGGTCGGCGAGCGTGAGGCGCGTGAGGTCGCGGAGGCGGCCCGGGAGACCGAGTGGACCCGGCCGAGTTTCGCCAAGCGGCTGTACCTCGGCGATTTCGACCTGTCGCTGATCCATCCGCAACCGCACGCCGTCGCGGTGGACGACGCCGCTCGCGGCGAGGAGTTCATTGCCCGGCTGGCGGCGTACTGCGAGACCCTCGACGGCCTGCTGATCGAGCGCGAGGCGAGGATCCCCGACGAGTACCTGCGGGGGCTCGCCGAGCTGGGGACGTTCGGCATCAAGATCCCGGTCGAGTACGGCGGCCTCGGCCTGCCGATGTCGTACTACGGCAAGGCGCTGATGCTGGTTTCGTCGGTGCATCCGAGTCTCAGTGCGCTGGTCTCGGCGCACCAGTCGATCGGGGTGCCGGAGCCGGTCAAGATGTTCGGGACCGACGAGCAGAAGCAGCGGTTCCTGCCCCGCTGCGCTGCCGGTGCCGTGACCGCGTTCCTGTTGACGGAGCCCGATGTGGGATCGGACCCGGCCCGCCTGGCGTCGACGGCAACGCCGACCGACGACGGTACGGCGTACCTCCTCGACGGCGTGAAGCTCTGGACGACCAACGGTGTGATCGCCGAGCTGGTCGTGGTGATGGCACGCGTACCCGAGCACGACGGCGAGCGAGGTGGCATCAGCGCATTCGTGGTCGAGGCCGACTCGCCGGGGATCACGGTGGAGAACCGCAACGCCTTCATGGGGTTGCGCGGGATCGAGAACGGCGTGACCCGTTTCCATCAGGTCCGCGTGCCGGTCGAGAACCGGCTGGGACGCGAGGGCGCCGGCCTCCGGATCGCGCTCACCACGCTGAACACCGGCCGGTTGTCCATTCCGGCGACCACCACGGCGGCAGCCAAGTGGTGCCTGAAGATCGCGCGGGAGTGGTCCGCGGAGCGCGTCCAGTGGGGCCGGCCGATCGGCGCCCACGCGGCCGTCGCCGAGAAGATCTCGTTCATCGCGGCCACCACCTTCGCGCTCGAGGCCGTGCTCGACCTGTCCGCGAACCTGGCCGACGCGGGCACCAAGGACATCCGGATCGAGGCGGCGCTGGCCAAGCTCTGGGCCAGCGAGATGGCCTGGCAGATCGCCGACGAACTGGTGCAGATCCGCGGCGGACGCGGGTACGAGACCGCCGACTCGCTGGCGGCCCGCGGCGAGCGTGCGGTGCCGGCGGAGCAGATCCTGCGCGATCTGCGGATCAACCGGATCTTCGAGGGCTCGACCGAGATCATGCATCTGCTGATCGCCCGGGAGGCGGTCGACGCCCACCTGTCCGCGGCCGGCGACCTCGCCTCACCGGACGCCGACCTCCAGGCCAAGGCGAAGGCCGCGGTCAACGCGAGCGGGTTCTATGCCAAGTGGCTGCCCAAGCTGGCGGTCGGCAAGGGATCGGATCCCAGGTCGTACGGCGAGTTCGGCCCGCTGGCCAAGCACTTGCGGTACGTCGAGCGGGCGTCACGCAAGCTCGCGCGGCAGACGTTCTACGGAATGGGCCGCTGGCAGGCGAAGCTCGAGTACCGGCAGGGCTTCCTCGCCAGGATCGTGGACATCGGCGCCGAGCTGTTCGCGATGGCCGCATCCTGCTCGCGGGCCGAGACGCTGCGCGGGCGAGACGCCGCCCAGGGTGAGGCGGCGTACGAGCTGGCGGCGGTGTTCTGCGAACAAGCGCGGCTGCGGGTCGACCACTTGTTCGAGCAGCTCTGGAGCAACACCGACGACAGCGACCGACGGCTGGCTCAGCGCGTGCTCGACGGGAACTACAGCTGGCTGGAGGCCGGCATCGTCGATCCCTCCGAGGGAACCGGCCCGTGGATTGCCCAATGGGAGGCCGGCGAGTCGAAGACGGAGAACAAAGCACGCCGCTATCGCTGACTGCGCAAGATGTCGGAGGCCGTCGTTAGGCTGCCTGTCGTGAGCGCGGATTTCGACGGGTGGCCGAGGGCTGCGTTCGATGTGTTGCTGCAGCTCGAGGGTGAGCCTTCGGCCGAGGTCAGGCGGCAGTGCCGGCGCGACCGGGAGAGGCTGGTGCGGCAGCCGATGATCGGTCTGCTCAACGCGGTGGCCGACGCGGATCCGGAGTACGAGGACTTCGCGGTCTGGGGGTACGGCGAGGTACTGCTGCATGCCTGGCAGCGGCAGAACTCGATCGTCCGGCTGGCTCGCAACGTCGAGCTCGGCGTCCGCTTCGATCTGGACGGACTGACAGTCGTTCTGGCGTGGTGGTACGCGCCCTCGGCGCAGATCGAGCGGTACCGGACGGCGGTGGGGGATGAAGGCTCCGGGCGTCGGCTGGTTGCGATCGTGCGAGAGCTCGAGCGCGAGGATTTCGTGATCTCGGGTGACTTGCTGAAGCGCCCACTGCGCGGGTATCCCGCCGACCATCCGCGTGCGCAACTGTTGCGCCACAAGTCGGTCATCGCGTCGCGGCCGCTTGGCTGTGACGACTGGATCCACACTCCGGCCGCGGCCGACCATGTCCTCGCCGCGTTCACACAACTCCGTCCGCTGGCGCGGTGGCTCGTCAAGAATGTGGCTGGGGTCTAGGGTTCTCGGATGCCTATTGCTCGTGCGCGGCGTCCTCGGCCGGCTGATATGACGGTTCCTGTTGGGGCGCGGTCGGTGTTCACCGACGGGGCCTGCTCGGGGAATCCCGGGCCCGGCGGGTGGGCGTGGGCGTTGTCGACGTCGGAGTACGACGCCGGCCGGGAGGCTGTGTCCACGAATCAGCGGATGGAGATCCGGGCCGCGCTCGAGGCCGTCCGGGCGAATGACGGCCCGCTGCTGGTGGTGTCCGATTCGACGTACGTCGTCAACTGCTTCCGCGACCGCTGGCATGCGGGGTGGCTCGAGCGCGGATGGCTGACCTCCGCCAAGAAGCCGGTCGCCAACCGCGACCTGTGGGAACCGCTGGTCGAGCTGGTCGTGGAGCGCGGCGACATCGCGTTCCGCTGGGTGAAAGGTCACTCCGGCCACGAAATGAACGACTTCGTGGACCGGCTGGCGGTCGCCGCCTGTCAAGCGGCTGGGTAGACCTCCGCTTCGTAGAGGGAGTAGCCGTACTGCGTCGCTCGGTGGACGCCTTGGAGACGGACATAGCGACCTGTGGTGTCGAGCCACAGGGTGTCGGTGCCGCCGTCGCCCGCGGTGACCTCGGTGGCGGTGGTCCAGGTGGTGGCGTCGTCGGAGACCTGGATCTTGTACGCGGAGCCGTACGCCGCTTCCCAGCGCAGGACGATCTTGCCCAGGTGGGTCGCGGCGCCGAGATCGAGCTGGAGCCAGGACGCGTCGTCGTATCCCGATGCCCAGCGGGTGGTGGTGTCGCCGTCGACCGCGAGGTCCGCGGTGAAGGTCGTCCCCGGTTCGATGCTTGAGGCAACGACCGGGCGGTGCAGGGCGATATTGGTGTCCGAAGTACGCGGGCGGACGGCGACCCGGAGTACAGCGGTGGCCGAATTGAAGGCGACGGGGATGTCCACGTCGGCCAGCGGGGCGTCGGCCGGTGGCGTCAGCTTCACGGTGACTGACTGCGTGAAGCCGCGTCGCACGGTGAGCGTGCTCGGCGCCTCGAGGGCCCAGCCCGGAGGCGGCGTGATGCTGAGCTTGCCGGTCACGTCCGCGCGCGAGCTGGCGGACACGCCGATCGTGATGCTGGACAGCACACCGCGGACCACGTCGATCCGATCGGCACTGGTGCTTAGGGCAACCGATGGCGTGTCGCTCCAGAGCGGGACGAGCTCTGCGACGGACGGCGTTCCGCTCCTCCACACCAACCGCACCGCTTCGGCCAGCACATCACCGACCTTCACCTCGGCGTACGCCGACGAAAGGTGACCGACTCGCTTCCACACCCCGCCGACCTGGACCTCGACGTCCGCGGTGCCGACAGACGAGGACGGTTGCAGGACGGTCAGCCGGGACAGCTCGCGCGGCGCCGACAACGTGGCTACCAGCGCGTCACCCGCGCTCGGTGCGGTGGCAGGCACGTACGCGGTCTCGACATCGCCGTCCACAGCACGCTGGTACGACGATCCCGCGGCAGGAACCGGCGTACCGGTGGCGGTCAGCGTCGTCACGTGCCCGCCGACCGTCTCCACCGAGAACTCCCGCACCACCAGCCAGAAGTCGCTCGCCGTCAATGACCGGTACCGGACGTAGCGCGCAACCGTTCCAGCCGGAGCCGTGAACCGTACGTCGGCGGTCGTCGCGCGGGTGAGCTCGGTCCAGTCGGTGCCGTTGACCGAGTACTCCAGCGCTCCCGAGTGGATGTAGTCGTCCGGGCTGGAGGACTTGCCCATCAGTACGGCGATCGCACCGAGCTGGACCGACGATCCGAGATCGACCCGCACCTCCGAGCCCGGACCGGGCGCGCCGTTGCTCCAATAGAAGGTGTTCTCGTCGCCGTCGACCATGCGCGCCGGGACGTTGTCCTGATAGGTGCCCAGGTTGGTCGTCGCCGTCCGGCCCGGTGTCACGCCGAGCCAGCGGTCGTGGACCCGGCCGGTCTCTGCGATCAGTTCGTCGACAACCCGCTCACCGATCCGCGGGTACGTCCCATCGTGCGGTGCGCGGCTGTCCCGGATGGCCTTCGCTTGCGTCACGAGCGCGCTCATCTGCTGGCGCGCGGTCCAGGCGGCCGCACCGTTGCCGGTCTCGAGCGCGGACAACAGGTCGAGCGCGCGATTCATCGCCTGGCCCCACAGTTCTGTTGCCTTGAGCCACGACTCCGCCTGGGCCGTGAAGGCCGGATCGACGACGCCGCTCCGGATCGTGCCTGGCGCGGCGACGATCGCGTTCACTCGCGGCCGCAACGCGGCGATCGCCTGCGTGCGCGGTCCGGCGTGCCACCGCTGCCAGAAGTCGTCCACGGCGGCGCCGAAGACCGGTGCGCTCTCCGGATGCAGCGTCCCGTCGTACGTGTTGAGGTCGGCGAAGACCCGCAGGGCGTCGGCCGTACGTCGGTCGCCGCCGGCGCGCTCCGCGATCGCGCGCAGCCAGACGGGCGTCGCGTCGTACCGTGCGGTGTTCCAGCCGAACTCGGCGAACGAGTACAACGCGATCTTGCTGACCGCTGCCTGGTTCATCGGGTTGGAGATCACACCGACCACGGAGTCGGCAATCCCCGGCTCGCGCCCGGTGTACGGCGCCAGCAGCAACCGGCCGGCCGCGTAGTCGTTGACGGGGTAGTTGTCCCAGATCAGGATGTCGTGGCCGAACACAGCCTTCGCCTGGGCGGCCTGCGCGGCGGTGATCGTCTTCGGGACCACTCCGACGCCGGTCCAGTGCACGACGACGGCCGGGTCGAGCTGCTCCCGCAGTACCTTCTTGTAGGGCGTTTCGCTGACGTTGTAGTACTCCGTCGGCACCATTTGGAGCGGTGCGACATCCGGCTTGGACTCGACCCACTCCCGCTGGATGCGGTTGAGCAGATCGCTCTGCGCCCGGCCGGCCGCCTCGCCTCCGGTGCCGTACTTCGCGCGGTCCGCGTCGCAGTGCCACGTGTTGTAGTCGATGTCGTCGAGCGGCACGTTGAACGAGCGTGCGCCAAGCGAGTACAGGGCCTCGAACTTTGCCGTCAGCGCCTGGAAGTCGGCGTCGGAGGTGTAGCAGATCGACAGACCGGGGGAGAGCGCGAAGGTGAAGTCGACCTTGTTCTGCCGCGCGCGGGTCACCAGCTCACCGAGCTGCGCGAGCTTGTCCGGCGGGTACGCCTCGCGCCATTGCTCGCGGTGGTAGGGGTCGTCCTTGGGTGCGTACTCGTAGGTGTTCATCCGGTGCGCGCCGAGGTAGTCGAGGTGGTCCAACCGGTCCGCCTGCGACCACGGCGTGCCGTAGAAGCCTTCGATCGAGCCGCGGTAGCGCATCGTCGGCCAGTCGCGGACGGCAACGCCCGGCACCCAGTCCTGTCCCGGGCGGGCCTGCACCAGCTGTGCGAGCGACTGCGCGGCATAGAACGTGCCGTCGGTGTCGACTCCGTCGAGCACGATCTGGGCGCGGTGCTTCTGATCGCGTCCGGCGGCGAGGACGTAGCCCTCGGCCGGTAGTCCGCTGCTGTCCTGGACGTGGAGCGCGGACAGTACGGATGTCGTACGGCCGAGCCAGATGGTCGTCGGCGTGCCGGGATCGCTGCCGTTCGTGGTTCGGACGGTCTTCACGCCGGCGCCGGCGAGTGCCGCGCGTACAACTCGTTCGGCGTCCGCGTCGGATCGCGGCGTACGGACCAGTCCCACCACCGGCGTGAGTGGGAAGCCGTCGCCGCGTTGCACGACCTGCTGTGGTGCCGGCGTGATGGTCGGGGCCGCCGGCGGTACCGCGGATGCGGTCGGCGCGAGCAACGCGAGCGGGGACGTCAACGCGAGCAAGCTGACGGCGGACAGGAGCAGGCGCATCGAGTCTCCTCAGGCGGGCGGTTCCAGCTAGTTAGCCACTGCGCGGAACTGCTCGTCAAGGCGTCGAGCTGGTCAATTCCAGGCAGGTCGGCCAAGGATCCTGAGGCCGGACCCGGCGTAGTTATTCGATTGACGGTGCCTGCCGCGTGCTGGTCTGCTGGGGGCTGGTGCGCCGGACCGGCCGGTGCGGACCGGAAGGAGGAGAGCCATGTCTGTTCTGTCCCGCAGCTTTGCTCTGAAAGGTTCATTGGCTTGGCATTCGCACGTTCGTTCAGTTGTGAACACTGCGGCGTAGAGGTCTCCCTCGACGCCCCTGGAACAACCCATCGCAATCATTGCCCGAGCTGTTTGTGGTCGCGTCACCTCGACCGCAACGTCCCGGGTGATCGCAAGGCCGACTGCTCCGGCGGTATGGAACCGATCGCGGTCACGGTCCGCGGCGAGGGCCGGTGGGTCCTCATCCACAGGTGCACCAATTGCGGACGCCTCCGTCTCAACAAGACCGCCGGCGACGACAACGTCCTGCTGCTGATGCGGCTGGCGGCGTTGCCGCTGACGATGCCGTTCATCCCGTTCGCGGCCGAACCCGACAGCGGCACCAACGGCAACGGCAACGGCGAGACCAACGGCAACGGCTCGCATCCCGTGGCCCGCAAGCCGAGAGCGCGCAAGGCCAAAACCTGAGATCGCGGTGATGCGGCAGCTCGGTCGTCTGCCGTACGGTGAATTATGCCGTGGTTCCCGGAGTTCTCCACTGCGATCGAGTTGGCGCGTCGTGATGCCCGGGCGCGCGAGCAAGCGGATCCCGTCGCGCAGTACCTGAAGGCTCTGTACGACGGCGGGCCCGGTGTGCTGGAGAAGACCTGGCCGGGGGACGTCGTCGTCCACGATCCGCGGGCCGGGGTGATCCGCGGGCATCGGGAGTTGCGGACGTTCATCCACGACAACCGGGAATGGATGGCTGCTCACGACGCGCGGCTGGAGGTGGTCGGCTCGATCACGGTCGACGGTCGCGCGGCCGTGGAGCTGCTGGTCCATGTGCTGCACGACGGTCGCGAAGTGGCATGGCCGGTGGCGGTGGTCGCGGAGTCGCTGGACGAGCGGTCCGTCGAGTTCCGCACGTACTGCAGCCAGTGGCCCGTCGACGGATTGCAGCACCTCCGGCCTGCTTTCCTGGAGGTGGGCGCCGTCGAGACCACGGACGTCGTAGCGCGCCACCTCGAGGCGCTGGCCGGCGGGGACGCCGACTCCATCGTGAAGAGCTTCGAGCCGGACGGCTACCTGCAGGAGCCGATCGGTCCGGACAACCTCCATCGCGGGACGGCCGAGCTCCGCGCGTTCTACGCCGAATCGCTCAGCGCCGGCGGGTTCGACGTACAGCCGTGTGCCGGGACGGACGACGGAGCGAGCTGCGCGCTCGAGTACAACCTTGTCGGCTGGGGGAGCGCACCACCTCAGGCGGCTCTCGCGATCTTCGAGCGCGGCACGGACGGCCTGCTCGCCGCGGTCCGCCTGTACGACGACGTCACTCGGCCGGCGAGCTAGCGGCTATTTCTTGCTCCACCCGTGGAAGGCGCTGTGGTCGCCGCTGTCCCACGCCTCCCGCAATCCCGGCTTGCTGAGATCCCAGTCCGGACGTACTTCGCTGCTCGCCGTCCGAAGGTCCTGCCACAGTTCGGAGATCGACGGCCGGCCCCAGAACCAGTAGCCGTTGTAGACGCTGTGCACGACGAGCCCGGGCTTGAGCACGAGCGTGTACGGGATCATCGGGTCGTTGTCGGGATCGGTGTACTCCTGGATGTCGAGATCCCGCTGCACGATCCGCCCCGGATCGGACAGGAACGGCCATTGCGCTCCGACCGACGCGCGGAACTCCTGCAACGTGTGGTGCTCGTCGGTCGCGATCGTCACGATCTTGGTGTAGCTGACCGCGATCTTCGGGTAGAACGCCGCAAGCTCGAGGTGTTGCTGATGCTCCTTCGGGCAGTAGTGCCCGCGCGCGAGCGTGAGAATCATCGGATCCTCACCCTGCAGGTCGCTCAGCTTCCGCGGCACGTCGTCCTGGTCGGGAAGCTCGTAGTCCGGAAAGTCGGCACCGGGCACGATGGCAGCTCGCATGATCGATTCCTTCCGTCGCAGTTGAGACCGCGCTCGGCGGCCACTCTAGCTCCCGGTAGGGCAGCTGGACGGTGACCTGAAGGCCGCCGCCCAGGCGGGGGATCAGGTTGAGGGTGCCGTTGTGGGCCTCGGTGATGCTCTTGACGATTGCCAGGCCCAGGCCGACGCCGGGCTGATGGGTGCGGGTGCCGCGCTGGAAGGGTTCTGTGAGGGTGGAGACGAGTTGCCGGCCGAGGATCTCGCCGGTGTTCTCCACGGTCAGTACGACGGTGTTGAAGCGCACCGCGGTGGTGACGCAGATGGTGCCGTGAGCGGGCAGGTTGTGGACGATCGCGTTGTGGACGAGGTTCGTGGCCAGCTGGAGCAGGAGCGCGTGCGAGCCGGTGGTCGGGGTCAGCTCGCTTGAGGTCTCGATGGTGATGCCGCGCTTGTCCGCGAAGGGGAGGAGAGTCTCGGTGGCTTCTTCCGCGATCAGCGAGAGGTCGACCCGTTCTTCGGTGAAGGAGCGTTGATCGGCGCGGCTCAGCAGCAGGAGTGCTTCGGTGAGGTTGATTGCCCGGGTGTTGATGGCGCGGAGGCGTTCGTCGAGATCGCCGCTGTCGCGGTCCGGATCGTTGATCGCAACGTCGAGCAGGGTCTGGGTTATCGCCAGCGGAGTGCGCAGTTCGTGCGAGGCGTTGGCGGCGAATCTCTGGTGCTGCGCGACGTGTTCCTGCAGTTGCGCGAGCATGCGGTCGAAGCCGTCGGCGAGTTCGCGGAATTCGTCGGTGGGGCCTTCGAGTTCGATCCGGTGGGACAGGGATCCGTTCTCGGCCAGGCGGGTGGCGTTGGTGATGCGGGTCAGCGGCGCGAGCATCCGCCCGGCGAGGATCCATCCGCCGAGCAGGCCGAACGCCAGCAGCAACACGAACACCCCGGCTGCCCGCGGAGCGAACACGTCGAGCAGGCGGGACCGGACGGGGAAGACCCCACCGCTGGTCGTCGCCTCATCGGGCACGACCAGCACCGCACGCTCAGGCACGTAGCGCAGCAGGAACACCCACACGGCGGCGAGCAGCAGGGTGCCCGCGAGCGTCAGGAATGCGGCATAGCTGAGGGTGAGCTTGAGGCGGACGCTCATCCCGGGCTGCCTACCCATGACCTTCTTCCCCCGCGAGCAGCACATACATACACACGACGCTACCGGGCGGCGCATATCGTTCGCGTATCCAAAACCGCATACGTTCCGGCAACAGCACGTTGCCTTCACTGGAGGCCGGCACAGACGGAGGTAGCGCGATCATCAGAGGGTGGCACTGGGTCGACACGTTCACCGGCGTGGCTTTCCTGGCGGTGCTCGCACTGCCATTGGCCGCACTTGCGGTGCTCATCCTGGTACTCCGCGGACGCGCGTGGCGGACGTCGGTGGCCGAGGTCGGCATGGTCTACGGGACAGTGCCTTGGGTCTGGTCCTCGGTGGACGACGTGCTGCTCAACACCGCCGGCGCCGGACTGGCCGCCTTGGCGTCGCGTCGCTGGTGGCTGACCAGCTCTAGGCAGACGCCAGCCGAACAGTCTGTCCGGTGCTGAGCGACTCCTCGACCGCGCAGATGATCTCCGTGACAAGTACGCCGTCGTCGATGCCCGGACCGAGCTCGCCGCCGTCCGCGAGCCCTGCCGCGAAGTCCTGAACCATCCACACCGCGGGTCCGACCTGCGACCGTCCGATCCGGCCGGCGACCGGCCAGGCCGACCGATACTTGTCACTGACCACGGTCAGCCCCTGGTGTGACAGGTCTGCGGTCACCGACCCCTCGGTGCCGACCACCTGGAACCGGAAGTCGACGATCCCGTCGCCGGCATCGGGAAGCGTCCACGCCGAGGAGAGCGTCGCGGTCGATCCGTCCTCGAAGCCGACCAAGGCGTGGACGACGTCCCAGGTGTCGATGCCGCGCTTGGCGAGGACTCCACGCGATCCCATCGCGCTGACCGACACAGGCCTCCGGCCGGTCAGCCACAGGATCAGATCGACGGTGTGCGGCATCAGGAACCAGGCCGGCGACGACTGGGCCGCCCAGGACAGCATGGTGGTCGGCACGAAGAGGGAGTTGCTCAAGGTCGCCGACGCCGTGATCGGATCGCCGACGGAGTCCATCGCCGCCTTGGCCTGCACGACGTGCGGGTTCCAGCGGTTCTCGAACCCGACGAGGCACCGGACGCCCGAACGACGAACCGCCGAGGCGATGGCATGCGCGTCGTCCAGATTGGTGGCAACCGGCTTCTCGATCAGCAGATGCTTGCCTGCCTCGGCAACGTCGACCGCGATCTCGCGGTGCGCGAAGTCGGGCGTCGCCACGATCACGGCGTCCGGATCGAAGGTCTCGAGCAACTCGCGGTGCGACGAGGTGACCGGTAGGCCGGTGGCGCTCCGGGCCCCCTCGGCGACCTTGGGCGAGGGTTCCGCGAGGCCGACGACTGTGACGTCGGGCTGGGAGGCCAGTGCCTCGGCGAACAGTCTCCCGCGGAGTCCCGCGCCGACGATACCTATGGTGACCATCAGAACAGTGTGAAGCCGCCGTCGACCTTGACGACAGACCCAGTCATGAAGCTGGACGCCTCACTCGCCAGGAAGATGGCCACCGGCCCAAGCTCCGGCGGCAGACCGTACCGCTTCATGGCCGCCGGATCGACGCACCACTGCTTGAACTCCGGCTGGTCGACCGGCGACATCTCGGTCAGGAAGTACCCCGGCGCCATCGCGTTCACCCGGATCCCGTGCGGTGCCCACTCGGCCGCCAGCGCCTTGGTCAGCTGGTGGACGGCGGCCTTCGACGAGAGGTACGACGCCTGCCAGCGGGGCTGGTTCACGATCTCGGCCGACATCGACCCGACGTTCACGATCGTGCCGCCGCCGCGCTCGGCCATCCGGCGGGCGACCGCGCGGCTGCAGTACCAGAGGCCGTCGACGTTCACCGAGAACACCTCGTGCCACGCGGTGTCCGGCGTCTCGAACGCCCGCCCGGCGACGCCGATGCCGGCGTTGTTCAGCAGTACGTCGATGTCGCCGAACTCGGTGGTCACCTGCTCGACCGCGCGCTCGACGTCCTCGACATCGGACACCTCGAGCTGTACGCCGTACGCGCGGATGCCGAGCGCACCGAGCTCCGCGGCGGCGGCTTCCGCGGCAGCGAGCGTTCGTGCGCTGACCGCGACCGCGGCGCCCGCATCGCCGAGCGCCTCGGCCATCGCGCGGCCGAGGCCACGGTTGCCACCGGTGACGAGAGCAACCTTGCCCTCGAGGGAGAACTTCTGCATTGCGTTCATGGTGACCCTTCTGTGGTGCCTCAGGTGGAGGGCCAGAGGGGCGTCAGGCCGGAGGAGAGCAGGGCGAAGGCTTGGTTGGCTGCTTTGACTGCGGCGGGTAGAGCCCTCGGGGCGGAGGTGCCGGAGGCGCAGCGGTCGAAGTTCGTCATGGCCAGGGCCCAGTGGACCGAGCTGATCTGGGCAGCCGCCAGGCGGGCGGTGAGTTCGGGAGTGTTCGCGGTCTCGTGCAGCGCCGCGGCGAGCTCCCGTTCGGAAGTCTCGTTGAACTGGAGCATACGGGCCATCAGTGCGGGCGTACTCCGGAGCAGCCGGTAGAGGGCGAGCACGCCGGGGTGATCGGTCAGACCGGTGAACGGATCGTGGGCGCGCAGTCGCTCGACGAAGTGGGTATGCAGGGCGACCAGCGGTGACTGGCCGGCCGGGCGGGCCCGGACGACGCGGGCCGGCTCGTCCTCGTGGTCGGCGAACCGGTGGACGACCAGGTCCTCCTTGGTGGGGAAGTAGGCGAAGAGGGTCCGCCGGGAGACGTCCGCGGCCTCGGCGACCTGGGTGATCGACACCTGGTCGAAACCGTGCTCGATGAACAGGTCGATCGCCGCGGTCGAGATCGCCTCCCGGGTGCGGACCTTCTTCCGCTCACGCAATGCCATGGCCAGATCGTAGCACCGAGTGCTAATCTGCACTTAGTCTACTTTTGCACTGAGGAGAGTTTCATGGACGTACTGATCGCGGGAGCCGGGCCGACGGGGCTGATGCTGGCCTACGAGCTGGCACTGGCCGGCGTCGACGTGACCGTTCTCGAACGGCTCGACGCACGGATCGAACAGACGAAGGGCGGGTCGCTGCAGGCCCGCACGGCCGAGGTGCTGGAGATGCGCGGGCTGCTCGGGCCGATCCAGGCTCGCGAGTTGCCGCGCGAGCAGGTCGGCGGGCATTTCGCCGGGCTTCCGGTCCCGCTGGACGCCTCGCCGTGGAACACGCGGCACCAGTACCCGATCTCCGTACCGCAGTGGATCGTCGAGGAGGAACTCGAGCGGGCGGCCGTGGCGCGCGGCGTCCGGGTACGCCGCGGTGTCGAGGTCAGCGCGGTCTCGCCGGACTCGGACGGCGTGACTGTTACCGCCGGCGCTGAGACCTTTCGGGCGCGTTATCTGGTCGCGTGCGACGGCGCGCACAGCACGGTCCGCAAGCTGCTCGACGCACCGTTTCCAGGTCGGGCGGGGACGTTCCGCGCGGTGCTCACCGACGTACGGCTGTCTTCGGTGTCCGACGAAGTGCCGGCGAGCGTCGGTCATTTCAGCACGATGACGAAGCACGCCGGTGACTACTGGGGCATGCTCGTGCCGGTCGGCGAGGGGAAGTACCGGTTCACCTTCGGGCGTGACGGAGTCGCTTCGCCGGACGAGACGCAGTCCGCGCTGACCGTCCTGTACGGCTCGGAAACCAGGGTGGGGGAGGTTCTCAGTTCGTCGGAGTTCGGTGACGCCACAAGGCAGTTGGAGTCGTACCGGTACGGGCGGATCCTGGTCGCCGGGGACGCCGCGCACATCCACCCGCCGTTCGGTGGGCAGGGGCTCAACCTCGGTGTGCAGGACGCGTTCAACCTCGGCTGGAAGCTCGCGGCCGCGGTGCGCGGTACGGCGGAGCTGCTCGACACGTATCAGGAGGAGCGGCATCCGGTGGCGGCGCGCGTACTGCGCCACACCGCGGCGCAACGCGTCTTCGCCCTCCCCGGACCGAGCGAGGACGTCGTCGAACTGCGCGAGATCTTCACCGACCTGATGCGCCTGCCGGACACCAACCGCTACCTCGCCGGCATGATGTCCGGTCTCGACGCCCCGGATCGCATCCCCGACTTCGAGCTGATCACCGACGACGGTCCGACCTGGCTGTCGACCCTTCTGCACCCCGGCCGCGGTCTGCTACTCGACTTCGCCGACCGCACCTGGCCCGCGGGCTGGTCCGACCGCGTCGACGTCGTACGGGCCAAGCCGGACGGCGAACACGACGCCCTGCTGATCCGCCCCGACGGCCTGCTGTGCTGGTCGGGCGGCAAGGATGTCGCTACTGCTCTGACGAAGTGGTTCGGTGGAGCCTGATGTTGGCGTAGGTCGGCGGCGTGCGGGTGAGGTCGAGCATCTCGCCGGTCGACGACAGGTACAGGCCCGGGACGTGTTCGCGGAGGCGGACCGTCTCGCCATGCCAGTGGTCGAAGTACAGCTGTCCGTTCTCCTTCCGTGGCCTGGCGGTCCCGACGCGTACCCCGGAAGCCCGCACGACGTAGTCCCTGTTCCACGGTCCGTCGGGCTTGGCCGGCTGGGGCTTCGGCAAGGCGTCATCGCCAGACTTGGCCGGCGTCGGTGTGCTGCGGGCAGGATGGTCGGGGATGAGGTCTTGGAGGATCTCGCCGGCGAGTTCAAATTGCAGCGGGTGGTCGGTCGAGTTCGTCAGTACGACAACCCCGAGGCCTGCGTGGGGCGCCCAGTACATGTCGGACAGGAAGCCGAAGCCGCCCCCGCCATGACCTCGGACCGGAATACCGCCCGCGTGGGCGAGAGCCAGACCGAGGCCGTAGCCCTCGTCGGTGTCCGGTGCTCCGTACATCTCGCTGAGCAGCGTGGGATCGATCAGACCGGCACCGTCGTTGAGGTGGAGCTGGATGTACCGGATTGCGTCGTTGACGCTCGTGTACAGGCCGCCGGCGGCAACCATCGGGACCCGGACCGGCAACCGTGCATGGCCGGCTGAGTGACCGATCGCCCGACCGGGAGCACGCATGATCTCCCGCGAGTCGAACGTCGTCTGCTTCATCCCGAGCGGCGCCAGCAACTCCCGGCGTACGAACTCGTGGAACGGCGTGCCGCTGATCCGCTGCAGGATGTATCCCGCCAGGTCGATGCCGAGGTTGGAGTACTGGTCGTGGTCTCCCACGGGGAAGCGCAACCACGTGTCGGCGATGCTCTCGCAGTGCGCCTGGAAGGACTCCCGGCCGACCAGGTAGTTGGAGCCGACCGGCGCCTCGTGCGTGAACCCGGCAGTGTGACTGAGGAGATGGCGCAAGGTGATCAGCCGCTCGGGATGCTCCTCGAACGTGCTGTTGACGCGGAACTCAGGCAGGTACTGCGTGATGGGGACGTCCAACTCGACCAGGCCCCGTTGTACGGCGAGAAGCACGGCCGTCGCGGTGTACATCTTCGAACACGACTGCACGCTGAACATGGTGTCTGCCGTGATCGGCTCGCCCCCGCCGGCCCGGGTGGTCCCGAAGCCGGCCGACCACCTGACCGAGCTCGGATCGCAGACGCCGATCGCCACACCTGGGATCAAATGCTTGTCCAGCCGTCGCTGGATCTCGTCGCGGGTGAGTGCCATGTCAGCGTGCGGTGAGGAGGCAGAACTCGTTGCCTTCCGGGTCGGCCAGCACGGTCCAGGGGACGTCGCCCTGACCGATATCGAGATCGGTGGCGCCGAGGGCTCGTAGCCGGGCTGCCTCTGCCTCGTGGTCATCGCCCAAGTACGGGCGCAGGTCTAGATGGATGCGGTCCTGTCCCGTCTTCGGGTCGGTGGAGCGGAGGAACTCGAGGTACGGGCCGACGCCCTTGGACGAGCGCAACGACGCGAAGTCGTCGGTCACCTCGTGCAGGGTCCAGTCCGTCGCCTGGCTCCAGAACTGGGCCATGGCGCGCGGATCCACGCAGTCGACGGCCACCGCGGCGATCGGGCCGGGGTCGCTGTAGACCGGGCGCGGCTCCAGTACGCAGAACTCGTTGCCCTCCGGGTCGGCCAGGACCGTCCACAGGACGTCGCCCTGGCCGATGTCGACAGGCGTCGCGCCGAGCGTCCGGAGGTGCGCGATCAGCTCTTCCTGGTGAGTCGTCGAGGTGGTGGCGAGGTCGAGGTGGACGCGGTTCTTCACCGTCTTGGGCCGGGCACCAGGGACCAGGTCGATGACGATCGCGCTGGGGTCGGGGTAGGTGACGCCCTCAGGCTCGACGTTGGTCTCTTCCGGTTTGTCGCCGGTGACCTTCCACCCGAGCGCCTCCGCCCAGAACCGCCCGACAGCGGAGTTGTCCCGAGCCTGGATCACAACCTGTACAAGTCGCGTCGCCATGTCCCGATCCTAAGCGCAGCTGGGTCGACTTCACGGCGATGCGACCGGGGCCGGCGACGGGATCGGAGACACCGACGGCGGTGCGATCGGCGAGGTCGAGGGCGCCGGCGAGTGCAACTTGAGTACGCCGATCAGCACCGCACTCGCAACCACGACAACCGCAAGCACACTCGACCGAGGCCGGCCGCGCGGCTCGTTCACACCCGAGCCAGTGCCAGCGAGATCATCCGGTCGATCACCTCGGTGCGGGACAGGCCGGTGGCGTCCATCATCCGGGGATAGCGGCTGTACGACGTCAGGCCGGGAAGGGTGTTGACCTCGTTGAGTACGACGGTGCCGTCCGCCTTGAGAAACATGTCCACCCGGGACACCCCTCGGCAGCCCAATGCCCGATAGATGGCCTTGGCCGTCTTCTGGACGAGTGCGCGCGACGCGGCCGGAATGTCCGCCGGCACGATCACCGTCGAGTTGTCGGAGCCGCTTTCCGGCCTACTCTCCTGGTGGATCTTGAAGAAGCCGTGCGACAAAGCGATCTGATCGACTTCGCCGGCGAGCAGGTCAGGGTCGTTGCCCAGGATGGCGCAGCCGATCTCGGTGCCGGCGACCGGCTCCTCGATCAACACCTTCGAGTCGAACTGCCTCGCGACGTCCACCGCTGCCGGCAGGTCCGACGCGTTGGCGACCTTGCTGACGCCGAAGGACGAGCCCGAGCGGGCCGGCTTGACGAAGATCGGATAGGCGAACCGATCGGGGTCGATGTTCTCGTCCGGCGCGAACGTCCAGAACTTCGGCGTCGCGATTCCCGCGCTGCCGGCAACGACGTACGCGAGGGACTTGTCCATGCACAGCACCGAGCTCTGGATGTCGCAGCCGACGTACGGAAGGCCGGACAGCTCGAGCAGACCCTGGATCGCGCCGTCCTCGCCGAACTTGCCGTGCAGGACCGGAAAGAGCACGTCCAGGCCGATCGTCTCGTACTTCCCGTCGTCCAGCACCAGGAGGCCCGGGGCCGTCGCGTCCGGTGACAGCATGACCGGTCGGCAGGCGCCGTTCTCCCAGTCCGGGGAAGGGCCGTCGCACAGCTTCCAGGCGCCGTCGGCGGTGATCCCGAGGTAGAACGGTTCGTGCTTCGCGGTGTCGATGTTGTCCGCGACCTGTTGCGCGGACTTGACCGAGATGGGGTGTTCCTCGGAGCGGCCGCCGAAGATGATTCCGATTCTCATATCCACTGCTGCTTTCTGTTCTCGAATTTCCGGCAGTTGATGATCGAGTTCTCGACCGTGTCACTCAGGGCGTGGTCGGTGTAGTAGGCGGTGTGCGGGCTGACGATCACATTCGGCAGTTCCTGTAGTCGCAGGACCTGTTTGCTCTCGATGGGTTTGTTGCTGCAGTCGGCGTAGAAGACTCCGTCTTCGCCTTCGACGACATCCAGCGCCGCACCGCCCAATCTGCCGCTGTCCAGCGCCGTCAGCAGCGCCTCGGTGTCGATGAGCGGGCCGCGACCGGTGTTCACGATGAACGCACCGGGCTTCAGCTGCTCCATACGTTGCCGATCGAGCAGATGGTGCGTGTCCGCGGTGAGTGGCGTGTGCAGCGTGACGAGGTCGCTCACGCGGAGCAACTCATCGAGCGGCACGTAGTCGGCCGAAGTCGCCGGATGGTTGTCATAGGCAACGGTGCGGCAACCGAAGCCGCGCAGGCGGTCGATCACCGCTGCGCCGATGCGACCCGTTCCGATGACGCCGACGGTGAGATCGCGCAGTTCTTTCCCGCGTACGTCGTTCAGTCGGTAGTCGTGAATATCGGCCCGGCGGATCATGGACTTCGCGCTGCGGACCGCCATCAACATGAGCATCAGGGTGTAGTCGGCCACGCTGTCGGGGGAGTAGGCAACGTTCTCGACGGTGATGCCGACGTTCTGCGCGTACTCGACGTCAAGGTGGTTGTAGCCGATGCTCCGGGTGGAGATGTACGCGATGCCGGCCCGGGCGAGGGCCAGCAGCGTCGGGTTGCTGATCCCGGTCTTGTGCCCGACGCTGACGCAATGATTGCCCAGGGCAAGCTCGACGGTGGACTCGGACACCGCTGCCTGGGTGATGGTCGGTACGACGCCGAAGCGGGGAGCGAGCTCCCGGAACAGAACCGCCTCGTCCGGCTCGCACCCGTAGATCGTCATCCCGACCTCGGGGGCGGTCGCGGAGGACAACCAGGCCGCCAGCGATCGGGTACGGCGGGGTTGGCTGTAGGTCATGCCTCCAGTGAAGAAGACGTGGTGTTGCCAGTCTGTATGCGCTTTTCGATATGCCGACGATATGCCGCGCTTCGTTGACTGGGGTGATGATTCCCCTCAATCTCGATGAGATCGCCGTGGTCGTTGGCGGCACGGTTGCCGGTGACGGCGCGGTGAAGGTGACCGCGCCGGCGGTGCTCGATGGCAGGGAGGCCGAGCCGGGCGGCTTGTTCGTCGCCGTCGCCGGTGAGCAGGTCGACGGGCACGAGTACGCCGGGCAGGCCGCGCAAGCTGGAGCGGTGGCTGTGCTCGGCTCCCGGCCCACGGCGCTGCCGACCGTCGTCGTCAGGGACGCCCAGGCCGCGCTGCAGACGCTTGCCGCCCACGTCACCGCACAACTGCGTGACGGGTTGACCGTTGTCGGGCTCACGGGATCCCAGGGAAAGACGAGCACCAAGGATCTGCTGACGGCGGTGCTCGCCACCCTGGGCCCGACCGTTGCCACGATCGGTTCGCTCAACAACGAACTCGGCGTACCGATGACGATGCTGCGTGCCGACGCGACCACCAAGTACCTCGTCATCGAGATGGGCGCGCGCCGGATGGGCGACATCGCCCGCCTCGCCGGACTGGCCCCGCCGGACGTCGCCGTCGTACTCAATGTCGGGCAGGCGCACCTCGGGGAGTTCGGCTCGCGGGCCGCGATCGCCACGGCCAAGGGAGAGCTTGTGCAGGGACTGGCGCCGGGCGGGTCCGCGGTACTCAACGCCGACGATCCACGCGTTGTCGCGATGCGCGCCCTGACCGATGGCCCAGTGCTCACGTTCGGTCGGGCAGAGCACGCTGATGTGCGGCTTCTCGATCTGGCGCTGGATCGGCTCGGGCGGCCGTCGTTCACGCTGCGAACCGCCGACGCGTCGGCTTCCGTCGTACTGCCGCTGGTGGGTGCCCATCAGGCTTTCAACGCCGCGGCTGCGACAGCCGCCGCGTTGGCGATCGGCGTACCGCTCGACGTGACCGCGGCGGGGTTGGAGAACGTGTCGCTGTCGAAGTGGCGGATGGAGCTGTGCGAGCTGCCTGGTGGTGTGACGCTGCTGAACGACTCGTTCAACGCCAACCCCGACTCGGCCCGTGCGGCGCTGGACGCGTTGGCGGTGGTCGAGGGCGGGCGGCGCATCGCCGTACTCGGCGAGATGCTCGAGCTGGGCCAGGAGAGCGAGGCCGAGCACCGGATCATCGGCGAGTACGCCGCCGCACGCGCAGACGTGGTGATCGCGGTCGGCGAAGGCGCTTGGGCGATCGCCGACGGCGCGGGGGAGTGGGCCGTGAGACTGGTCGACAACAACGCAGCCGTCGACTGGCTCCGCCGTGCGCTCGCCGCCGGCGACATCGTCCTCGTCAAGGCATCCCGGGAAGCCCGCCTCGACGAGGTCGCCGCCGCGCTCACCTAGCCGTGGCCGTCGGTAAGGTCCGTAGGAAGCGAGACGAGCTGCCGGCCTGGTTGGTGTAGCCGCGGTTCTCGTAGAAGGCGTGGGCGTCGCTGCGGTGGTCGGCGCTGTTCAGATCGATGCGGACACAGCCGTGCGCGGTGGCGAAGGATTCGGCGGCATCCATGAGTCGCGATGCGACGCCGCGGCGCCGGGCCCGGTCTGCGACGACGAGGGCCACGATCCGTGCCCAGGAGCCGTCGCGCTGGAAGAACGGCCCGACGTGGACGGCGATGACGCCGAGTACGGCGTTGTCGGCTTCCGCGACATAAGCAGCGATGGACGGATCGTCGGCCCAGCGCTGGATCCGATCGGCTGTCGCGGCCTGATCGTCTTGTGGATATCCGAGTTGCGAGAGCAGCTCGTTGACGGCCGGAGCATCGGCCCGGTCTGCAGTGCGGATGTTCATCGACGCCGCCGTTTCATGTAGAGGTCGAATGCGCGGTACACCATCGGCCGCAGTGGCAGATCCCATTCGCCGACGTACCGGACCGCCTGCCCGCCGGTGCCGACCTTGAACTGGATCAGCCCGACATGCGGATCGCCGGCGTCGAGGGTGGGCGTGATCCCGCGCAGGTCGTACACGTCGCAACCGTCCGCCAGCGAGTCGCGGATCATCGCCCACTGGCACGCGTTCGACCCGCGGACCTCACGCTTCGAGGTGGACGAGGCGCCGTACAAGTACCAGGCGTGCGCGCCGACCCGGACGAGGATCGTCGCCGCGACCAGCTCGCCCTGATGGTGCGCCAGGTAGAGCCTGGCGGAGCTCATCGCCGCGAACAGGGTCTCGAAGTACCGCAGCGGCCGCGGCGTGAAGCGATCCCGCTCGGCGGTGTGGACGTACAGGCCGTGAAACGCCTTCAGATCCGATCCGACCGTGACCTCCACACCCTCCTTGGCTGCCTTCTTGATATTGCGTCGCCACTGCTGATTCATCCCCCGCAGTACGTCGTCCTCGGTCCGCCCTGCCAGCGGAAGCTCATAGGTGTACTGCGGCTGTCCGTCTCCGAAGCCGTCCTCGGGACTCCGCGGCAGCCACCCGGCATTCGCGAGCCAACTCGTCACGCGATCGCCGCCCGCGGCAGCGAGCCGCTTGGTACTCGGGTCGGCGATGCCCTCCTTGACTTGCGCGGCGCTCCATGTGTCCGTCCGCACGGGCGGACCGAGCCGGATCGCGAACGCGCCCTGCGCCTTGAGATAGTCGGCCAACGGGTCGAGCCATCTACCGAGCGGGCCGGTCCAGTCGATGATCGGGCCTTGCGGCAGGTACGCCAGCGTGAAGCGCTCCAGTCGCGGCACCGGCCGATGCAGCACGAGCCCGGCGCCGACGAGCTGCCGGCCGTCGTACCAGCCGACGGACTCGCTGCGCCACTCGGTCTTGACGTCACCCCACTCCGGGATCTGTAAGAAGCTGACCGATCGCTGCGCGTCCACGAACGCCTGATGTTCCGTGGCGCCGAGAGCGGCGACAGTCAGGGTCACCGCTGCAGCCTCGGATCGTGCGTCGGATCGGCGTACATCTGCGGGCAACCGTCAGGACGCAGCTCGTAGTGCCACGGCTCGTTGCGGTAGATCTGGCACAGGCCGTATGCCGCCCCGTGCTCGGACAGCCACGCCTTCGCGTCGGAGTGCCCGATGTCGACCGCCTCCCCGCGCACATGACGGGAGGTCTCGGGAGTGGCGACCCAGCGAGCCGCCTCCTCCTCGGACCCGTACTTCAACACGGCGTCGCCAAGCAGCTCGTTCTGGTACGCAGGGGAACGCCACCCGCTGTTGACGTAGAACGTGACCCCGTCGTCCAACGCGTCCGTGGCGGCCTTGCGGAGCGCCCCGAGCAAGGCCGGGTCGAGGTTGGCGACAGCGGGGTACTCGTCGTCGAAGACGGTCACGCCGGCCGGGACCGCTCCGTCGTCCTTGCTGGGCGCACCAATTGCGGCTCG
The DNA here is from genome assembly GCF_044453965.1 of Kribbella sp. NPDC051586. Classification (NCBI taxonomy): domain Bacteria; kingdom Bacillati; phylum Actinomycetota; class Actinomycetes; order Propionibacteriales; family Kribbellaceae; genus Kribbella; species Kribbella sp. NPDC051586. The sequence continues at coordinate 1,552,969 of NZ_JBITDF010000003.1, read as the reverse complement.
AGTCATGCCCCCAGTCAAGGCAGCGCGGTGTTGCCGGTACGTATGGGGATTTCGATATACGGACGATACGGTCGATCTCGTAGCATCGGGAGTATGCGGGTGCTGCTGGTCGAGGACGAGCCCGAGATGGCGGGCGCGATCCGGGACGGGTTGCGCCTGGAGGCGATCGCGGCCGACATCGCCGGTGACGGTGACACCGCGCTGGAGCTGCTGAGCATCAACAGCTACGACATCGCCGTCCTGGACCGCGACATTCCCGGTCCGTCGGGAGACGAGATCGCCAAGCGGATCGTTGCCTCCGGCAGCGGTATGCCGATCCTGATGCTGACCGCGGCCGACCGGCTGGACGACAAGGCGTCCGGGTTCGAGCTCGGCGCTGACGACTACCTCACCAAGCCCTTCGCGCTCCAGGAGCTGGTACTGCGTCTGCGGGCGCTGGATCGGCGGCGCGGCCACAACCGGCCGCCCGTGCGCGAGATCGCGGGGCTGCGGGTGGATCCGTTCCGCCGGGAGGTGTACCGGGACGGCCGGTACGTCGCGCTGACCCGCAAGCAGTTCGCCGTACTCGAAGTGCTCGTGGGTGCCGAAGGTGGTGTTGTCAGCGCCGAGGAGTTGCTGGAGCGGGCGTGGGACGAGAACGCCGACCCGTTCACCAACGCCGTACGCATCACGGTCTCCGCGCTGCGCAAACGCCTCGGCGAGCCGTGGATCATCGCCACCGTGGCGGGAGTCGGATACCGCATCGACGCGGCGCCACCGGACGCTGACGTGGCAGGTGACCGTGGATAGGCTGCCCGGGATGAGCGTGCGTCTCAAGCTCACCCTCAGCTATGCCGGGGTGCTGATGCTCGCCGGCTTCTCGCTGCTCGCGGTCGTGTGGGTGTTCCTGCTGCGCTACGTGCCCGACACGCTCGCGCCGTCGCCGATGACGATCCCGGACCGGCACGATCTGCTGGTTGCCTTCGTCCCGAAGGCGGCCCTCATGCTGGCGTTGCTGCTGATCGCCAGTCTCGTGGGCGGCTGGATCCTGGCCGGCAGCATGCTTGCTCCGCTGACCCGCATCACGAACGCCGCCCGCCTCGCCACCAACGGATCGCTCTCGCACCGGATCCAGCTGGAAGGTCGCCAGGACGAGTTCCGTGAGCTGGCCGACGCCTTCGACACGATGCTCGAGCGGCTCGAAGCGCACGATGCCGAGCAGCAGAGGTTCGCGGCCAACGCGTCGCACGAGCTCCGTACTCCGTTGGCGATCACGCAGACCCTCCTCGACGTGGCTCGCAAGGATCCCAGCCGCGATCCCGCCGAGCTCGTCGACCGGCTCGACTACGTCAACACCCGCGCGATCGACCTGACCGAGTCCCTGCTGCTGCTCAGCCGCGCGAACCAGCGGACCTTCACCCGCGGCGACGTCGACCTGTCCCTCGTCGCCGAAGAGGCCGCCGAAACCCTGCTCCCACTCGCGGAGCAGCGCGGCCTGACGATCGAGACCTCCGGCGACCTGGCCCCGACCGTCGGCTCACACGCACTCCTCCTGCAGCTGACCACGAACCTCGTGCACAACGCGATCGTCCACAACCTGCCCACCGAGGGCTCCGTGTGGGTCACCACGACCGTGCATCCCAGGACGGTGGTGCTGACGGTGGAGAACACCGGCGAGCAGCTGTCCGCAGCCGTGGTGTCCACGCTGACCGAGCCTTTCCAGCGCGGCAACGGGCGCGTCCGCACCGATCACGCCGGCGTGGGCCTGGGCCTGGCCATCGTCAACAGCATCACCCAGGCCCACGACGGCATCCTCATCCTCGCTGCCCGCCCAGCCGGCGGCCTCCGCGTCACGGTCCAACTTCCCGCCGTACGCCGATCTACGACGGTGTGACGAGCCGATCAGCCGACGTCAGCCTCACACGGAGGTCAGTTCTTCCTTCCGCTCGGTCCGGTCCGGCTCGCCGCGGGTGTCGGCGTGGCCCGGCCACCAGGCGCGGTGACCGATGAGGGCCGTCAGGGCGGGGGTGAAGAACATCGCCATCACGAACGCCGCGATCGCGATGCCGACGGAGATGGCGAAGCCCATCTGGGACAGCACCGTGTTGCCGGCCAGCATCATCGAGGCGAACGTGCCTGCCAGGATGACGCCCGCCGCGGCAATGGTCGGGCCGGTGTGGTGCAGGGCCAGTGCCGCGGCCCGTTTCGGGTCGTTGCCTTCTCGCGCCTCCTCGCGTAACCGGGCCACCATCAGGATGTTGTAGTCGGTGCCGAGGGCAACCACGAACAGGTACATGATCACCGGGAGGGTGAAGATCAGTCCGGAGTTGTGCTGGAAGTGCTGGAACACGACCACGGACGAGCCCAGCGTGGCCCCGAAGCCGAGGAACACCGACGCCATCAGGTACCACGGTGCGACCAGACTGCGCAGCAGCAACGCGAGCACGATCATGATCAGGATCGCCGCGACCGGGAACACGACCTTGTAGTCGTGGTTCATCGCGTCCTGGAAGTCGACGAACACCGAGGTCAGGCCGCCGACGATCGCGGTGGTCCCGGCCGGCGCGGCCGTGTGGGCCGCGTCGCGGAGCGGACCGCGGACGGTGGCGATGGCCTGGTCGGACTCCGGCGCGGCCTTCAGGGTGACCTTGAAGTCGGCGACCGTGCTGTCCGGAGACAGCGTGGGCTGTGAGACGTCGCCGACCCCGTCGACCTTGGTCAGCGCGGTGCGGTACGTGTCCAGCTGGTCCTTGCTCAGCGGATCCGACGACCGCAGCAGTACGTCGGACGGCTGGGTGACGCCCGCGGGCAGGCTCTTGAGCAGTTCCTTGCTGTAGACGGTGGACTCGGACGTGTCGGACGTCGAGCCCGAGGTGAGGTCGAACGTCGGGTTGAACCCGATCGCGAACGCGCTCAGGACGACGAGCAGTCCGCCGGCGGCGAAGGCGAAGACAGCCGGACGACGCCCGAGGCCGCGACCCATCGCTGCGAACTTGGCGCCCTTCGGCTCCACCTTCCACGCCTTCGACGGCCAGAACACCTTCGTGCCCAGCAGCGAGACGATCGCCGGTACCAGCGTCAGTCCGGCCAGCAGCGCCACCGCCACCGAGATCGCCAGCGCCGGACCCATCGCGCGGAACATCCCGAGCGTCGACAGGGTCAGCGCCATGAAGGCGATGATCACCGCACCGGCCGCGGAGGCGATCGCCTCACCGACCCGGGTGACGGCGCTGACCATCGCGGTCTTGGCGTCCTCGCCGGCCCGCAGGCGTTCCCGGTAGCGGAACATCAGGAACAGGATGTAGTCGGTGCCGACGCCGAAGAGCACCACCAGCAGGATCGACGTGATCGAGCTGTCGATCTTCAGATCGAACGCCTTGCTGACAATGGCGATGAGTCCGTTGACGACGGTCGAGACCGCTCCGATCACGATGATCGGCAGCAGCGCGATCACCGGACTGCGGAAGATGAGCAGCAGCAGGAGCAGGATCAGGCCGACCGTGGCGATGCCGATGATGGCCAAGCCCTTGGTCGAGGACTCCTGTGCGTCGAGCGTCTGCGCGGCCGAGCCGGTCACACCCGCCTTGAGCGACGTCCCGTGCAGCTTGTCCTGCAACGCCGTCCGCAGCGCCTTGACGGCGTCGTTCTGCCGGGTGTCGCTGGGGTTGGTGATCTTGGTCAGCTCCACCGGGGCGATCTGGATGAGCCGGTTGCCCGTCGGAGGCACCGCCTGGATGCCGGTGACGTCCTTGAGCTTGGCCTGGTCGAGCTGGCCGGCGATCGATCCGACCGTCGCCGCGTCGGCCGGCGTGAGCGCGGCGCCGTCGCTGCGTTCGAACACCACGATCGCGGCCGGCGCGGTGGCGTTGGGGAAGGCCTTCTCCTGCAGTTGTGCTGCCTGGATCGACTCGTAGTGCGACGGCAGGAACGCGGATTGGTCCGTGGTCGCGGTCAGTTTAGGGGCCGTCGCGGCGATCGCGGCGATGATCAGCACCCAGGCGCCGATCGTCCACCACGGCCGCCGTACGACCAGCGACCCCAGTCGTGCGAACATGACAGGTCCTTTCAGAAAGAATTCGTTGACCCTGACGATCGCGGGCGACCCTGACACCGGGCTGACACGGCGCAGTCACCGGGTCAGTCACGGGCTCAGTCACTGGGTCAGTCACGGGCTCAGTCACTGGGTCAGGCACGGGCCGGCTAGCTGATCTTGCGGCGGTAGAGCGCGTTCGCGCCGGCGTAGGCGAGGACGAGGAGGCCGACGCACCAGGCGAGGGCGATCCAGATGTCGTTGCCGATCGGCTGCTGGGCGAACAGGTCGCGGATCGTGTTGACGATCGACGTCACCGGCTGGTTCTCCGCGAACGCGCGGACCGGGCCGGGCATCGTGGCGGTGGGTACGAACGCGGAGCTGAGGAACGGCAGGAAGATCAGCGGGTACGAGAAAGCGCTCGCGCCGTCCACGGACTTCGCGGACAGCCCCGCGATCACCGCGAGCCAGGTGACCGCCAGCGTGAACAGGACCAGCATCCCGGCGACCGCGAGCCAGGCGCCGATGCCGGCGCCGGTGCGGAACCCCATGATCAGCGCGACGCCGACGACGATCACGAGCGAGATCAGGTTGGCGACCAGCGAAGTCAGGACGTGGCCCCACAACACGCCCGATCGCGCGATCGGCAGGGACTGGAAGCGCTCGAAGATCCCGCTCTTCAGATCCATGAACAGCCGGAACGACGTGTACGCGACGCCCGACGCGATCGTGATCAGCAGGATCCCCGGCAGCAGGTAGTTCACGTACTTGACCGCGCCGGTGTCGATCGCGCCACCGAACACGTAGACGAACAGCAGCATCATGGCGATCGGCATGATCGCGGTGGTGATGATGGTGTCGGGGCTCCGGAGGATGTGTCGCAGGGAGCGCCCGGTGAGAGTTGCGGTGTCGCCGATGAGGTGTGTGGCCATGGTTGTCCCTTACTTCTGTGCTGCGTCGTCGCCGACGAGGGTCAGGAAGACGTCTTCGAGCGTCGGCTGCTTCTCGACGTACTCGACCTTGGCGGGCGGCAGCAGCCGCTTGAGCTCCTCGAGCGTGCCGTTCACGATGATCCGGCCCTGGTGGAGGATCGCGATCCGGTCCGCGAGCTTCTCGGCCTCGTCGAGGTACTGCGTCGTGAGCAGCACCGTCGTGCCGTGCTTGGCGAGCTCCTTGACGCTGTTCCAGACCTCGATCCGCGCCTGCGGGTCGAGCCCGGTCGTCGGCTCGTCGAGGAAGACGACCGGCGGACTCCCGATCAGGCTCATCGCGATGTCCAGCCGGCGCCGCATACCTCCGGAGTACGTCGCGACCCGCCGGCCGCCCGCGTCCGTCAGCGAGAAGCGCGCGAGCAGGTCGTCCGCGACCTTGCCCGGGTCGTCGATGTGCCGCAGTTTGGCGATCAGGACGAGGTTCTCCCGCCCGGTGAGGATTTCGTCGACAGCCGCGAACTGCCCGGTCAGGCTGATCGATTCCCGGACCTTCGCCGGCTCGTCGAAGACGTCGAAACCGTGCACCCTCGCCGTACCCGCGTCGGCCCTCAGCAGCGTCGACAGGATGCGCACGACCGTGGTCTTGCCCGCGCCGTTCGAGCCGAGCAGGGCGAAGATGCTGCCGCCCTCCACTTCGAAGTCGACGCCGCTCAACACCCGCAGCTCCTTGTACGACTTCTCCAGACCCTGCACCTGGATAACCGCCATCCCGGACTCCCATCCGCTATTCAGTGTCACTGACTACCGGTAGATAGTATCACCGAGTAGCAGCACACTGTGAAGATCGGAGAGAGGGGGCAGGTTGCCGATCGCGGGAGTTGAGACGGTCCGGCAGTACCGGCGGAGCTGGCTGCGGCCGGATGTGATCGCCGGCCTGACGGTGGCGGCGTACTTCGTCCCGCAGGTGATGGCGTACGCCGAGTTGGCCGGCCTGCCCGCGGTCACCGGACTGTGGGTCGCGCTCGGGCCGCTCGTGCTGTACTTCCTGCTCGGATCGTCGCGGCTGATGTCGCTCGGCCCGGAGTCGACGACCGCACTGCTGACCGCGACAGCGATCGGGCCTTTGGCCGCCGGTGATCCAGGGCGTTACGCCGCGCTGGCCGCACTACTGGCGCTGCTGGTCGGTGCGATCTGCGTGATCGGATGGGCGGCGCGGCTCGGATTTCTGGCCGATCTGCTGTCCAAGCCGGTGCTGATCGGCTACCTGACCGGCATCGCGGTGATCATGATGACCGGCCAACTGGGCCGGCTGACCGGTGCTCGGGTGCACGGCGATTCGCCGCTGGCCGACGTGGTGTCCGCGATCCGGTTGATCGGCGAGTGGAAGGTCGCCCCGGTGCTGTTGTCCGTGGTCGCGCTGGCGCTGCTGTTCGCCCTGGCCCGGTGGACGCCCCGGCTCCCGGGACCGCTCGTCGTGGTGGCCCTCGCCGCACTCGTGACCTGGGCGGCGGACCTGGGAGACAAGGGAGTGGCCTTGGTCGGCGCGGTGCCGAGCGGCCTCCCGACGCCGCACCTGCCCTCGCTGTCGGTTCACGACGTCGGTCTGCTCGCGCTCCCGGCAGTCGGCGTGGCGCTGGTCGGCTACACGGACACCGTTCTGACCGGGCGTGCCTTCGCCGGTCGTGGCGGCGGGCGGATCGATCCCGGCCGCGAGTTGCTCGTACTTGGGCTGGCCAACGTCTCGGCCGGCCTGCTGCGCGGCTTCCCCATCAGCAGCAGCGGAAGCCGCACAGCCCTTGCGGAGGCGTCCGGCGCGAAGAGCCAGGTCTACTCGTTGGTCGCCGCCGTCACGATCGTCGCCACGCTGCTGTTCGCCGGGCCGTTGCTGGCCACGTTCCCGATCCCCGCTCTGGGCGCATTGGTCGTGTACGCCGCCGTACGGCTGATCGAGCTGGGCGAGTTCCGCCGCATCGCCGCCTTCCGGCGCAGCGAACTTTTGCTGGCCTTGGCAACGACCCTCGGGGTGATCGCCCTGGACGTCCTGTACGGCGTACTCGTGGCGGTCGCGCTGTCGGTCCTCGACGTACTGCGACGGGTGGCCCGGCCGCACGACGGCATCCTCGGGTACGTCCCGGGCATCGCGGGGATGCACGATATCGACGACTACCCCGACGCCCGCCCCGTACCCGGACTGGTCGTCTACCGGTACGACTCGCCGCTGTTCTTCGCGAACGCCGAGGACTTCCATCGCCGCGCGCTCGCCGCCGTCGACGACGCGCCCGGCCCGGTCCGCTGGCTCCTGCTCAACACCGAGGCGAACGTCGAGATCGACATCACCGCCATCGACGCACTCGACGCGTTGCGCGAGGAACTGGACTCGCGCGGCATCGTGCTGGCCCTCACCAGGGTCAAGCAGGACCTCCGCGACAGCCTGGAATCCGCGGGTTTCCTCGACCGTTTGGGAACCGGCCGCGTCTTCTTCACCCTCCCGACGGCTGTCGACGCCTTTCGGAAACAGTTTCCCGAGGGCGACGGCTAGCCTGGTGCGGGCAGGTTGGCGACGGGAGGAAACAATGGCCGTTCTGAGCAAAGCCGAGGTGCTGGTAATCATTCGCCGCGCCTACGGTCCTGATCTCGCCCAGTCGATCGAACCACGACTGCCCGACCAGATCGATCCGGACAACGACGCGGACGCGGAGTTGATGGCCACGCTCGGTCTGACCCGGGACGGACTGGCGAACGCGATGGGCGGGGAACTCTAGAGGAGATCTCCGCAGAAGGACTGGATGGCGCGGTTGACGACGACCGGGCGTTCCCAGGGCATGAAGTGGCCCGCGCCCTTCACCCAGAACGGCCCGACCCCTTCCGGGAAAGCGAGCGCGCACCGTTCCTCGGCGTGCTCGCCGATCGTCACCTGGTCGGCGCCGATCAGGACCAGAGCGCGCTGCTGGACCGGCCGGTCGATCATCTCCGGCGCCGAGAGCGGGCGGGTGCCCATCAGGACCTCGTAGTCGGCGAAGGACGCACGCAGCCGGGCCGCATCGCCGTACGGCTCGGTGAGGAACGCCAGGTCGTCCTCGTCGAAGGCGTCCGGCGGACACCACAGCCGGTGTCCGTAGAACTCACCGATGTACCGTCGCCGCCGTTCGGGCGTGTCCAATTCGGCGACCAGTTCGTCGGCGTGCTGCCCCTGGCGGCGCTGGTAGTCGTAGACGGCAGGCTTGGGCCGCCCCGGTGGGATGCCGGCTGCCGCGAACGCGTCGGGCAGATCCGGCATCGAGTCGTCCAGGATCACCAGCCGGTCCACGCGCTCGGGGTGCCGGTTGGCCAGGTCGACGGCGATCATCGCGCCCAGGTCGTGCCCGGCGACGACGGCGCGATCCCAGCCGAGCACGTCGAAGAGGCCGGTCAGGTCGGTGTTGAACGCGTTGAAGTCGTAGAAGTCGTCGGGCGCGAAGTCGGAATCGCCGTACCCGCGCAGGTCCGGCGCGACGACGTCGAACCCGGCCTCGGCCAGCGGGATCAGGTTGTGCGACCAGATCCGGCTGGTGCAGGGGAACCCGTGGATGAGCAGCAGCGGTACACCGCCGTTGCCACGACGTCGTACCGCGAGCCGGTGCCCCGGGCGTACTTCGATCAGCTCGGGAGCGACGACCTGAGCAGGAAGAACCATGTGCCCGGTCTACACGATCACCCGGTCAGACGGGCCTCGACCGAGGCCGGCTGCCGCACCGGGTCCGACACGCGGTGTAATCGCGTGACCCCGGGTTGGTTCCTAGACTGGAGGTCACGTTGGGTGACGGGGCGCCGGGGAGGTCGCTGATGGCGGGACTGCCGGCTGGTCGCTACGACCGCGCTGCCGCGGCCAGGGTGCTGGCCGGAGTTGCGGGTGCGAAGGCATTCGCACGGGTTGGAGAGCATCTCGGCGGTGCGCGGCGAATCGTGCCGGACGTGGTGCCGCTCGACGGTCAGCTGACGGGACCCCAGTTGGAGTATCTGCAGAGTCGGATGCGGCCGTGCTCGCCCGACTTGGTGGTGAGTGCCGCCGCGAAGGTCGGTTGGCGCGACAGCGGCGGCGTTGCCAATGTCGCACACTGCGGTCCGCTCGGCGCCGTCGTGCCGGTGGCCGCCCGCGAGGCGACGCTGGCCCTGTGGGGCGCGCTCGCGACGATGGACGGCGCGGAGCTGACGGATCACGAGCGTGCGGTGATGGATGCGACCACTACCGACAAGGATCCGCTGGAGATCCTCCGGGTGGGGATCGACACGACGGCGCGGGCGCTGGTGCAGCACGCGTACCTGGCGGATCAGACGCCGCACCGGACGGCCGCGGAGTTCGCCCGCGGGATGCGGGACTCGGGGATCTTCGCGGTGGTGGCGAACACGTGGTTCTGGGGGCTGCAGTCGTCGACGTTCCGGCGCGGAATGATCCCGGTGCGGCTGGTCGCGCAGGCGGACGGGACCGTGCGGTACGCGGCCGAGACGGTCGAGGTACTGCGGGCGATGAAGCAGACCGCGGTCGCGGACGCGCACGAGACGTTGCGCCGGGCAACGGTCGACGAAGGGCTGCCGGTCGAGGCGGCGTTGCGGAAGTACGACGTACTGCTCGGGCAGATCTCGCGGCAGTACGCGCTGTTGCCGGCGGGGGAGCAGCCGCGCTGCCTGGCCAACATGTCCGTGGACGGCGTCCGGTTGCTGCCGGGCGTGGTGGACACGTTCGTGGAGACGTTCGTTCAGTTGCTGGACCTGGTGGAGCTCGAGCCGGCGGAGATTGAGGAGACGGGCGTGGAGACTGCTGACGAGGTTTTCGAGGTGCCGGACATGACGTGCTCGCACTGCACGAACACGATCACCGGCGTGCTGGAGGCGCTCGGGGTCCGGGTCGCGGGGATCGACCTGGACACCAAGGAGGTCGTCGCGGCGTTCCCGTCGGACGAGGTCCGCTCGCAGAGCTTCGAGGCGATCCGGGGGCGCGGGTACACCGTCGTACCGCGCTGACCTACTCCGGGTCCGTGCCGAAGTCGCGGAGGCGGAGGCTGTTGTAGGTGACGAACAGGGACGACAGCGACATCGCGGCGGCCGCGATCAACGGGTTGAGCAGGCCGGCGGCCGCGATCGGGACGGCGGCGAGGTTGTAGCCGAACGCCCAGATCAGGTTGCGGTGGATGGTCTGCCGGGTCCGCCGGGCCAGGGCGATCGCGTCCGGGATGACGCTGAGGTCCTCGCGTACCAGGATGATGTCGGCCGACTTGAGCGCGATGTCGGTCCCGGTGACGACCGCCAGCCCCAGATCCGCGGTGGCCAGCGCAGCGGCGTCGTTGATGCCGTCGCCGACCATCGCGACCCGGTGCCCGTCCGCCCGCAGCCGCTCGATCACGGCGGCCTTGCCGGCAGGCAGCACGCCGGCGCGAACGTCATCGATACCGAGCTCCGCCGCTACGGACCGTGCAACCGGCTCGGTGTCTCCGGTCAGCAGGATGGTCCGCAGGTTCTGGCTGTGGAGCGTCTCGATCGCGGCGGCCGCAGTTGGCTGCAACCGGTCGGCGAGGGTGAAGGTGCCCGCCGGTCGGCCATCGATGCCGACATGGACGAGCGAAGCGGCGCCGCCCTCCTGCGCCGGTGCGGCGATGCCTTCGGAATCGAGGAGGGCGGCGTTTCCGACGACGACGCGCCGGCCGTCGACCACGCCGACCGCGCCCAGGCCGGGGCGGACTTGGAAGTCGGTGACCGGCTCGGGTTCGATGCCGTAGGCCTCGGCTCGGCGTTCGACGGCGCGGGCTATCGGGTGTTCGGAGTTGTGCTCGATCGAAACGACGTATCGGAGCAGGTCGGGGTCGATCTCTTCGACGACCAGTTCGCCGGTTGTGAGGGTCCCGGTCTTGTCGAGGACGATGGTGTCGATGACGCCGCTCGCCTCGAGTGCGTCCTGGCCCTTGATCAGGATGCCGAGCCTGGCGCCCCGGCCGATGCCGACCATCAGCGCGGTCGGCGTGGCCAGCCCGAGGGCGCACGGGCACGCGATGACCAGGACGGCGATGCCTGTGCCAACAGCTTGCTGAACAGGTGCTCCGGACAGAACCCACCCGACGGCAACGGCGATCGCCAGCACGATCACGGCCGGAACGAACCACACGATGACCCGGTCGACCGTGTGCTGGATGCGAGCCTTGCGCTCCTGCGCCTGCTCGGCGACAGCCGCCATCTGTGCGAGCTGCGTATGCGCCCCGACAGCGGTCGCGGTCAGCACCAGCCGCCCGTCCGTGCTGATCGTCCCGCCGATCACAGCGTCGCCGGCCTGCACGCTGCGCGGCACCGGCTCACCGGTGACGACGCTGGTGTCGACCGCCGCCGACCCTTCGAGAACGGTGCCGTCGACCGGGACGATCTCACCGGCCTTGACGACGACCACCTCGCCCTTGACGACCTCACCCGTCGGTACGTCGACCTCCGCACCGGCCCGCAGCACCCGGGCCGTCGGAGTCGCCAACCGGCTCAGCGCGCCGAACACATCAGCCGCCCGCCGGCGTGACCGCGTCTCGAAGTACCGGCCGGCGAGCTGGAAGACGGTCATGCCGGCCGCAACGTCGAGGTAGAGGGCGCCGGTGTCGAGCGGGATCGAGCGCAGCCCGGGCCAGTGGGTGCCCGTCGAGGTCGATGCACCAGGCAACAGAACCGACAGTGCGGCCCAGCCGAACGACACGGCGATGCCGAGCGACACCAGCGTGTCCATGCTGACCGCACGATGGCGCAGATTGCGGATCGTGGCGCGATGGAACGGGTACGCCGCCCAGGTGACGACCGGCAGCGCGACGAGGAGCGACGCGATCTCCCAACCGGGGAACCGCAGCGACGGTACGGCGGCCAGGACGATCGTCGCGTCCATCAGCGGAATCGCCAGCAGAACCGCGACGACCAGCCGGCGCCGCAGCGCGGTGACCCGCTTGATGGTCATCTGCTCCGCGAGCTCGTCCGTGGAGTCGGGATCGCGGACCGTCGCGTCGTAGCCGGCCTTGTCGACCGCTGTGGTGGCGCGGCCGGCCAGGTCCGGTCCGATCCCGGTGACGATCGCGCGCTCGGTGGCGTAGTTCACGCTGGCCGTGACGCCGTCGAGCTTGTTCAGGGCTCGCTCGACGCGGTTGGCGCAGGCCGCGCACGTCATCCCGCCGACCAGCAGTTCGACGGAGCTCGTCTCGGGCCGGGTCAGCGTCACCGTGGCTCCCTGGTCCGGTCGGCAGTTCTGTCGGCAGTTCGTTCGGCAGTTCGGTCGGCAAGGCGTTCGAGCATCGCGTTGTAGGCGTCGAACGAGTCGTCGAGGCCGCTGTCGAGGTGACGGTCGATGCGCTTGGCAAGCTTCCCGTCCTGGACCGCCCATTGCAGCGCGAGTACGACGACGACGATCAGCAGCGGGATCTCGCCGCCGGCCCAGGCGATGCCGCCGGCGGTGTGCTGGGTGGCGGCGAGGTCGGTCTTCCACGGCAGCTCGAGGTGCTGGTAGAACGAGTCGCCGATGATCGCGCCGTCGGACATCAGGATGACCCCGAAGAAGGCGTGGAACGGCATCGCCGCGAACAGGAAGCCGAGCTTCGCCAGTGACGGAAGCTTCCGCGGGGTCTGGTCGACGCCGATCACGAGCCCGAAGTACAGACAGCCGACCAGCAGGAAGTGGGCGTTCATCAGTTGATGCGCCCAATGGAACTTCATCAGCGTGCCGAAGGCGTTGGTGAAGTACAGGCCGTAGTACGAGCCGATATAGATGCCGAAGACCAGGAGCGGGTGGTACAGCGCCTTCAGCGCGCGGGAGTGCAGGACCGCGACGATCCACTCGTGCGGGCCCGGCTGGGCGTCCTTCGGAGCGGTCGGCAGAGCTTTGAGCGCGAGGGTGAGCGGTCCGCCGAGGACGAGTGGGATCGGAATCAGCATGCTCAGCGCCATGTGCATGGCCATGTGGACGGCGAAGTCGGCGCCGGAGTACTTCCCGAGGCCGGAGCTGGTCACCACGACGATGAGCAGCCAGCCGATGACCCAGGCGATGGTGCGGCCGACCGGCCATGACTCGCCGCGGCGGTGGAGCCTGCGCGCACCGGCGAGATAGGCGGTGATGGCTGCGACGGCGGCGGTCACGAAGAGGAGGTTCGGTCGCCACTGGCTCACCAGCGTCGCGAACGCCGGCGGTTTGTGGAGGTCGAAGCCGAAGAAGATCTGGCTGATCGAGGTCGGCACGAAGAACTGCGGCGGAGGAATCCGGGTCATCGCGATGCCGCAGGCAACGAAGACCGCTGTGCCGGTGACGAGGAGTACGGCGCCGAGCGGGAGTTTGCTGCGGGCAACGGAGTACAGGCCGGCGGCCACCAGTCCGAGCGCCGCCAGCCGGGTCAGCGTGAGCCAGCCGGTCGCCGAGGCGAAGGGGGAGGAGCCGGCCATCTTGAACCAGAGCAGGACGACTTCGGTGGCCACCAGGAGCCCGGCCGCGCCGATCGCGACGCTGCGCCAGTGGACCCGGTCGAGGGCTCGGTTGCGGCGACCGGTGGCGAGTCTGAGGGTCTGGATGACGGCCAGGCCGAGGAGGAGTTGCGTGGCGATGGTCTGGACGACGGCCGAGTCGCCGGCGAAGTCGTGTCGCGGGCCGACCAGGACCTGGCCGACGACGACCGGGGCGAGCGAGCCGGCCAGGGCCGCGCAGAGCGCGATGAGGTACGCGACCCAGCGCACGGTGAGAGCGCTGGTGACGAGGGCCACGATCGCGGCCGCGCAGGTGATCATCCAGGCGCGGCCGAAGTCGCCGGAGAACATCGCGAACCAGAGCGCGCCCGGGTCGGTGAACCGGCTGAGGGACAGGCCGTTGGAGTCGGCCGAGTCGAGCACGATCAGGAGGCCGGAGCTGATCACCCAGACGGCGGCGGCCCGGCGTACGACGATCGGCTCGAACCACTCGGCGATCTCCAGCTGCCGGCGCGAACCCGACTCGCGGACCGGTCGCGCCTTGCCCGCGACGAGCGCCGACGCCAGCCCGCCGACGGTCACCAGCGAAGCGAGCTCGGCCACGGCACGGACGAAGGTGGCGAGGAGCCCGGTCACGCGGCCGGGATAGTCCCGGGAGATCGGCACGTAGCTTGCCGTGCCCATCAGCGCGGTGGTGACCAGCGATACGGCCAGGACGAGTACGCCGAGCAGGACGACGTACCCAATCAGCCACCGCCGGCGGCGCGTCGTACCCACGTCACTCCTGATCGATTGGTTGCCACAACCCCCAACTGGTGCATACGAAGCAGATCTGGGAACAGTTCCCAGGATTGGAACTTCTTTGCGGCGACCGAAGTTAGAGGGGCGTGGTGACTGGAGCCTGGACGACTGTCCTGACCGTGGTCTTCGCTGCGACCGGGCTGTACGGCGTGTGGCGGCTGGGCACACGGCGCTGGCAGGGGATCGAGACCGTCGTCGATCTGAGCCATGTGCTGATGAGCCCGGCGATGCTCGTCATGCTGTGGTGGCCGATGGCGGCGACCGGGCAGTGGGTGCAGATCGCGGTCTTCGCGGGGCTGGCGGGCGTCTTCTTCTACCACCTGTCCGGATCGGAGACGGTGCCGGAGCGCGCGGGCGCGATGGCACACGCGTGGATGAACCTCGGCATGGTCTGGATGCTCGCCGCGATGCCCAGGCTGATGTCCGGCGACGCCTGGGCGACCATGCTCAGCTGGTCCGCCGTCGGCCTCCTCGTCATCACCGCCGGCTGGTGGCTCGTCCATGCCGCCCGGACCCCGGGTCACCGGACCGTCTGCGGCTGCCACGGCCTGTCCTGCGCCGGCATGGCCACGATGCTCGCCCTGACGACTCCGTCACTCGTCGGCTAGTTGGCGGAGGGCCTGGAGGAAGGCTTCGGAGAACGTCGGGAAGGGCTGGATGACGTCGAGAAGGACCGGGATCGGGATCTGCGCGCGGATGGCGAGGGTCGCTTGCTGGAGCCATTCGCCGGCCTCGGGGCCGACCGCGTAGGCGCCGGTGATCACGGTTCCGTCGGAGACCAGGGTGAGGAAGCCGGGCTGCGTGTCGTACGAGCGCAGGTACGTCGCCGTGCGCGGTACGCCGGACAACTGGATCGTGCTGACGTACGGCCCGTCCGCGTCGCCGACCGAGGCGGCCTGCGGGTAGCTGTACACGACACGAGGCACCGCCCGGTAGTCCGCCGTCCGCGGCTTGCCCAGGATGTTGCTCGCGGCCACCCGCCCTTGGTACTCGCCGACATGGGTCAGTTGCCACAGGCCCGTGACGTCGCCGATCGCCCAGAGGTCGGGGCCCGCGGAGAGTTTGTCGTCGACCGCGATGCCGCGCGGATCCGCGACGATGCCGACCGTCTCCAGCCCGATGTTGCCGACGCGCGGCCGGCGGCCCGTCGCGACCAGCACGCGGTCGCCCTCGACCTGGGTCCCGTCGCTCAGCTCGATCACGTACGTCGACCCGTCGAGGTGAACCCGCTCCGCGCCGGTACCGGTCCGTACGTCGACGTTGTCGGCCGTGAGCGCGACCGCGATCGCCTCGCCGACCGCTCGCGGTTCGCGCGGCATCAGGTGATCGTCGCGCTCGATCAGCGTGACGGCCGAGCCCATCCGCGCGAGCGCCTGGCTCATCTCGACGCCGGTTGCCCCGCCGCCGAGCACGAGCAGCCGGTCGGGTATGTCGACGAGCCCGGTGACGTCCCGGTTCGTCCACACGCCCGGCACCTCGCGCAGTCCCGGAACGGGTGGAATCACCGGGTCCGCGCCGCACGCGATCACGATGTGTTCGGTGGTATGGGTGCGGTCGTCCACCGCCACGGTGTGGGGACCCGCGAGCCGCCCGTGACCTCGCAGTACCTCGAGGCCGACGCTCTTGGCCCACGACATTGCACCGGCGTCGTCGTAGTTCGACACCATGAAGTCGCGCCATCCAAGGGCCGCGTGCGTGTCGAGCGAGCCCGTGACGGCCTCCCGTGCGCCGGGCGCGTCGAGCGCGGCGGCCAGCGCTTCGCCGGGGCGCAGCAAGGTCTTCGAGGGGATGCACGCCCAGTACGAGCACTCGCCGCCAAGGAGTTCGCGCTCGACGATGGCGACCTTCGCGCCGCCTTTGGTCAGCGCCGCCGCACAGTGTTCACCCGGAGCACCGGCTCCGAGGACGATCACGTCGTACTCACTCATCACGGGGTCCATTTCTCTTCGAACCGGCGGAACCAGGCTCACCCCGGCCACGCACCGCCCGGGCCAGGGAGTGACCCTGGTTTCGTCCGACCAGGGACCGCCCGGGGGCGGTGACATGTTGGCGAACAGGTACCGGGCGGCGATGCTCGTAACGGTTGCGCCGTACCGGTATCCACTTGAATCGAGGAGAGCAGATGGCTGAGTCAACGGCGAGTCTCGCCGGGCAGGTCGTCGTCGTGATCGGCGGCAGCGCGGGCATCGGGCTGGAGACTGCCCGGCAGGCGCGCGAGTCCGGTGCGCGGGTCGTCATTACCGGGCGCGATCGCGAGCGGCTCGAGAAGGCCGCGGCCGGGATCGGCGCGGAGAGCGCGGTGACACTGGACCTCGGCGAACCGGGCCGGCTCGAGCAGGTCTTCGCCGAGCTGCCGCAGGAGCTCGATCACATCCTCGTGGGCGGTAGCGGTCCGTTCTACGCGCCGCTCGCGGAGCTCGACCTGGACGACGCGGAGCGGTTCATGAACCAGCACCTGGTCGGCTCGCTGCGCATCGCCCGGCTGTGCATCGGGAGGGTCCGGGCGGGCGGATCGCTGACGTTCATCAGCGGCACGGGCGCACGGCGGCCCGGGGTCGGGTTGGTGATCGCCGCCATCGCGACGGCCGCGCAGTCCGCGATCGTCGCGAATGCCGCTGTCGAACTGGCTCCGATCCGGGTGAA
The DNA here is from genome assembly GCF_044453965.1 of Kribbella sp. NPDC051586. Taxonomy (NCBI): domain Bacteria; kingdom Bacillati; phylum Actinomycetota; class Actinomycetes; order Propionibacteriales; family Kribbellaceae; genus Kribbella; species Kribbella sp. NPDC051586. The sequence goes on along the minus strand of NZ_JBITDF010000003.1, from coordinate 1,536,145 downwards.
CACGGTTGCCGCCGGCTTCGTCGACACACCGTTGTCCGCCCGGCTGCTCGGGGATCAACTCGAAGAACGCCGCGCAGGGCTCCGCGCCACGCTGCCGATCCGGCGGGTCGTCGGCCCGGAAGATGTGGCGGCGCTGGTCGTCCACCTGATGACGAACACGGCGCTGACCGGTGCGACGTACGACGTCGACGGCGGTCAGCAGCTGATCCCGGGTTAGCCCGCCTCGGGGAGTGCGTCGCGGAGCTGGCGGCGGGAGCTGATCGAGAGCTTGTCGAAGATCTTGCGGAGGTGCCACTCGACCGTGCGCGGGCTGAGGAACAGGCGGGTGCCCACCTCCGGATTCGACAGGCCGTCGCGGACGAGCAGGGCGATCTGGCGTTCCTGCGGGGTCAGTTCGTCGCCCGCGGTCGAGGCGGTCGCGCGCCGGCGTACCGTCTCGCCGGTCGCCTGCAGTTCGCGCCGGGCGCGCTCGGCGAACGCGACCATGCCGATCTGGGAGAACATTTCGTAGGCGGTGCGCAGTTCCGTCCGGGCGTCGCCTCGGCGCGTCTGCCGACGCAGCCATTCGCCGTACAGCAGGTGCGCGCGGGCCAGGTCCGGGCGGAGTCTGGTGCCGTCAAGGTGCTGGATCGCCTCGAGGTGCGCCTTCTCGGCATCGGCGCCCTTGTGCACCAGGCCGCGGGCGCGTGCCTCGATGCCGAGGCCCCAGGGCTCGTCGGTGCCGCGCGTCTTCTCCTGCAGTCGGGCGAGGGCGGCGGCGGCCTCGCGGGGATGTCCGCTGCGAGCGGCGGCTTCGATCTCCTCGCTCAGCGCCCAGGACGAGACGAACAGCTCCGGTGTGTCCTCGCCGGCGAGAGTTGCCCAGGGCAACGCTTCGTCGTGGTGGCCGAGTCCGTTCAGCACGACCGACTTCGCCCAGCGCGCGTACTGCGCCGCCGTACCCTGCCCCTCGGCCGTCGTCCGCGCGATGGTGTCGTCGATCAACGGGAACGCTTCCTCCGGGCGGCCTTGGAGCGCGGCGAGCACGAGTGCGCCGTACGGGCCGATGTGGGTGCCGGTGGCCTCGCGGACCGCGTCGGCCTCGGCTCGGAGCGAGGTCGCCTCGGCGAAGTCGCCCGCCATTGCGTACACCTGGCCGAGCACGTTGACGCCGACCGCGAGGACGGCGAGCGCGCCGGCGCCTCGCGCGGTGTCCACCTGCCGGATCGAGGCCGCCAGACACGCCTCGAAGTCCCACGCCGTCGCCGCCGCGGCAGTCGCAAGCCACCCCCACCGCAGTATCTCCTCGGCCGAAACCGCCCCGGCGCCGAATGCAACCGCCGCCTCCTTCAGCAACGGCACGCCACGCTCCCGACCCTCCGCAAACAACAACCCGAACCCGTCCAGCAACACATCAGAACTCCGTGCCGGTGATCCGGGACGCGGGGCAGCCATGGCAGCCTCGGAGACTTCGCGGAGGCCGGTGCCGGCGGCCAGCTGACCTGCGAAGAGGGCGGCGCTCCAGGCGTCGAGGTAGGTGTCCCGGGCCAGCCGGACATCGAGCGACTCGAGCGCTTGAGCAGCGCGCAGCAGCAGCCCCGGCGCGTCCCGCCCGCGTTGCTGTGCGAACGCCGCCTCTGCCCGAAGCAGGTCGATCCGCGCCCTGCCGAGATCGTCCAGCTGGCCCGCCTCGGCCGTCGCGAGCAGCTCCCACGCGGTCCGGAACGCACCAGCCTGCACACTCGCCTGCGCCCCGGCAAGCGCACGCGCGGTACGCCGTACCGGATCCCGCGTCAGCGCCACCGCCCGCTGCAAGAACGCCGCGGCCGCCGCGAACCCACCCCGCGCCTGAGCCCGATCAGCCGACCGCTCCAACTCCACGGCCACCGCTTCATCCGGCCCAGTAGCGGCGGCCGCCAGATGCCACGCCCGCCGGTCAGGATCCGTCGCCGAGTCCGTCGCGCCCGCCAACGCCAGATGTACTGCGCGACGCTCCGTGTCAGACGCCGACCCGTACAGCGCCGACCGCACCAACGGATGCCGGAACGTCACCCGCTCGCCGAGGCTCAACAGCCCGTCGATCTCCGCGAACGCCGCGTCGATCCCGAGCTGGTCCGCGGCCCGCCGTACCAGAACCGGATCACCCACGGGCTCGGCCGCAGCCACGAGCAAGAGCTGCCGTGTCGGCGGCGGCAGCGCATCGGCCTGCCGCAGGAAGCTCTGCTCGATCCGCCCGGGCAGGCCTTGCCCACCCAGCAGCCCGAACCCGGCAGCGAGCTGGGTAGCCGTCAGCCCCCGCGGCAGCTGCAGCAACGCCAACGGGTTGCCACCGGTCTCGGCCACGATCCGATCCCGGATCGGAGCATCCAGCAGGAACTCGACAGCCGACCCCAGCAACGCCCGCGCCTCGTCGTCCGGCAGACCGTCGACCTTCAACTCCGGGAGGCCGTTCAACTCGACGCGGACCTCGCGTGCGCCGAACAACAGACCGACCGCCTCGTTCCCGACGCGGCGGGCCACGAACCCGAGCGTCTGCGCGGTCGCGGTGTCGAGCCACTGCGCGTCGTCGACGACGACCAGCACCGGCTGCTCGTCCGCCAGGTCCGAGATCAGGCTGAGTACGGCGAGCCCGACCATGAACCGATCCGGAGCAGGCCCGGGCGCCAGCCCGAACACCGTCGCCAGCGCCCGCCGCTGCGGCTCCGGAATCCGCTCCATCCGGTCGAGGAGTGGCACACACAACTGGTGCAGAGCCGCGAACACCAGCTCCATCTCGGACTGCACACCGACCGCCCGCAACAGACGAAGGTCCCGCGCGGAGTCGGTCGCGTAGCTGAGCAGCGCGGACTTCCCGACCCCCGCCTCGCCGCGTACGACGAGCACGCGGCTGCCACCCCCGCGGACATCAGCGAGTAAGCGGTCGAGGACGGCACGTTCCGGCCGCCGTCCGAGCAGCGCCGACCGGTTCCGTCCCGCCTCCAGGCCGTCTCCATGCTCCACCGCCCGCCCACCCTCCCAGCCGCCAGACTGCGGCGCCCTTTCCGGTACGCCGCAGTTGCCGAACCCGATCCAGCCTAAGCCCGCCGGCCCCGCTTGCCTATGACGCCGCCATCCCGCCGACCGACACGACGAACGGCCCGGCGCGCCAGCGCAGGCCGGCCCCGTCCATCAGGCGGATGTCGCGGTCCCAGCGCGCGGACGCTGAGGGGGAGTGGCGGTCACGGTGACTGTTGTGGTGCCGAGGGTGGTGTGGTGGGCGGTGAGGTGGACCTCGCCGGGGTGGGCGGCGCGGAGCCAGACTGCGGTGGCGCCGCCGTTCGACTCCAGTGGGAAGGTGGTGTCGCCGATCAGCTCGGCCGGGCCGTCCAGTTGGAACGTGACCTCGCCGGTGGCTGATGGGCGGAGGTTGCCGTAGTGGTCGGTGGCGCGGAGTGTGACCCTGGTCATGTCGGTGCCGTCGGCCACGATTTCGTTGTCATCGGCAACAAGATCCAGGCGGTCCGCGGTCCGGTCGGCCGAGAAGTGCCGGGCGAGTACGCACTGATCGCCCAGGTAGCCGTCGATGCGAAGGTCCACCCCGAGGGTGAGATCGACGAAGGACGGCGGGTACGGCAGCGAACCGAAACGGTCGGTGTCGGGCCGGACCGTGGCGACGTGCGCGTCGTCGACGAAGAGCTCGAGCCGGGTGCAGTTGGAGCAGATCATCACCTCGCCGTCGAGCGGCGCGTCCCAGTGGAACGCCGCGGCGATCACCGGACGACGCGAAGGATCGACCTGCGCCTGGTAGATCGCCGCGCCCAGCTTCGGAATGCGGAACGTGTCCGCCACCCCGTTGCACTTCAACGAATGGTCGACGTACCCGTTGCACGAGTCGTAGTCGAACGCCTGCCAGGCCAGCACGCCCAGGTAGCGGTCGTCGGCCGCGGCCTGCTGATGCACCTGCGCGTGCAGGAACGCCTGCCGCGCCTGGATCGCCTGCGGATCGGTCCGGCGGTAGAAGTGCGGTCCGGCCAGCGCCCCGATCGCCTCGGTGACCAGATACGGGATGCCCGGCAGAGGTGGAAGGAGCGTCGCGCCGGTCTCGTCGTTGGCGTAGTCGTTGTAGCTGAACACGTCCTGGTAGAAGTCGGCCGTCGAGTACTCCGACGCGAGCATCGCGCCGCTCGTCGCCCGGTCCGGATCGAGCCGCTTGGCGACCTCCTGGGTACGGCGGTACAGCTCGGGACGGTTCCCGGACTCGTTGACGCGCACGCCCCAGATCACCACCGACGGGCGGTTCCGGTCGCGGCGGATCATCCGCTCCACGTCGGCCACCACCAGATCCTGCCAGGCGGCGTCGCCGACGTACTGCCAGCCGGGGATCTCCTCGAAGACGAGCAGCCCGAGCTCGTCGCAGGCGTCCAGGAACGCCGGCGACTGGGGATAGTGCGCACAGCGGACCATCGTGCAGTTGAACTCCTCGCGCAGGATCTGCGCGTCCCGCCGCTGCACCCGGTCCGGCATCGCCATGCCGGTCCACGGGAAGATCTGGTGGCGGTTGAGCCCGAACAGTTCGAGCCGCGAGCCGTTCAGGTAGAACCCGTCGAGCTCGAACCGCGCCTCCCGGAAGCCGATCCGCACGCTTCGCTCAGCGCCCGTGTCGAGCCGGGCGACGACGTCGTACAGCACAGGGGAGTCGGGCGACCAGAGCTCGACGTCCTGGAGACCGGTCAGCGTCTGACCACGAGCGACCACCCGGCCGTCGGGCGCACGCAGTTCAAGCGTCACCGCTCCGTCGTACGGGCCGTCGACCGTGCAGGTGACCTCCACCCGCCGTGCCGACGGATCGAGTACGTCGACCGGCCGCGCGTACACGTCGGAGATGAACGTCGACGGCTCGAAACGCACCTCGACGGACCGGGTCAGGCCGCCCGGCTGGAAGTAGTCGACCGCGCTGTGCCCGTCGGGATGACCGTTCGGCGGGACCGGCAACCACCGCGAGTCGAGCTCGATCGCCAGGTGGTTCGTGCCCGGTCGGACGAGGTCCGTCACCTCGTGGCTGAACGGCAGGTACCCGCCCTGCTGGACGCCCGCCAACGCGTCGTTCACAAAGACCGAGGCCGCGTGCAGCGCCCCGTCCACGTCCACGAACAGCCGCTGGCTATCGGTCGGTACGTCGAACTCCCGCTGGTAGGACCAGCGGCGTTCCCACGTGTCGGCGTCCCAGTCGCGCCAGGACAGCGGGACGACCGTGTGCGGGAGACTGACTGGCATGGACCCGTCGAACGACCACATGTTCCGAGGTTATCGATGTATTTCTGACGGCCGGAACGACCTCTCTACACCGTGACGAGATCAGCGGTAGTGGTCGGCGGCGGCATCGTCGGATTGGCGGTGGCGCGCGCCTTGCAGCGGCGCGATCCGGGTACGCCGGTCGTCGTACTGGAGAAGGAGCCGTCGGTCGCCGCGCACCAGACCGGGCACAACTCGGGCGTCGTGCACTCCGGCCTGTACTACCGGCCGGGCTCGCTCAAGGCACGGTTCGCCGTGACGGGCGGGGCGGCGCTCAAGGAGTACTGCGAGGAGAAGGGCATCCCGCTCGACGTCCCGGGCAAGCTGGTCGTGGCGACGTCCGAGGCCGAGTTGCCGCAGCTCGACCGGCTGTTCGGCATCGGCCAGGAGAACGGCGTACCGGTCCGCCGGCTGACCCTCGACGAGGTGGCCGAGCGTGAGCCGCACCTGCGCGTCAAAGGCGCCCTGGCCGTCGACTCCACCGGCCGCGTCGACTTCAAACTGGTCGCGGCTGCCCTCGCCGAGGACGTCAAGGCCGCGGGCGGCGAGATCCGCACCGGCATCTCCGTGACCTCGGTCGAGAACGCGGGCTCCATCGCCCGGGTGCGCACGACGGACGAGGTGATCGAGGCCGACCGCGTCGCCGTCTGCGCCGGACTGCACAGCGACCGTCTTGCGCGGGCGTCCGGACTCGAGCCCGGCGTGCGGATCCTCCCGTTCCGGGGCGAGTTCAGCGAGATCGTCCCCGAGCGCGACTTCCTCGTGAAGGGTCTGGTGTATCCGGTGCCCGACCCCGACCTGCCGTTCCTCGGCGTCCACCTGACCCGCGGTATCGACGGCGGCGTCCACGTCGGCCCGAACGCCGTACCCGCGCTGTCCCGCGAGGGCTACAAGTGGTCGAAGATCGCCCCGCGCGACGTGTGGGAGGCCGCGACGTACCGCGGTTCGTGGCGCCTGGCCCGCCGGTACGCGCGGACGGGCGCGAAGGAGATCGTCCGCTCACTCACCGGCCGGGCCCTGGTCCGCGAGGCCCGCCGGATGCTCCCCGAGCTCGAGGTCAAGGATGTACGCCGCTCCGGCGCCGGCGTCCGCGCCCAGGCCGTCACCCGGGACGGCAAGCTGGTCGACGACTTCCTGTTCCTCCGCGACGGCCGCGTCCTGCACGTCCTCAACGCACCCTCACCCGCTGCCACCGCCTGCCTGGTCATCGGCAACCGCATCGCCGAGGAACTGTCCGCCGACCGAGCCTGACGGTGTGGCATGTTGGACCGCATGACGACGTTCGGAATTCCTGGGGTCCAGGTCGGACATTGGAACGACTTCGAAGGCCGCACCGGCTGCACCGTGATCGACCTGCCGGAGGGCACGATCGCGTCGTACGAGGCACGCGGTGGCGCTCCCGCGTCGCGGGAGCTGGAGTTGCTGGAGCCGGGTAAGGCGGTCAATGCGATCGACGGCGTCGTACTGACCGGTGGATCGGCCTTCGGGCTGGCGGCGGCGGATGGTGTCATGCGGCACTACCGCGAGCTGGGCAGGGGAGTGCGGACACCCGCGGGCGCAGTGCCGATCGTCCCGACCCTGGCGCTCTTCGACCTCACCGCCGGCGATCCGTCGGCCGCGCCCACCGCGGACGACGGCTACGCGGCCGTCCAGGCGTGCCAGGCCGAGCAGGTCCTCGAGGGGCAGTTGGGCGCGGGCACCGGGGCGTACGTCGGTCATTGGCGCGGACCGGACGGCCGACGCCCCGGTGGGCTCGGGTACGCCGAACACCGGCTCGGTGAGCTCGTGGTGGCCTGCCTCGCGGTCGTGAACGCCTTCGGGGACATCGACGACGGCAGCTCGCACGTGTCGTTCGATGCGGTCAAGGTGCTGGCGGAGCCGTTCGAGTTCAGCGAGAGCCGAGCGCACACGACGATCGGGATCGTCGTGACGAACGCGCGCCTGGACAAGGTCGGCTGCCGGATCGTTGCCCAGGGCGCGCATGACGGTCTGGCCCGGGCGATCACGCCGCCGCACACGCAGTTCGACGGCGACGGCTTCATCGCGGCGGCGACCGGTCAGGTCGAGGCGCACATCGACATCGTCCGTCTGCTCGCCCTCGCCTCCGTCACCGACGCGGTCCGAAGCGTCGCCGCCTGACCGGCCTCAGCTCTGCTGTACGACGGTCAGGGCTTCGCGGGCGATCTGCCATTCCTCGTTGGTGGGGATGACAAGGACCGCGACGCGGCTGTCGTCCGTGGACACGAAACGGTCCGAGCGGGCGTTGCGATCGGCGTCGAGGTGGATGCCGAGGGCATCGAGGCCGTCCAGCGCGGCGGCCCGGACTTCGGCGGAGTGCTGGCCGACGCCGGCGGTGAAGACCACCGCGTCCACAGTCCCGAGTACGGCGTAGTACGCGCCGATGTACTTCTTGATCCGCTGGCAGTAGATGTCGAACGCCAGCTGAGCCCTCTCGTCGCCGGCCGCCCGACGTCGCGAGACCTCACGGAAGTCGTTCGCGCCGGTGAGGCCCTTGAGCCCGGACTCCGAGTTCAAACAGTGGTCGGTGTCCTCGGCGGACCGTCCCGCGACCCGAGCGAGCAGGCCGTGGATCGCCGGGTCGACGTCGCCCGAGCGCGTGCCCATCACGAGACCCTCCAGCGGCGTCAGGCCCATCGACGTGTCCACCGACTCCCCGCGGCGGATCGCCGCCGCCGAGCAGCCGTTGCCCAGATGCAGCACGATCACGTTGACCTCACTCGGCTCGCGACCGAGCAGCCGCGCGGCCTCGGCCGAGACGAACGAGTGCGACGTACCGTGGAATCCGTACCGGCGGATCCCGTACTCCGCCTGCCACTCGTAAGGCACCGCGTAGGTGTAGGCGTACGGCGGCAGCGTCTGGTGGAACGCGGTGTCGAACACCGCGACATGCGGCAGATCCGGCAGCAGCCGCCGCGCGACCTCGATGCCCTCGAGGTTGGCCGGATTGTGCAGCGGAGCGAGCGGCACGAGCTCGGTCACCGCCGCGATCAGTTCGTCGTCGACGAGCGCGGGCGCCGCGAACCGGTCGCCGCCGTGCACGACCCGGTGCCCGACCGCCACGATGTCGACGTCGGCAAGCGCCGGTCCCTGCGTCTCGAACGCCTGTACGGCGGCCTCGAGCGCGGCCTCGTGGTTCGCGATCGGCTGCTCGTCGTCGAACTCGCCCTTCGGCCCGTGATGCACGTGGTGGCTACGGTCCTCGCCGATCTGCTCGACGAGCCCCGTCGCCGCGGCCTCGCCCGACGCCGAGTCGACCAGGCTGTACTTGAGCGAGGACGATCCCGCGTTGATCACCAGCACGTGATCGGTCACCGCACACCACCCTGCTGAGCCTGGATCGCGGTGATCGCGACCGTGTTGATGATGTCCCGGACCGTGGCCCCGCGCGACAGGTCGTTGACCGGTTTGCGCAGTCCCTGCAGCACCGGGCCGACCGCGACCGCGTTGGCCGAGCGCTGCACGGCTTTGTACGTGTTGTTGCCGGTGTTCAGGTCCGGGAAGATGAAGATCGTGGCCCGGCCGGCGACGGGGGAGTCGGGCAGCTTCGTTCTCGCCACGGCGCTGTCGATCGCCGCGTCGTACTGGATCGGGCCCTCGACCAGGAGTTGCGGCGCCCGCTCGCGAACGATGTTGGTTGCCTTCGACACCTTTTCCACGTCGGTCCCGGTGCCCGAGCTGCCGGTGGAGTACGACAGCATCGCGACCCGCGGGTCGACTCCGAAAGCCACCGCGGTCGCGGCCGACGAGATCGCGATGTCGGCGAGCTGCTCCGCGGTCGGATCCGGGTTCACCGCGCAGTCGCCGTACACGAGGACGCGGTCCTGCAGGCACATGAAGAACACCGACGAGACGACGGAGACGTCCGGCACGGTCTTGACCACCTCGAGCGCCGGCCGGATCGTGTGCGCGGTCGTGTGGACCGCGCCCGACACCATCCCGTCCGCGAGACCCAGGTGGACCATCATCGTGCCGAAGTACGACACGTCCCGGACCAGCTCGCGCGCCCGGTCCAGGTCGACGCCGCGATGCTGGCGCAACCGGTGGTACTCCGCGGCGAACCGCTCGGTCAGCTCGCTGTCTTCCGGATGTACGACGGTCGCGGTGGACACGTCCACGCCGAGGGACGCCGCCTTCGCGCTGATCGTGGTCGCATCGCCGAGCAGGGTGAGGTCGGCGACGCCGCGTCGCAGGAGTACGTCGGCGGCGCGAAGGATCCGCTCCTCCTCGCCCTCCGGCAGCACGATGTGCCGACGGTCGGACACGGCCCGGTCGACCAGTTGGTGCTCGAACATCAGCGGCGTCACCGCGCTGCTGCGCGCGAGGGCGAGCTGGTCGAGCAGCGCCTGCCCGTCGACGTACTGGTCGAACAGCGCCAGAGCCGTGTCGATCTTGCGCGGAGCGTCCTTGGTCAGCCGGCCGCGGACCGCGCTGAGCCTGGTCGAGACTGCCTGCGTGCCGAGGCCGGTCTCGATGATGGGCAACGTGACGCCCAGCCCCTCGATCAGTCGCTGCACCTGGGGCGGCAGCTCGAAGCCGCCGTTGAGCACGATCGCCGAGATCTGCGGGAAGGTCCGGGAGGCGTGCGCCATCAGTACGCCGAGGACGACCTCGGGCCGGTCGCCTGCCGTCACGACCGCGGCGCCCTCGAAGAGCCGGTCGAGGACGTTCGGCATCGTCATGCCGGCGATCATCAACCCCGTGACCTCGCGGACGAGCAGTTGCGGGTCACCGCTCACCAATCGGCCGTCGATCGGCGCCATCAGGTCGGCGACCAGCGGCTGGTTGAGCAGCGGCTCCTCCGGAATCGCGAACGCCGGAGCGCCGACGCCGTCGAGCGCCGCGACCAACGGGCCGCCCTCGGACACCCGGTTCGCGATCACGGCGAACAGCGAGCCGTGGTTGGCGGCGAGCTCGGCCGCGGCCAGGTCGGCGATCGTGCGCACGTCGTGCGGTGTCCGGCCGAGCCCGTTCAGAACGAGCAGGACCGGCGCGCCGAGGTTCGCCGCGATCTTCGCGTTGTACGAGAACTCGGTCGGCGTGCCGACATCGGTGTAGTCGCTGCCTACCACCACCACCGCATCGGCCTGCTCGGCGATGGCGCGGTACCGCTGGACGATCGTGTCCAGCGCGGCGTCGGGATCGTTGTGCACGTCCTCGTACGAGACACCGACCCCGTCGTCGTACGACTGCGTGACCGCGTCCTGCGAGATCAGCAGCTCGAGGACGTAGTCACGACCGCCGTGGGTCGCGGTGTCCGCCCGGACGATCGGCCGGAACACGGCCACCCGCCCGACCCGCCGCGACAGCTGATGAAGCACCCCAAGAGCCACCGTCGACTTCCCGGTCGTCCCCTCGACCGACGCGACGTACACGCTGCTGCCCATGGGTGAACCCTACTAACGGGTCAAGGCGCGCAGATGCTCGATCATCGTGTCGACGGCGATCCGCAGCGGAGCAGGATCACGGCGTACCTGGCTCAGCAGCAGACCGCCCTGAACCGCGGCGAGCATCGCGACGGCGAGCGCGGCAGGATCGGCGGACCCGGCCAGCTCGCCGCGCTGCTGCATCTCGGTCAGGCCGCCCCGGATCAGCGCCTCCCACTGTGTGAAGGCAGCGTCCAGCTGGGTCCGCGCGACCGGATCGCTCTCGGCCACGTCGACCGCGAGTGATCCGAGCGGGCAGCCGCCGACGCACTGCATCTCGGTCAGGATGCCGACCATCAGGTCACGCCAGTGGCCCAGCGAGTCGATGGTGTCGAGCCGGCCCAGACAGTCCTGCTGCACGTCCAGGACATACGTCGTCTGGTGATCGATCACGGCCGAGACCAGCGCGTCCTTGCCGGGGAAGTAGTGGTACAGCTGCGAGGCGCTCACGCCGGCCGCGGCCTGGATGTCCTCGATGCTGGTCCGGGCGACGCCGTGCTCCAGCATCAGCCGCGCGGCCGCGGTCACGATCCGGTCCCGCGTCGCCTGTCCCTTCCTCGTCAATCGCTTGGTCGGTCGGGGCGCGATCTCCGTCATACCTCCACCGTACGGATTTTGGAGTTGATACTCCAATTTCTGCGGTGAATTCTTGGAGCAATCACTCCAATACTGAGGATCGGAACCGATATGACACAGGACTTCGCCGGCCGGACAGCACTCGTGACCGGGGGCAACAGCGGGATCGGCCGGGCCGTGGCCGAGCAGCTCGCGCGGCGTGGCGCGCACGTCGTGATCAGCGGGCGGGACGTCGCGCGCGGTACCAAGGCGGCCGAGGAGATCCGGGCCGGGGGCGGTACGGCGGACTTCGTCCGGGCCGATCTGGCCGACCTGGAGGATGTGCGGTCGCTGGCCAAGCAGGCGATCGAGCTCGGCGGCGGGAAGGTCGACGTACTGGTCAACAATGCCGGGATCTTCCCGTTCGGGCCGACGGCCGAGCTGGCGGACAGCGACTTCGACGCGGTGTACGCCGTGAATGTGCGGGCGCCGTTCTACCTGGTCGCCGAGCTCGCCCCGGGGATGGCGGCCCGGGGATCCGGCGCGATCGTCAACGTGACCACGATGGTCGCGTACTTCGGGATGGCCGGCATGGCGGCGTACGGCTCGAGCAAGGCGGCCGTGGAACTGCTGACCAAGGCGTGGGCCGCCGAGTTCGGTGCGGCCGGTGTCCGGGTGAACGCGGTCAGCCCCGGCCCGACGCGCACCGAGGGCACCGCGGTGATGGGCGACAACCTCGACGGCCTGGCCGGCACGACCCCGCTGCAACGGGTCGGCCGGCCCGAGGAGATCGCCGCGGGCATCGTCTTCCTCGCCTCCGACGAGGCCTCACTGATCCACGGCGCCACCCTGCCGATCGACGGCGGCCGCCTCGCGGTCTGAAAGAGGAAAGATCTCGCCGAGTCGTGGAGAGGGGTTCTGAGAATCTGCCTTGATCCACGACTCGGCGTTCGGGATCGGGACCATTCGCCACGACTCGGCGAGGCTGCGCGCCAGGGGCACGGTCAAACCCGCGGCTGAACGCCGAAGCCAGCCGGCACCCATCGACACTTATTGCGGAAGCTCGGTGCCGGTGCCTTCGGCGAACATGTAGGCGGCGTACCAGGCCGGCCAGTTCTCGTCCGCCTCGCCGGTGCGGGCCTCGTGCTCGCCGTGGGCGGCGGCCGCGCGCTTCAGCGCGGCTTCGAGGTCCTCGACCGACCTGTACGTCGACTCCTCGACGCGCCCGGGCAGCCGGGTGGTGACCTCCTGCAGCAGCCAGGTGTTGCCGTCGGGGTCGCTGAACGTGGCGAACGAGCTGTAGCTGGACCGCTCGTCCGCCGGCCCGTCCACCCGCCCGCTCGCATCGGCGACCTCGAACTGCGCACCGGGCGCGCCCGGGTGGAAGACGTCGCTGACCTTGGCTCCGTGCGCGAGCAGCTCCGACCGTGCCGCGTCGACATCGGTGACGACCAGGTAGAGCCCCTGCGCCGTACCGGGCGTGGCCGACGTGATGTCCGTACCGAACTGGACCGAGGCCGGGGAACCCGGCGGCGTGAACTGGATGACGCGGAACCCGTTGTCGAAGGCGAAGTCCGCATCGAGCCGCCAGCCGAGGCCGCTGTAGAACTCCTTCGACCGGTCGGCGTCGGCCACCGGAATGACTACGGCCTCGAACTTCAGGTCGGTGCTGCTCATGACGTCCTCCAGAGATGTTCTCGGTTCGTTGACGCCTAATCTGCCGCCCCGGGGCCGCGATGACACCAGTGAGAATCCCTGGTCATTACCCTGGCACGCCAGGGCCTGCCTCTAGAGTGCCGTCGTGTGGACCATCAGTTCGTGCTGATTGCCGGTGCGGGGCTCGCGATCATGATCGCGGCGTCGGTGTTCGCGCGGCGGACGGGGCTGGCGGCGCCACTGCTGCTGGTGGCGCTCGGGATCGGCGCGAGCTACCTGCCGAGTACGCCGGCGATCCACATCGATCCGGAGATCATCCTCGCGGGCGTCCTCCCGCCGCTGCTCTACGCGTCGGCGGTCCAGCTGCCGGTCCTTGACGTACGGCGGAACGCCGGGCTGATCGCGTGGCTGTCGGTCGTGATGGTGATCGTGTCGGCGCTCACGATCGGGGCGTTGGTGCACGCGGTGGTCCCGAGCATCTCGTTCGCGCTGGCGACCGCGCTCGGCGCCGTGGTGAGCCCGACCGACGCGGTCGCGGCGACCGCGATCGGGCATCGCGTCGGGTTGCCGCCCCGGCTGATGACCGTGCTCGAAGGCGAGAGTCTCGTCAACGACGCGTCGGCGCTCGTCGTGCTCCGTACGGCGGTTGCCGCCCTCGCCGTCACCACGCACTTCAACCTCGGGCGCTCGGTCCTCGACTTCGCCTGGGCGGTCGTCGGCGCGATCCTGATCGGGCTGGTCGTCGGAGTGCTCACGGTACGGCTGCGGCAACGGCTCGACGATCCGGTCCTCAACACGACGATCTCGTTCGCCGTACCGTTCCTCGCCTACTTCCCGGCAGAGGAACTGAAGGCCTCCGGCGTCCTCGCCGTGGTGATCGCCGGCTTGCTCACCGGCGCCGTCGGGAGCCGGAGGTTCAGCGCCCGCGATCGGCAGACGCAGGCGACGACGTGGACGACGATCAGTTTCATCCTGGAGAGCGGCGTCTTCCTTGCGATGGGCTACCAGCTGCCGGAGCTCGTCAACGACGCCCGCAGAGAGACGACGGTCGGCCAGATCACGGGGCTCGTGCTGCTGGTGGTCGGTCTGCTGGTCGTACTGCGGTTCCTCGGGCTGGCCTGGCCCGCGCTGCAGTTCCGGTTCGGCGCGAACAATCGCACCGAGCAGACGCGGGCCAAGCTGAGCCAGTTCGAAGAGCGCCTGGACGCGATGGAGCCGTCGGGGGACCGGGAGGAGAGCCGCCTGGCCTGGGCCCGCAAGCGGCTTGCGCGCGGACACGCGGACGCGGACTTCGAGGAGCGCGAGCCGATCACGGCCCGCGGCATGCTGGTGCTCGCCTGGGCCGGGATGCGCGGCGTCGTCACGGTGGCCGCCGCGCAGACCATTCCGGTCGGTACGCCGCACCGCGCGACCGTCGTACTCGCCGCGTTCATCGTCGCGCTGATCACGCTCGTGCTGTTCGGGCTCTCGCTGCCCGCGGTGATCGCGCGGATGCGCTTCCGCCCGGAGACCGCCGAGGAGAAGCGGGACTCCGTGCAGGCGCTGATGCGGCAGATCGGCGAGGCCGCGATCGACATGCTCGGCCCGCTCGAGGAGCAGACCGTCGACGGCGAACCCCTCGACCCGGCCGCGGTCAGCGCGCTGAAGGACCGGATCGTGCCCCGCCTGGTGTCCGGGAGCCGGCAGCTCCGGGACACCAAGCCGGACACTCGCGAACAGATGGCCGTCCTCCAGCGACGGTATCTGGACGCGATGCGCGAAGCCCTCGAGGCCGAGCGGAGCATCGGTGCGTACAGCTCAGCTACCTACCGCCAGGTCCAGGGCTTCCTCGACACCTTCGAGCAGCGCTTCACCACCTCCTAACGCAGGTGGCGGGTGAAGAACCGGAGCATGCTGTCGGCCTCGAACCTCGGGACCTCTTTGTGAGCGCCCGAGTTCGCGTGCAGGCTCTTCTCCGGTGACGCGAACGCGTCGAACAACGCCATCGCGGACTGGCGTGGGATGTGCTGGTCGTCCCACTGCAGGGCGAACTCGACCGGCACCTTGATCCGGCGCGCCTGCTCGGCGAGCGTCTCGTCGTACCAGAAGATGCCGAACACCGCGGCCGCGATCCGCGGATCGTTCGCCGTCAGCGGGATGCCGATCGCGGTGCCCATGTTGAGCCCGAAGTACCCGAACGGACCCTCGATCCCGGGGAGTTGCTCGAGCGCGTCGAGGGTTGCCCGCCACTCGGGTACGGCGCGCTCGGCGAGGTGGAGGTTGTAGGGGACAACGATCGGGCCGACGGGTTCGCCGACCTCCATCGCGTGCTGCATCGCGACGGTCTCCCGCTCGTCGAGTGCCGTCCGCGGCCGGTCGCCGTGGCCGGGAGCGTCGATGGACACGGCGTGGAACCCGGCCGCGGTGAGCATCCGGGCCCGGCCGACCATCGGGGCCGCCTTGCTGTCGCGCCCGCCGCCGTGACCGAGAAGGACGCATCGGGCCGGCGCCGTGGCTGGTCCGGCGCCGACGGGCGACCAGAGCATGCCGTGGACGTCGCCGAGGGTGAACTCGCGCTCGAGGACGCCGTTCGTGGTGGTGGTGCTGATGAACTGCAGAGAAGTAGTCATGATCGTGCCTTTCCAGGAGTGCCTGCCTGTCGGCGCTCCTGGCGACACCTACTTCGGTCGCCGCTCCGTGACGGTGAGAGGGAGCACCCATCTCGATCCAGCGCGCATGGTGCTCACCTCCTCCTGTGATGTCACGTTCGCCGGGTACGGTACTCGCCGGCCGGCCAGGCCTGCCACCGAATTTTCACCAGTCGGCGACGCGCTCCTGGCTGCGGTCCTCGGTGGCGACCAGGACGTCGAGCAGGAACTCCTGCAGCTCGGTGCGGATGTCGCGGTGCAGTGGATCGTCCCAGAGGTTCTGCTGCTCGGCCGGGTCTGCGCCGAGGTCGTACAGCTCGCCGGTGCGGTCGCGGGAGGTCGCGGGGAAGCCGTGCTGGACGACGAGCTTCCACTGGTCGCGGCGGAGCATGGTGAGGTGGACCGGGGGATCGTACGGGTGGCCGCTGTTGCGGTACTCGCTCAGCGCCCAGCCGCGGCCGGTCGCCCGGTTGGTGGCCAAGGGCAACAAATCCTGACCCTGGCCGCGCGGCTCGAGGCCTGCGGCGGTGAGGATGGTCGGGGCGAGGTCGATCCATTGGACGAGCCCGGCGCAGCGGGTGCCGGCCTCGATCTCGGTGGGCCAGCGCAGGATGAGCGGGACGCGGATCGCCTGCTCGTACATCATCGGGCCCTTGAGCATGAGCTGATGGTCGCCGAGCATCTCGCCGTGGTCGCTGGTGAAGACGACCAGGGTGTTGTCGGCCAGGCCCTCGGCGTCGAGCGCGTCCAGGATGCGGCCGACCTCGTCGTCGACGAGGGTCACCATGGCGTAGTACGCCGCCTTGACCTCTTGGAGCTCGTCCGGGGTGTACGACGTGTAGCCGCGGGCGTGTCCGGCGTACGACGCCTTCGACGCCTCGGTCTGGATCGGGGGCTTGCCGGCGAGATCGTCGGGGATCGGGCGGGTAAGTGCCTTCTCGCGGTACCGGCGTACGTAGTCGTCGGGGGCGCCGAAGCCGTGGTGGGGGTCGAAGAAGTTCGCGATGAAGAGGAAGGGCTTGTCGCGATCGCGGGAGTGGGTGAGGAAGTCGATCGTCTGGTTGCCGATCCAGCGGCTGTAGTGGAGGTCGGTCGGGAGCGTGTCGTAGTCGACGTCCTGCCCGGCCAGGTCCGGGCGGAGGGTGTGGAGCCAGCGGTGGTACTCGTTCTCGGAGGAGCCCGGGTACGGGTCGTGGGCCCAGCGGAAGACGCGGAAGCCGTCGTCGTGGCGCTTCTCGGAGCGGCCGCCGAAGCAGGCGTTCAGGTGGAACTTGCCGACGAGTCCGCAGTCGTAGCCGGCGTCGGCGAGGTCCTTGCTGAACAGGCGCTCGTCGTCGGGCAGGCCGACGCCGTTCGCCCACAGGCCGTGGGCGTGGACGTACCGACCGGTCATCAGGCTCGCGCGGGAGGGGGCGCAGACCGGGCTCTGGACGTAGCAGTTCTCGAACACGGCGCCCTGGGTGGCGAGGCGGTCGAGGTTCGGCGTCTCGATCTCGTCGTTGCCGTAGGCCCCCAGTGCGGAGAACCGTTGCTGGTCGGTGCAGAGGAGCAGGACGTTGGGCGGCATGCGTCCCAGTGTATTAAATCCGGACTGTTGACAAAAATGCGCCACACCGACCAGAGTCGGATTCGTGGGAACCACGTCGCCCGGTCCGCTGCGCCTGCTCCGGGAATCACACGAGGAGCGGGTCCTCACTGCCCTACGCACCCAAGGCCCACTCACCCGGGCCCAACTGACCACCCGCACGAACCTCTCCCGAGCCACCCTTTCCTCGATCGTCCAGACCCTCCTCGCCAAGCAAGCCGTCACCGAGGCGGCGGCCGGTGGACCCACGGGTGAGGCGGTGGAGGTGGCCGCCGGCCGGGTTCGCGGGCGCGGGCGGCCGGTGTCGTTGGTCGGGTTGAACCCGGCGGGTGGGCTTGCGGTGGGGATGGACCTGGGGCACCGGCGGATTCACGTGACTGTCGCGAACGTCGCGCACGAGATCGTCGCATCGGACGGGATCACGTGTGCGGAACGCACGCCATGGGCGCGGCGGGTCGAGCTCGCGATCGGGCTGGTTGATGAGCTGACCGCCCGCCACCAGCTCTCACTCGCGTCGCTCGCCGGGCTTGGAGTAGGAGTTGTCGGTCCCGTTCCACCAGCCGGTACATCCGACCGGAGCGCGCTGGTGCGCGATGAGCTGGCTGCGCGGTTCGGCGTACCGGTGTTCGTGGACAACAACACTCGGCTTGCCGCGTTGGCGGAGGCTACCTGGGGCGCCGGGGCCGGGGTGGAGAGCGTGCTGTACCTGCGGCTCTCGTACGGCGTCGGTGGCGGGCTGGTGCTGGGTGGGCGTCTGCTGGCCGGGGCCGGGGGAGCGGCAGGGGAACTGGGTCACATCAGCGTCGACCGCGACGGGCCGCGGTGCTCGTGTGGCGGTCGCGGTTGCCTGGAGCAATATCTGTCCGGTCTGATCGACGAGTACGGCGGCTTCGAGAAGCTGATCCAGGCCCGAGACTCGATGACGACCGTGGCGACCCGCATCGGGGAGGTCCTGGCTGCGGCTTGCAACACCGTCAACCCGGAGGCGGTCGTCGTCGGCGGTGAGATGACCGGCGCCGGGGAGGATCTGTTCGACCCGCTCCGCGCAGCCCTCCGCGAGTACACCCACACACAGGTCCACCGCAGCCTGCGAGTCGAGCAAGCAGCGCTCGGGTACGACGCCGCCGCCCGCGGCGGGATCGCGCTCGTGCTCACCACCCCACCCGAGGAGGCCGAGTGGCGAAGAACATCCTGCTCCTGATGACCGACCAGCACCGCGTCGACACATTAGGGTGCTACGGCAACCAAATCTGCGAGACCCCGTCGCTCGACGCCCTCGCCGCGTCCGGCACCCGCTTCACCAACGGCTTCACCCCGACCGCGATCTGTACGCCGGCCCGCGCCACCCTGCAGACCGGCGTACTCCCGTACCGCCACACCCTGCTCGCGAACTACGAACGCAACGTCGGCTACCGCGAAGAGCTCGACGACACGTTGCCCGTCTTCGCCCACTACCTGCCGGACTACCAACGCGGCCACGTCGGGAAGTGGCATGTCGGCAAGGACAAAGGCCCGCGCGACTTCGGCTACGAAGGCGAGCACTACCCGGGCTGGGGCAACGCCGTCGATCATCCCGACTACCTCAGCTACCTCGCCGAGCACGGCTACCCACCGTTCAGCGTACGCAACCCCGTCCGCGGGACCTTCGCCAACGGCGAGCCGGGCAACCTGCTGGCCGGCATCCTCGAGCAGCCGGTCGAGGCGACGTTCGAGTACTTCCTCGCCGAGCGCACCATCGAGCAACTCCGCCGCTTCGCCGCCGACGGCCGCCCGTTCTACCTCACCTGCAACTGGTTCGGCCCCCACCTGCCGTACCTCCTGCCCGAGGACTACTACTTCCGGTACGACGCCGCGCGGGTCGAGCTCCCCGCCTCGGTCGCCGAAACCTTCGCCGGCAAACCACGCGTCCAGCAGCACTACTCGTCGCACTGGACCTACGACAGCATCGGCCCCGACCGCTGGCGCGAGCTCGTCGCGGCGTACTGGGGGTACGTCACGCTCATCGACGAGCAGATCGGCCGCATCGTCGCCGTCGTCGGCGAACTCGGACTAACCGACGACACCGCCGTACTGTTCACCGCCGACCACGGCGAGTTCACCGGCGCACATCGCCTGCACGACAAGGGACCGGCGATGTACGACGACATCTATCGCGTTCCGCTGATCGTCAGTGTCCCGGGTCTGCCGGCCGGGCAGGTCGAGGACGCGTTCGCGACCTTGACCGACCTGACGCCGACGTTCCTCGAGCTGGCCGACGTCGAGCCGCCGGAGCACTACCAGGGCCGGTCGCTGCTGCCGTTGATCGCGGGGGAGCGTCCCGGCGACTGGCCGACGGAGGTCGTCGCCGAGTTCCACGGCCACCACTTCCCGTATCCGCAGCGGATGATCCGGACCGACCGCTACAAGCTCGTCGTCAACCCGGCCGACGTCAACGAGCTGTACGACCTGTCCACCGATCCGGACGAACTGCACAACCGCTACCGGCATCCCGAACTGGCGGCGGTACGCCGTGAGCTGACAACCCGCCTGTACGACGTACTCCGGGAGCGTGGCGACAACTTCTACCACTGGATGACCTCGATGTTCGAGGTCGGCGGCAAGAGCTACGACACCGCGCTCAGCGCACTCGACCAGGAGGCAAGCCGGTGACTGAGCCCGCACAGATCAACGTCCGGCCCGACCGGAGCCACTCCATCGATCCGATGATCTACGGCCATTTCCTGGAGTCGGCCTTCTTCGGCAACATCCAGGGCGGCGTCTTCGACGAGGGCTCTCCGCTCGCGTACGACGGGAACGACGTACGCAGTGGTCTGCGGACGGACGTGATCAAGCTGTGCCAGGAGCTGGGTCTCCCGATCGTGCGCTGGCCGGGCGGCAACTTCACGTCGGCGTACCACTGGGAGGACGGGATCGGCCCGCGCGCGTCCCGGCCGCGGCGGCTCGAGCTGGCCTGGGGCTCCGAGGAGGACAACCACTTCGGCACCGACGAATTCCTTGCCTGGTGCCTCGAGGTCGGCACGGAGCCGTATCTCGCCCACAGCTGCCGCGATGTCGACGAAGCGGTGCGCTGGGTCGAGTACACCAACTACGGCGGCGACACGGAGTACACCCGCAAGCGTGGGCGGGAGCCGTACGGCGTGAAGTACTGGGGACTGGGCAACGAGGTGTACGGCGACTGGCAGATGGGGCATCGCAGCGCCGAGGCCTACGCCGCCGATGCCGCCGAGAACGCCCGCTTCATGCGAGCAGTCGACCCGGGGCTGAAGTTCATCGGCGTCGGGAAGCTGGACGAACGCTGGACCGAGACCGTACTAGGTGCCGTCGGCAACCAGATCGACTATCTGTCGTTCCACCTGTACGGCTCGACGACCCAGCTGGTCGACGGTGCGACGGAGTACGACGAGATCGTTGCCCAGTCACTCTATTTCGAGCAGCAGATCGTGGAGTACTCCGACCTGGTCGCGGCACGCGCGAGGCGACCGATCGGGCTCGCGCTGGACGAATGGAACATCCGCCACGTCGAACCGGCCGGTTGGCCCGTCCCGCGGCCGTCCGACGACGGGGGCACCGTCGCGCGCGACGTCGACGGCCTGCCGACGTACCCGGCGCATCGGGTGAACCGCTGGAGCCCGAGAACGCTCGCCGACGCGCTGTTCTACGCCGGTGTCTTCCACGCACTGCACCGGGCCGCCGGCCGCGAGGTCCCGGTGACGATGGCCAACACGGTCAATCTGCTCAATGCCAACGGTGTCGTCGTCGCCCGCCCGGGTGGTGCCGTCCGAGCGGCGACCTACCACGTCTGGGATCTCTACCAGAACCACCTCGGACCGATCGCGCTCGACGCCGACGTACGCTCGCCGAGCCGCCTCGCAGCCGTTCGCCAGGGTGACGAGCGGGACCGCCAGGGCGACTTCCGGACGCGCCCAGCCACCGTCCCGGACCTCGACGTCTCGGCGACTCGATCCACCGACGGCAAGACGCTCCAACTGGCCGTCATCAACCGTCACCGCGACGCGGCGATCCGCGCCGGCCTGACGCTCGACGGCCATCGAGACGCCTTGCCGACGCGGGCCGGCGTGAAACAACTGGGGGCCGACGACGTCCTCGCCTCCAACACCCTCAGCCACCCGGACCAGGTCGTACTCCGCGACCTCGGGGTGATCGACCTGCCCGACAGCAGCTACGAGTTCCCGCCGCACAACATCACGTTGCTGTCGTTCGCACTCAGGGGCTGATGTCGAAGCGCATCAGGATACGGGGGTGGCCGGCCAGGACGGAGGTCGTGTCGGCGGACTTGGTGAAGCCGGCCTGCTCGAAGTTCTTGCGGATACCGGCGTACGCCATGGTGAGGTCGACCTTCTCGTCGCCGTTGTCGAGGGGATAGGCTTCGACGACCGGGGCACCGTTGGCGCGGGCGAAATCGACGGCGCCGGCGATGAGTGCGTGGGAGATGCCCTTGCCCCGATGGCCGGGACGGACCCGGATGCACCAGAGCGACCAGACCGGCAGATCGTCGACGTGCGGGATCTTCCGGTTGCGGGCGAAGTTCGTCGCCGCGCGCGGTGCGATCGCGGCCCAGCCGACCGGGGTGTCCCCGTCGTACGCCAGGACTCCGGGTGCGGGCCTCGCGTTGCACAGCTCGGCGACGTACTCAGCGCGGGCCTGACCCTTGAGCGAGTTGTTCAGCTTCGACGGGATGCGGTAGCTCAGGCAGAAACAGACCGTCGCGGTCGGCGACTTCGGGCCGATGACCGCGCGGACGTCCTCGAAGACAGTCGCGGGACGTACGTCGATCGTCATTCGGCTTCCAGGAGCTGGTTGTGGATCATGAACGCGGTGCGGAGTTCCTTGTAGCCGAGGCGATCGAACAGGACGGTCATCGTCGTGCCGTCGTAGTGCTCGACCAGACCGGGCCCGAAGGTCCGGTGGGTGACACGGCTGCCGACCGGGAACGGCTGCTCCTCGGGCGGCGCCGCCGTACGACCCGCCAGATCGTTGTCGCAGTTCCCGCACGGGCCGTCGTACTGCTCGCCGAAGTAGCTCAGCAGCCACTCGCGGCGGCAGCCGCCGTACTCCGCGTACGTCGACATCATCTCGACCCGGGACCGGGCGACCTCACGGCGATCGTGCTCGACGGCGGACGCGGCGGCGACGGCCTTGTCGACGTCGACGCGCGGGGCCAGGTGGAACTGGTGGCCGATGGCAACAACCCGCGCGTCGGTCAGCCGGCCGAGCGCGCGCTCGACCCGGGCGGCGCTGAGGTGGGTCGCGGCGGCCAGGTCGGCGATGTTCGCGGGCCGGTGCTCGTGGATGGCGCTCGCGACGGCGAGCAGGTCCTCGTCGGTGACGCCGCCCGAGGCGAAGAAGCGGTTCAGGCCGAGGTCGGCGTGCCGGAAGAAAAGCTCGATGTCGGCCGGTTCGCCGTCGCGGCCCGCGCGGCCGATCTCCTGGTAGTAGGCGTCGATCGACGCCGGCGCCTCGGCGTGACTGACCCAGCGGATGTCGGGCTTGTCGATCCCCATCCCGAACGCGATCGTCGCCACCACCACGCGGCAGTCGCCGGCGAGGAACGTGTCCTGCACCTCGCGACGCTGCTTGGCCGACAGCCCGGCGTGGTACGCCTGCGCGGACACGCCGGCGGTATTGAGATCACTCGCGAGCTCCTCGGCGTGCCGGTGCGTGGCGACGTACACGATGCCTGGGCCGCGGGCCGACCGGACGTGGCTCAGCAGGCGGCGGTTCTTGGTGTCGTCGTCGGCGAACGTGAACACGGCGAGGTTGAGGTTCGGCCGGTCGAACCCGCCGACGACGACCACCGGCTCGGTCAGCTCGAGCCGGTGCACGATCTGCTTGCGCACCGGCGGGGCGGCCGTCGCGGTCAGGGCAAGCACCGGCGGACGCCCCATCGCGTGAATCGCGGCTGCCAGCCGGAGGTAGTCCGGCCGGAAGTCCTCACCCCACTCACTCACCAGGTGCGCCTCGTCCACCGCGACCAGCCTCGGCCGGGAGGCGGCCAGCAGCTCGAGTACGTCGGCATGCGTCAGCTGCTCCGGCGACATCAACACGAATCCCGGCCCGCCACTGACCAGCAGCTCCCGCGCCGCCCGTCCACCGGCACGGTCGGTCGCATTCAGCTCAGCAACCTCGACGCCGCCTTTGGACAGCGCCCGCAGCTGGTCGCGCTGGAGCGCCACGAGAGGGCTCACGACGACCGTCACGCCGCCGAGTGCCAGCCCGGCGAGCTGGTAGATCGCGGTCTTACCCGTCCCGGTGGCGAGGACCGCAAGCGTGTCGCGTCCGTCGAGCACCGCGCGCACGGCGTCCTCTTGGCCCGGCCGCAGCGCGTCGAACCCGAGCCGCTCCCGGGCCAGGCCGGCGATATCGCTCATCGATCTCTCATCGACACATCACCGCGCCATCATCCCTCCGCCCGACGGACCGCTCGCCAGCGCCAGAGATACAGCCCGGCCAGCGTGCGCTGCGGCCGCCACGCCTTCCCCAGCTCCTCGACCTCGGCAGGCTTGGGCAGCTCGGACAAGCCGTACGCCGTCTCGACGGTCCGCCGGATCTCCAGGTCTCCGACGGCGAGCACATCCGGCCGGCGCAGGTGGAAGATCAGGAAGATCTCCGCCGTCCATCGCCCGATCCCTTTGATCGCGGTGAGCTGAGCGACCACCTCGTCGTCCGGGAGATCCGGCAGCTTGTCCAGCTCCAGCTCGCCCGAGATCACGTGCTCGGCCAGCGACCGGAGCGAAGCGGTTTTGGCATGCGACAAGCCCACCGCGGTCCGGAGCTCGTCAGGCTCGTCGGCCAGCAGCTCCTCGGGCGTGGGCGCGCGACCGCCGTACCGCTCGACAATCCGCCGGAAGATGGCCTGAGCGGCGAGGTTCGAGATGTTCTGCCCGACGATCGCCCGCAGGAGTACGCCGTAGTGCTCGGAGGGCAGATCGGGCACGCCGGTGTCAGGGCTGTCCGACAACGGTGTGCCCTCGGCCCGGATCACGTCGTCGACAATCTTCGCCAGCACCGGATCGACCCGACGCAAGTAGTCCTCGGGGGTTTCACCGGGCATGGCGTGCCGTCCGGGCATGTGGTGGTTCCTCGAGTCTCCCCATGCCGGAACCGTAGAGCACGGCCCGGACAATCCGGTGAGTCAGTGCTTGACGTCGTAGACGAGTTTCTGGATGCCGTTGGGGTAGGAGGCGCTGGCGGCGAGGGTCAGGTTCAGCTTGTCGCGGTCGGCGTCGCTGAAGAGACGCTTGCCGGCGCCGAGGAGGACGGGGAAGACGAGCAGGTGGTAGCGGTCGATCAGGCCCGCGTCGGAGAGGTTGCGGTTGAGGGTGGCGCTGCCGTTGACGATGATCGGGCCGCCCTCGGTCTCCTTGAGCGCGGCGACGTCGTCGAGCGATCGCAGGATGGTGGTCTCGCCCCAGTTCGCCACCAGGTCGCTGTCCTGCAGTGTGGTCGACACGACGTACTTAGGCATCGCGTTGTAGCCGGCGAAGTCCTCGGTCATCCCCGGCCAGACCGGCGCGAACGACTGGTAGCTGACCCGGCCGAGCAGCAGCGCGGTCGCCTCGGCCTGCTCGCTGCCCTTGATCTCGTACGCGGCCTCGTCGAACGGGACGTCCTTGAAGGTCCAGCCCGAGTTCCGGTAGCCCGGCTCGCCGCCGGGAGCCTCGACGACACCATCGAGAGAGACGAAGGCGGTGGTGATGAGGGTACGCATCTGATGCTCCTTGGTCGATTGACTGCCTATGCCACCGCGTCGAGCAGCACCCGGCGGATGCGACACACCAAGATGTGACGCGCGTCACTCGGCCCGGATGATCCAGGCGGCCGAGTCGAACAGGACGCCGTTGCCGGTGTCGTGAGCCGCGAGCGTCGCACGCAAGGCCTCCCGCGCCTTCTCGGCGGCCACGGGCGAGAGCTCTGCCAGCAGCGCCTGCGGCTCACGGAGCCGGAGCACGTTGTCGTACGCCGTCTCGGCATCGGCGCCGTAGTAGAGCCGCTCGCGAACCGACGTGAAGCTCGACCCGGCGAACCCCGCGGCTGTCAGGATCTCCCGCGTGACGGTCTCCGAACCGAGCGCGAACGGCGACTCGTCCCGGAACGTCCCGCCGATCGCCTCCGGAATCATCCGCGCCCACTCGTTGTCCGCGCGCGGCTGCCACACCAGCGCCACGAGCCGGCCACCTGGACGGAGCGCCCGCCGCAGATTGGTGAAAGCGCCGACCAGGTCCTCGAAGAACATCACGCCGAACCGGCTGATGATCAGGTCGAAAGACTCGAAGTCGTACGTCGCGGCGTCGGCCAGCAGATAGGTCACGTTCGGCAACGGTTGACGGCGGGCGTGTTCGAGCATCCGCTCCGAGAGGTCGACACCGAGCACCCGCGCCGCATCGGCCGCCGCGTCCCGCGTTGTCTGCCCGCCACCGCAGCCGACGTCGAGCACCCGGTCTTCGGCCCGGACCGCACACGCCGCCTGGAAGTGCGGGCGGTAGAACTGCATCTCGGCGTCGTAGTCGAACACGACCCCCAGGCTAGACGCGCGACAGGCTGGCGTTATGGGGCGGCTACGCGGCGGGCAGGAACACGACGCGGTTGCCGTCTGGATCCTGTGCGTCGGCGCCGGGCTTCGAGGCAGTCAGGCCGAGGTGATCGATCGACGCCTTGGCTGTCGGCACGAGCTTCACCGCATCCGCGCCCAGCCGGAACGTGTCGTCGGCGACGCGCTGCATGCCCAGATGAGTGCCGTAGAACTCGACCGCCGCGTCGACGTCGGGCGCGGCCAGGCCGACGTACGACAGGCCCTGCACCGGACCCGAGGTGATCGGCGGGACGCGGAACTCCTCGGAGCGCTGCAGCAGCTCGACCCGGACGCCGTTCGGGTCGGACAGGAACGCGAGTCGCCCCTGACCGCTGCCCGCGACCCGGGGCGAGGAGATCTCGCCGTACCCGAGCGCCGTCAACCGGGCGTAGTCGCCGTCGAGATCGTCGGTCATGAAGCCGACGTGGTTCAGCCCGTACGTCGCCTGTGGGTCGGACGCCTCGTGGTGGAGCAGTTCGACCAGGCCCGTGGCGACCTGCAGATGCACCCGGTGGACCCGCGAATTGGTCATGAACAACCGGTCGACCACCTCCGCGCCGAGGCGGTCGTAGAACGACAAGCTCGCATCGAGATCCTGCACCCGGCCGCCGACGTGGTTCAGCTCGTAGATCACCCGCTCACTCTAGCAAGCGCTTTCCAATGTGTCGCCGGCGCTCGGCGGCTGTCGGGCAACGCCTGATTGAAACAAACGCATGGCTACCTGGCGCTAAGAATCGGAGGCCATGCGCCGGTGGTGAAGCGGGCGGTCGGCATGCACTATGGGCCGATGGAGTCGATGCATTTCGAGAGCAGGGACCTCGCCAAGACGGAGGAGTTCCTCAACCGCGCCTACACCAAGATGCAGATCGGTGGCCGGGCGAGCGACGTACGGACGCGGATCTCACGGGCGGCCGCGGACTCGATCAGCATCGACCGGCTCGAGATCGGCTTCGAGATGAGCTACGACGCCGATCCGCTCGGCAAGATCTGCCTGTGCGAGGTGGTGTCGGGCAGCATCGAGGACCACGCCACCGACGGGTGGGAGGACGGATTCGGGCCGGGGGACCTGGTTTCGTTCGCGCCGCCGGACCGGTCGTACGCGGGCAAGGTCTGCCGGTCGGGGTACACCATCACGATGTTCGATCCCGCGCTGCTGACCCGGGTCGCGGGCGCCGGCCGCAAGGACGACGCGCCGGTCCGGCTGCTGTCGCACCGGCCGCACTCCCGCCCGGCGGCCCGCCATCTGTCCAGGACGATCGCCTACATCGGCGATCAGGTGCTGCCCAATCCCGCCGTCCAGGCATCTCCGTTGGTGCTCGCGTCGGTCTCGCAGTTGCTCGCCTCGAGCGTGCTCGCAGCCTTCCCGAACACCGCGATGGACGAACGGGGCAGCGCCGACCCGCGTCCCAGTACGGTCCGGCGGGCGCTGGCCTTCATGGAGTCGCACCTCGATCAGGCCATCACGATCGCCGACATCGCGGCCGCGGCCGGCGTCACCGTCCGGGCGGTGCAGACGGCCTTCCAGCGACACGTCGGGGCGACGCCACTCGGCGAGCTGCGCCGGCTGCGGCTGGCCGAGGTCCGTTCGGAGCTGGTGGCTGCCGTTCCGGCCGAGCGCACGGTCGCCGAGATCGCGGTCCGTTGGGGCTTCCATCATCACGGCCGGATGGCGGCGGCGTACCTCGAGCAGTACGGCGAACTGCCGAGCACCACGCTGGCCCGGTAAGGCTAAGGCAGCCTGCGGGTGTCGATCAGCTGCTGAGCGACGTCACGCAGCTTGGTGTTGGTGTCCTGCGAGTACCGCTTCAGGACGGCGAACGCCCGTTCCCCGTCGATGTCGAAGCGTTCCATCAGGATCCCCATCGCCTGCCCGACGAGCTTCCGGGCATCGATCGCCTGCGCCATCGTCGCCTCGTGGCGGGCGGACGCGAGCGCGACCGACGCGTGCCGGGCCAGGATGTGCGCGACCGCCTCGTCGTCGGCGGCGAAGGCGTCCGGATCCGGGCTGTACAGACCCAGCACACCGACCGTCCTGCTGGTCGCCAGCGGTACGTCGAGAACGCTGCGGACCCCGAGCGCCGCGACCTTCGCCGCCCACTCCGGCCAGCGATCGTCGGCGAGCGTGTCCCGGATCAGCACCGGCCGCCGCTCCCGCATCGCGGTCATCAGCGGGCCGCTCTGGTGGTCGATCTGCAGCCCGTAGACCTCGGCGACCACGGGGTCGGTGACCGCCGCGATCTCCGGCCGCGCGCCGCGGGCGGTCAGGGCGATGCCGGCGTACGTGCAGCTGAGTGCCTGCAAAGCGAACTGGACGACGGCGTCGACCGTCTCCTCGAGCCCGGTCGCGTCGTGCAACTCGACCGCGAGGTGGGCGAACGCCGAGGCGGCGCTCTCCTCGGTCGGGTCCATCAGAGTCATCTGGGGGTCGTCCCTCTACTGAACGGCAGAGGGTGGCCCCCCTCCGGACCACCCGGCTGCCGTCGTCACATCATGCGGCCAGGATGTCCGCGTCGGCGCGGATCTGCCGCAGTTGGTGGAAAAGTTGCGTTCCTTGGACAGCGAGGCTTCGCCGTACGGCTAAGTTGGTGGGGTGCAGGTGGCGAAGCGCTGGTCGTGGGTGGCGGTCGGGGTCCTTCTGGTCGGCGTCTGGGCGGCGTGCTCGGACAAGGACCCCAAGCCGGTTTCCGCGCCGAAGACGCAGCCGACAGCCACCAAGCCGGCGCCATCGGCGGCCTCCGCCACGAGCGCGAAGCCCTGGTATGACGACTACGATCCGGCCCGGTTCGCGCCCGAGGTACGCCGTTACGCCAAGCAAGCCGGGATCAACCCACAGTTGCTGATGGCAATCTTGTACAACGAGGCCTACAAGCCGCACGACCCGAAGTTCGAGCGGCAATGGGCCCAGGTCGACTCCGACCCGGCGTTCGGGATCGCCAACATGCACCGCCCCGCGTTCGACGAGACCAAACGCGGGCGGGACTTCGCGAAGCGCAAGTGGGAGGAGTTGCCGGACAACCCGGCGCTCGCGGTCGAGGCCGCCGCGTGGCACCTGCACGATCTGGCCGGGCGGCTGCCGAGCAAGCGCGCCGGCCTCTACACCAAGGACGAACTGCTTGCCCTCGGCTACAACGCCGGCGGCGGCAACATGCGGATCTTCGCCCGCGGCCGGAAGGCCGGCTCGCAGGCCCGGTCCTACCTGGACCGCCTGCACGACAACTGGGCGAAGTCCGCGCAAGCCCTCAAGAGCTAACGGGAGACATAGTGGATTTCGCCGTACCCGCGCTGGCCGTCGCCGATTGGCGGCGGCGCGTGTTCGCGCTGTACCAGTCGGTCCGCGCCGAAGGCGACCCGGTCGCCGGACACGCACTGTGGCGGGCCGGCCGGGACGACCTCCTGATGAATCACCCGGCCTCGCCGGTGCCGCTCGACCAGCGTTCGGCGTACAGCGGTGCGCCGGTGGGTGCCTATCGCCCTGAGTTGCGGTTCGACGCGGTGATCGACACCGACGTGAAGCCGGATCGGTGGGAGTTCGAGTCGGCCACCGACGGCGTGATCCCGTTCTCACTGGTCGGCGTACTGCACCTGCCGGGGGTCGGGGACCTCGACGTGTGGTGGCTGGAGTCGTACGGCGGGGGTCTCTTCGTCCCGCTCAAGGACAGCCTGGCCGGCAGGTCGACGTACGGCGGCGGCCGCTACCTGATCGACAGCGTCAAGGGTGCCGACCTCGGCGGCGACCTCACCGAGGGGCGACTCGTCGTCGACCTGAACTTCGCCTACAACCCGTCGTGCGCCTACAGCCCCGAATGGACCTGCCCGCTCGCCCCGGCCACCAACCGGGTCGACGTCGAGCTGCCGGTGGGGGAGCTGACTTCAGCTCCCGCCGACCTCTAGCGCCGTCAGCAGGACCAGCACGACGGTGATCACGGCGAACAGCCCGTGCCCGCCGACGATCGCGACCGGGAAGTGTTTCTCGGCCGGAGCGTCCGCGGCGGCTGCGGCCCGGTTCCGGTACGTCGGCAGCCACCGACGGAACATGGCCAGACCGAGCAGAGCCACCGGGACGAGCAGGACGAATGCGATCCAGGCCAGCGTGTCGTTGTCGACGATCACGTAGATGATCCACAGGACCAGCCCGATGGCGGCCAGGGCGAAGTGGCTGAAGATCAGCGCGGGCCGGAAGCGGCTCGTGCTGGGCTTGTTCGGCCCGCCCTTGCTGATCCAGGTGAACAGCAGGTAGAAGCCGCCGAGGGCGGTGATGAGCCAGGTGATGAGTGCTGCGATACCCATGTCAGCTCCTCGATTCGAATCCTTCGGCCTGGTCGTGCTCCTCGGCCACGCGTACGCCGTACCGGAACGCCAGCTTGCCCCCGAGGTAGCCCGAGACCGACAGGGCTATCAAGCTGACGGCCGACAGGACGATCGGGCCGATCGCGACCTGGTCGTCCTCGCTGCGGCGCCACAGCGCGTTGCCGGCGTACGCCGCTGTGATGGCGACGTTCAGGACCAGGTGGATCAATCCGGTCCGGAACGCCGGCGTACCGGCCGGGATGGTGAAGAAGTCGAGCAGGCCGATGCTCGCCGCCGCCAGCGCGGCGACGATACCGATCACGATCAGCCAGACCGACGACCTGACCAGGTACGACGCGTCCGGCGCCGCCCGCGACCCGATGTCGAAGACGAAGCTCGCCACCCACGTACCGATCGGGACCGTCACCAGGATCGGGTGGAACGGGTGCCCGTACGGGCCGGTGAGCAGGCCGCTCACAGGGTGTTTAGCTGCCGTCTGCCGGTCGGACATCGGGCCTCCTTTTCACCAACCGAGTTTGGTCTTATTCACGTCGAACGGTCAAGATCTCGCTTCGCGCCGATGTACATTTCCGTTATCGTGAGCAGGGTGAACGACCGGGCGATCGAGGCGGTCGCGGCGCTCAGCGACGCGACCCGGCGCCGGATGTTCGAGTTCTGCCGGCGGGCCGGGCGGCCGGTCAGCCGGGACGAGGCGGCCGCCGAGGTGGGGATCTCGCGGAAGCTGGCCGCGTTCCATCTGGAGCGGCTGGTCGGGGCCGGGCTGCTGCGGGCGCATTTCGACCACGCGGGACGGCTGCGGAAGGTCGGGCGGGCGCCGAAGCTCTACGAGCCGGTCGACGCCGACCTGAAGGTGTCGATCCCGCCGCGGCTGCCGGACCTGCTCGCCGAGATCCTGCTCGACGGGGTGCTGAGCGACGAGCAGGGCAGCCCGCTGGAGTCCGCGCGGCACGCGGCGTTCCGGCGCGGGGAGCGGGCGGGTGCGGAGGAACGCACCCGGTCACGCCCGGGCCGGCTGAGTGCCGAGCGGGCGCTGACCTTGTCCGAGGCAACTCTGACGCGGGCAGGGTTCGAGCTGGTGCGGCCGAGGCCTGCCTGTGTGCGGTTGCACAGCTGCCCGTTCCATCCGCTGGCGCAGGCGCAGCCGGAGGCGGTCTGCGGCATCAACCACGCGTTCCTGACCGGGATGCTGTCCGGTCTGCAGGCGAACACGGTCGAGGCGGTCCTGGATCCCGACGGCGGTGAGTGCTGCGTGGAGATCACCGCCGCCGGGAACACGTCTGGCTAGATCAACCAGCAGACTCCAGGGCCTGGGTGAGGAGGGCGGCGAGGGCCTCGAGCTGGAAGTCCGCCGAGGCACCCACCTCCTCGTCGGAGCCGTCGAGGGCCTTGGCGGCGAGGCCGGCCTTGGCGTCGATCAGGTCGGCGATGCGGGTGTCGATGGTCTGCGCGGCGATGATCCGCCACGCGGTGACCGGCTCGTCCTGTCCGATCCGGTGCACCCGGTCGATCGCCTGGGTCTGCTCGGCGTTGGTCCAGGACAGCTCGGCGAGGACGACGTTCGAGGAGACCTGCAGGTTCAGGCCGACGCCCGCGGTCAGCAGCGAGCAGACCGCGATCGAGACCTCGGGATCGTTGACGAAGGCATCGATGTTCTTCTGCCGGGTCCGCGCCGTCTGGTCGCCGCGGATCGAGGAGAACCGGATGCCGCGCTCGGCGAACAGCTCCTCGGCGGCGTCCATCACCTCGATGTGCCGGGCGAAGAACACCACCTTGCCGACGTTCTGCGCCAACTGGGCGGCGTAGTCCGCGGCCAGGCCGGCCTTGGCCTGACCGATCCGGCGGAACAGGCTGAACACGTTCTCGCCGGTCTTCTTGGTCGCCATCTCGGCCCGCTCCCAGCCGGCCACCTGGCGGACCAGGTCGTGGTCGATACCGTCCACGACGACACCGGACCGGCGGGTCTCGAGCGCGGTGCGGTACCGCTCGACGAGGCGGTCGGCGAGCTCACGCTCGGCGGCCCGGATCGAGCGGCCGACGGCGCCGTCCAGCTCGACCGGCAGGTCGGCGATCCGGCGGGCCGGGATGTCCGCGGCCACGTCCACCTTGCGGCGGCGGACGATGCCCATGTCGATCACGCTCGCCCGCGCGGCCGCGGCGAAGCCCGGGTCGGCCGGCGTCAGGTCGGTGTCGTCGAGCTTCTCCATCAGCTCGGCGCGCGGGGCCTTCTCGTCGATCCAGCCGAGGTACTCCCAGATCGCGGTGAAGTCCTCGATCGAGTTGATCAGCGGCGTACCGGTCAGGGCCATCAGCAGCGGGCGGACGGTCCGGTTGCGGATCCGGCTCGAGAGCTCGAGCACGTTGCGTGAGCGCTGGGACTTCTTGTTCTTGATGAAGTGCGCCTCGTCCACGACCATGCCGCGGAAACCGAGGTCGCCCAGCCAGCCGACGTGCCGGTCGAGGACCTCGTAGTTCACCACGACGATGTCGGCGAAGCCGTCGATGGTGTCGCCGTCACCGTGGATGACAGTCGGCGTACGGCGCGGCGTCCAGAGGCCGGCCTCCCGGGCCCAGTTCGTCTTCACGACGTTCGGGACGACGGCGAGCAGGGGGTACGCGTCGGCGGCCTGGGCGGCGAGCAGGGCCTGCGCCGTCTTGCCGAGACCCGGCTCGTCGGCGAGCAGGAAGGTCCGGTGACCGGCGGCCGCAGCCGCGATCAGGCCGGCCTGGTGGGGCATCAGCTCAAGACCGCGGAGCCGGAGCGAGTCGATGCCACCGCTCAGCTGCAGGGACGTCGAGTCGGGCAGGTGCATGCTCGCGGAGGCGCCGGCGTGCTCGAACGACCGGAGCAGCGGGCCGATCAGCTCCCAGCCCGCCAGCCGGCCGGTGTGGGCCGGGCGGGGCGGAGCGCTGGAGAAGTCCGGGGCCAGGAACGGGTTGGCGAGCTGCCGGGACACGACGGCCTGCGGCACCACCCGCCGGGCCTGGGTGTCCGGGGGAGTGACCGGCTGGGCCGGCTCCGGCTCCTCGGGCACCTCGATGCCCGCGTCGTCCAGCATCTGCCGCCGCAGGGCGGCCGCGGCTTCCGAGATCACCGCGTCCTCGGCCAGCAGGCCGAGCAGCGTCGGGTCCAGCGCGGCGGTCTTCGCCAGGATCGTGGCGATGCCGTCGAGCCGCCGGAGCTGCTCGGTGCGGTACGCCTCGGTGGCGGACTCCGCGCCGTTGACCCGGGCCCGCTCCTCGCGGACCAGCAGCGCGACGACCTGGAACTTCGTCCGGGTCGACGGCTTGCTCGCGCCGCGGGTGACCGCGCCTTCGACCTCGCGCACGGCCTGTGCGAGGACCTGGATCAGACCGTCTGACTCGCCGTCGCGGACACGACGCCGTCGACGGGGTGCGGAACGGGTAGCGCCGGGTTGGCGCTGACCTCGTCGGGCCAACGTTTCCTCCTGTGTCGTGCCACGACGGAGCCGTGGCGGAACGCCGGACCGCGCGAGGACCGAACCACCGACGAGACGCCACGCAGTGACATGCAGTGGGCCGTCCAGAAGGTCCCCCAGGAACACGGCTCAGAATTCACCGCTCCTGAATGCGCGATCGAGAGACCATCCTACCCTCTGTCAGCACCGACGACCGCTACCGGGACCCCACCAGGTTCCGCAATCAGGCTTCCGGGGCGCTCTCCGGGGTCGCGCTCTCCTGCTCCAGG
Source organism: Kribbella sp. NPDC051586 (assembly GCF_044453965.1). Taxonomy (NCBI): domain Bacteria; kingdom Bacillati; phylum Actinomycetota; class Actinomycetes; order Propionibacteriales; family Kribbellaceae; genus Kribbella; species Kribbella sp. NPDC051586. The sequence continues at coordinate 1,502,424 of NZ_JBITDF010000003.1, read as the reverse complement.
GTGGTCTTGAGCTCCGTCAGCACCTGCCCGAGCTCCGCGTCGACGCCGTCGTCGTGGCTGGTCCGGAGGCGGACCGTGAGCTTCGACGTGCCGTCGGCGACGAAGTCGACCACCAGTTCGCCCTGGTAGTCGCTTGGCTCCTCCGTACCCCATCGCAGGATGCGGTCCTCGTCGAGGACGTCGACCCACCCCTCCTGGCGCGAGTCGCCGGCGGTCATGTCAACCTCCTGGTGCACGGCCTGGTGCGGCCGGCGCGCCTCCGGGCCCTGGGCCTCGACCGGGCGGGACGCCGTCGGGTGCAGCTCGGTGAGCCACGGCAGGTAGCCGGGGAGGCGGTCGAGGTCGGACAGCCGGTCGAAGACGATGTTCGGCGCGACGTCGATCGTCGTCCACGCTTCGTGCTCGCTTAGTTTCTGGTCGGACCGGTCGGTCTGGTCAGTCATGGGGGTGCTCCTTGCGGAGGCGGAGTTCGGGGAGGATCTCGGTGCGGTAGAGGTTCATCATGTCGACGGTGTGCGGGCCCATGTTGGCGACGTACACCTCGTCGAAGCCGGCCTCGAAGTACGGCGTGAACGCGTTGACGTGGACGTCCGCTTTCGGGCCGCAGGCGACGGACTGGGCCGTGGACTCCTTCGTCACCAACTGGCTGGCCTGCTCGAAGTGCCGGGGTGAAGGGAGCACCTGGGAGAGCTCACCGGGCAGGCCCGAGTTGCCCCAGATCCGGTGGGCCTGGTCGACGCCTTCGGCCTCGGTCGGCGCGTAGCTGACCTTGAAACCGGCCTGTGTCGGCTTGTCCCCGCCGCCGTGGTCGCGGAACCGCCGCAGTAGGTCCCGGTCCGGGGTCGTGGTGATGTAGCCGTCGGCGATCCGCGCCGCGACGTCGGTTGCCTCAGGCCCGAATCCGGACATGTAGATCGGCAGCGGCTGCTGCGGCCGGGTGTAGATCCGGGCCGTGTCGACGGTGTAGTGCTTGCCGTGGTGGCTGACGAACCCGTCCTCGGTCCACAGCCGGCGCATGATCTCGACCGCTTCCTCGAGCATCTCCAGCCGGACGTCGATCGTCGGCCAGACGGACCCGAGCACGTGCTCGTTCAACGCCTCGCCGGTCCCGACCCCGAGCGTGAACCGCCCGTTCAGCAGTACGGCGCTGGTCGCGGCCGCCTGGGCGATCACGGCCGGGTGGATCCGGACCGTCGGACAGGTCACCGCCGTCGTCACCGGCAGCTCGCACACCTGCGAGAGCGCGCCGATCGTCGACCAGACGAACGCGCTCTGGCCCTGCTCGTCGTTCCACGGATGGAAATGGTCACTGATCCACAACCCGTCGAACCCGGCCTCCTCGGCCATCCGAGCCTGTTCGATCAGCTCGGCGGGCGTGTACTCCTCGCTGGAGAGGAAATATCCGATCTTCACGCGCACCTCCGATGACGTCGCTCACCCATCGGGTGCCCGATGCCACGGTCCCCAATCGCGCCGTTCCCGATCGCGCCGTTCCCGATCGCGCGACGGCTATCGCTGGCTGCGAGCCAAGTAGACGGTCGCGGCGGCCGCGCCGGCGGCGAGTGCGCCGACCACGCCTCGGTGCCGTGACGCCCAGACCTGGTAGCTGCGGTTCGTCGAGCGGTCGTCGAACACGCCGTGCGCACCGTAGTCGCGGTCTTCATCTGCGGGAGCCCACAGATTCGCCGGCTTCTCGGCGGGCGCGTCGCTCTGCTGCGACTTGTACCCGGTCCGGGCCAGATAGCGGTCCAGGAGCCCGGCGGCGAACTTGTTCGCGATCAGGGTGGCGGCCGTCGAGGCGCCGACCCAGTACTCGCGCCGCCGCGGATGATCCGCGGCGTACACAACGGCGTCCGCGGCGACCTCGGGCTGGTAGATCGGCGGCACCGGCTGCGGGTGCTTGGGCAGCCGGGAGAGCACCCAGGAGAACTGAGGTGTGTTCACGGCCGGCATCTGCACCATCGTGACGCGCACGTTCGACTTGTCGTGGAGCAACTCGCAGCGGAGGGATTCGTGGAACCCCTGGATGGCGTGCTTCGCCCCGCAGTACGCCGACTGCAGCGGGATCCCGCGATAGGCCAGCGCCGAGCCGACCTGGACGATCGTGCCGTGATCGCGTGGCTTCATCCGGTCGAGCGCCGCGCGGGTCCCGTACACATAACCGAGGTACGTGACGTCCGTGGTCCGCTGGAACTCCTCAGGCTCGATCTCGAGGAACGGCGCGAAGACCGAGCTGAAGGCGACGTTGACCCAGACGTCGATCGGCCCGAGTTCCCGCTCGACCTGTCCGGCCGCGAGGTCCACCTGCTCGTGGTCGGCGACATCCACCTCGATCGGCAGCGCCGTACCGCCGGCTCTCTCGACCTCCTGTACGGCGGCCGCGAGGCCGGTCTCGCCGCGCGCCAGCAGCGCGACCTTCGCCCCGCGGCGCGCGAACGCGACCGCGCTGGCCCGTCCGATCCCGCCACTCGCCCCAGTCACCACGACGACCTGTCCCACCTGATTCTCCTTCACTTGGCGGCCTGACGATCGAAGATCTCGGTGATCTCCTCGACCGACAGCTCCTTGGTCTCCGGCAGATACGCGACCACGAACACCACCGCGATCGCGGAAAGCACAGCGAACAGCACCATCAGCCAGGCCAGCCCGAAGCCGTTCAGCATCGTCGGCACCAGCAGGATCAGCGCGAAGTTCGCGATCCAGTCGGCCGAGGCGGCGATGGCGGCGGCCCGGCCGCGAACGGCGGTCGGGAAGTACTCGCCCTGGATCAGCCAGCCGGTCCCGCCGACACCGATCGCGAAGGCGGCGATGAAGATGTCCAGTGCGACCAGGATCAGCACGACCCGGGTGATGCCGTCGGTGAGCCCGACGCCGATCCCGCCGAGCAGCATCGCCGCGGCCATCACGGCGTACCCGCTGATCGCGAGCTTCCGCCGGCCGACCTTGTCGACGAACTTGAAGGCGAAGTACGTCGCGATCACGTTCACGGCGCTCATCACGGCCGTGACCGCGACCGCGGCGATGGCGGCCTTGACCTCGTCGTCACCGGTCTTCAGGTACGGCGCCATCAGCTTCGGCCCGTAGTAGAACGTCAGGTTGATACCGGTGATCTGCTGGAAGACGAAGAACACCGAGACGACGACCAGCGCGCGTTTCACCCCGCGGGTCCACAGCTGTTTCCCCTTGCCCGCCGTACGTTCCTGCTCGTCGACGGCCTGTGCGCTGCGCTCGATCTGGTCGGCGCTCACCTCGACGCCCAGCTTGCCGAGCGCCGCCCGGGTGTCGTCGTAGCGTCCTTGCCGCATCAGCCAGCGCGGCGACTCGGGCATCCGGGTCCGCAGGACGAGCGCGAAGAGGGCCGGTACGGCGCCCAGACCGAGCAGCAGGCGCCAGTCGAAGCTCTGCGCGTGCTGGGGGAGCGGGATCAGGACCGCGAGGGCGATCAGGTACGACACCAGGATGCCGACCGTGATCATCCACTGCTGCAGGATGCCGAGCGCTCCGCGGCGGGCCTTCGGCGCGTACTCCGCGATGTAGGCCGTCGCGATGGCGGAGTCGGCTCCGATCGCGAGTCCGATCAAGGTCCGGGCGAAGAGCAGAACCCACGCGTCCCAGGCGAACGCGGACAGCAGCGCACCGAGCGCGTAGATGCCGGCGTCGACGATGAGCAGCGACTTGCGTCCGAGCCGGTCGGACGTCGGTCCGGCGGCGAGGGCGCCGACCGCGGCCCCGATGGATGCGCCGGCGACCAGATAGCCGAGCGCGAGCGAGCCCAGATCCCACGGCAGGAAGTTCACCACCGAGCCGATGTTGGCCGTGTCGTACCCGAACAGGAACCCGCCGACGGTCGCGAGCAGCGTCAGCGACCAGTAGAACGACGTCGGCACACGAGTATCCAGATGACTGAGCACATCGGCAGCCGACTCAGGAGCCGACTGATGCTGCTGCGACGCCACGATGACGCGCCTCCTCGACAGAGCGGAGTTTCCCTCCCCGGTGACCACGGCGGCGCAGCCGAAACCCGGTTTGTCCAGGTACGCCTCGGGTACTGGCGGATGGCCTCGGGCCATCAGGAGGATTGATATGAGCACGACAGTTGGCGACTACGTACTCCAACGCCTGCGCGACTGGGGCGTCGACCATGTCTTCGGGTACGCCGGTGACGGCATCAACGGACTGCTCTCGGCGTGGGAGAAGGCAGAGAACCAGCCGCGGTTCGTGCAGGCCCGGCACGAGGAGATGGCGGCCTTCGAGGCGGTCGGGTACGCGAAGTTCACCGGCCGGGTCGCAGTGTGTGCGGCGACCAGCGGCCCGGGCGCGATCCATCTGCTCAACGGCCTGTACGACGCGAAGCTGGACCATGTGCCCGTGGTGGCGATCGTCGGCCAGACGGCCCGGAGCGCGATGGGCGGCAGCTACCAGCAGGAGGTCGACCTGCACACGCTCTACAAGGACGTCGCCTCCGACTACTGCGAGACGGTGATGGTCGCCGAGCAGTTGCCGAACGTGCTCGACCGGGCGATCCGGATCGCCGCCTCCCGGCGTACTGTCACGGCGCTGATCATCCCGTCGGACCTGCAGGAGCTGGAGTACACGGCGCCGTCGCACGCGTTCAAGATGGTGCCGTCGAGTCTGGACCTGAGCTGGTCGGCGCCGGTCCCGGCCGCGGACCAGCTCGACCGGGCCGCGGAGATCCTGAACGCGGGGGAGAAGATCGCGATCCTGGTCGGGCAGGGCGCGCGCGGCGCGGTCGACGAAGTCACGGAGCTCGCGGAGATGACCGGCGCCGGTGTCGCGAAAGCCCTGCTGGGCAAGGATGTTCTGAGCGATGACCTGCCCTGGGTGACCGGCTCGATCGGGCTGCTCGGCACCCGGCCGTCGTACGAGATGATGATGGACTGCGACACGCTGCTGGTCGTCGGGTCCAACTTCCCGTACTCGCAGTTCCTGCCGCCGTTCGACCAGGCGCGGGCGATCCAGATCGACCTCGACCCGACGATGATCGGGATGCGGTACCCGTTCGAGGTTAACCTGGTCGGCGACGCGGCCCGCACGTTGCGCGAGCTGATCCCGCTGGTCCAGCGCAAACAGGACCGATCGTGGCGGTCGGGGATCGAGTCGAACGTCGAGCGCTGGTGGGAGATCATGGAGCGGCGGGCGCACACGTCGGCCGATCCGATCAACCCGGAGCTGGTGTTCCACGAGTTGTCGGGGCGGCTGCCGGGGAACGCCATTCTCGCGGCGGACTCCGGTTCGGCCGCGAACTGGTACGCGCGGCACATCAAGTTCCGCGACGACATGAGGGGATCGCTGTCCGGGACGCTGGCGACGATGGGGCCTGGAGTTCCGTACGTCATCGGCGCGAAGTTCGGGCTGCCGGACCGGCCGTGCTACGCGCTGGTGGGGGACGGCGCGATGCAGATGAACGGGATCAACGAGCTGATCACGATCGCGAAGTACTGGCAGGACTGGGCGGATCCGCGGCTGGTGGTCGCCGTCCTGCACAACAACGATCTGAATCAGGTGACGTGGGAACTGCGGGCGATGGGAGGCTCGCCCCAGTTCCTGCCTTCTCAGCAACTGCCGGAGTTCCCGTACGCCGGGTACGCGCGGCTGCTCGGGCTGCACGGGGTGACCGCGGAGAAGCCGGAGGAGGTCGCGCCGGCCTGGGACGAGGCGATGCGCGCGGACCGGCCGTGCGTGGTCGAGTTCCGCACCGATCCCGCCGTACCGCCGATCCCGCCACACGCGACCTGGGACCAGATGGAGAAGGCACTGGAGTCGATCGTGCGCGGTGACAGCGATCGGGTCGGCATGGTCAAGGAGGGCGTGAAGGCCAAGGTCCAGGAGTTCCTTCCTGGCAAGTCATCCTGATCTGCTCAGGCGTGGTCGCCGTCGAGGAGTGCGTGGATCTTTTCGAGGGCTTCCTGGATCTCGGGGTGCTTGTACTGCGCAGCGCGTGACTCGGCGCTGATCACGCCGCAGCGGTGGACGCGGCGGAAGTCGCCGTACGGGAACTCGTAGTGCCCCTTCGTCTCCTCGCCCATCTCGTCGTCGACGCCGAGGAACCACAGGCTGTAGTCGCCCCAGCCGTGCTTGTCCAGGTACTCGTTCTGCTCGGCCGCGGTCGGGGCGTGCTCGCTCCAGTCGTCCCGCTCGTCCTTGGTCGTCTGCCCCTTCCGGACCAGGTCCTTCGCGTGCTCGAACGCCTTCTTGTTCAGCTTCACAGTCATGCCGGACCGGTTCCCGCCCGACGGCGGCCGAATCAGCCGGAGCGTTGGCGGGATAGGGACGGGGTACCGGGTGGGGCGTGAGCGAGAACGAGTGCCAGATCGAGGCGAGCGTCGCGGATGTGTTCGCCATTCTGACCGACGGATGGTCGTACGCCGCATGGGTGGTGGGGGCATCGAGGATTCGCGATGTCGAACCGCCCTGGCCGGAGCCGGGTGGCCGGATCCATCACTCGGTGGGCGCGTGGCCGTTCCTGCTGGACGACCGGACGACCGTCCTGGAGTACGAGCCCCTGCATCGGCTCCGGCTGCAGCTCCGCGTGTGGCCGGCGGGACACGGTGAGGTGGAGTTCCGGGCGACCGAGACACCGACCGGGTGCCGGCTGGTGATGACCGAGAAGACGACCAGCGGTCCGATCTCGCTCCTGCCGGACGCAGTGGCCGACCTGGTGCTCCACCCTCGCAACGCCGAGGCCCTCCGCCGCCTCAAGCTCCTCGCCGAGAAGCGCTCCTAGCCTCGCGGCCACTTGCCGACAACAACTACGCACCGCCCCGCAGGACAAGGAGATCGGGTCGATGGTCGTTTCGGATCACGCGCCGATGGGCGAGCGCTCGCTGGACGTGGCGTGGTTCCGTCACGAACTCGAACAGGAACGGGAGTTCAGGCTCGAGCAGCTCATCAGCCTGTCGTACGACGTGGAGGTGCCGTGCTCGGCCCCCCTCGCCGAGGTCCGGGCGACGCTGACGGCCGGTGCACGGCGCGCGCTGGCGGAGATCGACGCCGCACTGTTCCGCCTCGCCCGGGGCACCTTCGGCGGTTGCGAACGTTGCGGACGCCGGATCCCCGCCCACCGCCTGGCAGCGATCCCGACGACCAGGCTGTGCCTGCGCTGTGAGCGCTCTCAAACCCACCACGACACGTAGCGAGCCGCCCCATGCCGACCTACCGATGGATCTGGCGAACGATCTCAGGACTCCTGATCGCCTGTGGTGCCGCGGCCGGCGCCATCATCGTTCCGCTTGCGGTCTGGGTCGCTCTGGGGCTACTCGTGGCGGTCCTCTGGCTGGCGTCCCAGGTGCGGGATTCGGCCACCGACGACGCCAAACCCTCGCCGCTGTGGAACGCGAGGTTGGTGATCGCCTGCTACCTCGGCGCAATTGCTAACGCCGGTACAACTGAGCTCTGCAGGCAATGGCTGGAAAGCTACGGTGAATTGCGTCGAGCGACGTCGCAGGCTGCCCGCCTTCGGGTGGTGATGGCGCGGCAGCGCTGCCTGGACGAACTCGAGCGGCGCGATCCCGATGGCCTGCAGGCCTGGCTGGCCTCGACCGCCAGCGCGGGCGGAGACCCACGCCGCTTCTTCCCCGACAGCGGCCGGTAGGACGTGGAGCCGCTCCGCGAACTGTTTGCCGGCACTGTCGCCGGGACGGTGGGCCTCGAGGAAGAGCTGCTGCTGGTCCACCGGGGGAGCTGGTTGCCGGCCGAGGCCGCTCCATTGGTAGGAGGACTCGGGGACCCTCGGGTGAAGCAGGAGCTTCCCGCTTGTCAGCTCGAGATCGCGACGTCCGTCCACGCGAACGCGATAGAGGCCGTGGAGGAGCTGCGTGCGTGCCGGGCGATGGTGGCTGCCGCCTGCGGCTCCGAGCTCGCAGTGATCGCGGCGCCGGTTCATCCCTTGGTCGACGGACCTGTCGCGCTGGCCCGGACAGATCGGGCGGACGGGCTGGGAGCCCGCTATCGCGAGGTTATTGGCCGGCAGCTGGTCTCGTCGTTGCAGGTGCACCTGGCGTTCGGTGACGCCGATTGCACGCTGGGTGTCTATCACGCGCTACGGAATCTTCTGCCGGAGCTGGCCGCGCTCGCCGGGGCGGCGCCGTTCGCGGCGGGCCGAGACACCGGCCTGTGCTCCGTACGGCCGGTGATCGCCTCCGAGCTGCCCCGCCAGGGCGTGCCTCCGGCCATCAGCTCGTGGGAGCAGTACGCCGACGACCTAGCCTGGGCGGTCCGAGGGGGTGCGCTCACGGACGCGTCGGAGTGGTGGTGGGAACTCCGCCCGCATGTCCGGTACGGCACGCTGGAGCTGCGGGTCCTCGACGTCCAGGCGACCGTGGATCGGACCAGCGCGATCGTTCGGTTCGTGCAAGCGCTCGCAGCAGGCCTTGCCGAGCTGCACTGTCGGGGCGAGCTGTCGCCACCGGCGCCGACCTGGCGGATTGCGGAGAATCGTTGGATTGCCCTACGTGACGGCGTTCGCGGCGAGTTGCTCGACCTTCACACCGGCGTACCGCGGTCCACTCGCGGCTGCCTGCACGTGCTGATCGATTTCGCGGAACCCCATGCGCCGGGCGGACTGGACGACGCGCGGGCGTTGGTGGACAACCCGCCGGTCGAGCAGCTTCGAGCGCTCGGCCCGGACGGTGTGGTCCCCTGGCTGGCCGAGGTGTTCAGTGCCGTTTGATCGGCAGGGTGTGGGTGCCGTCGCAGAACGGCGGGATGCCGGTCCGTCCGCAGCGGCACAACGCGACGGTACGCCGCGACGCCGGAATCGGCTCGCCGTCCTCGTCCACGAGCTGGAAGTCGCCGCGGACCAGCAGCGGACCGTCCGGGTAGGCACGAATCTCGTTCATGAAATCGCTGTACCCACAGGTGAATCAGAGGTTTCCGGCGGGTACCGGGACGCATGCAACTACCTTTCCCGCGGGGGCCGCTCAGCGCCTGGTTGAACAACCGGCTGACGGGACACGACAACGCAGCACTCACCATCGAGATCGAACCGCTCGATCGCCCGTACGCCGACGAGGACCTGCAACTCGCGCTGTGGGTCGCCTACGAGCTGCAGTACCGCGGTTTCGACGACGTGAGCCCTGACTGTCAATGGGATCCCGACGTCATCGCGTTCCGGTCGAGGCTGGAGCGACCCTGGAGCGACTGGCTGGAGACGAACTGCCGGGTCACGCCCAGCACGGAATCGGTCGCGGTGCAGTTGAAGGCATTGATTGCTTCCGACGACGGTCCGCGCCTGGCGCCGTACCTGCGTCGGCATGCCACCGAGGAACAGTTCCGCGACTTCGTGCTCAACCGGTCCGTGTACCAGCTGAAGGAGGCCGATCCGCACAGCTTCGGCATCGCGCGCCTCGACGGCGCAGCCAAGGCGGCTCTGGTCGAGATCGAGGCCGACGAGTACGGCGGCGGTCGGCCCGAACGCATGCACTCCGAGCTGTTCCGTACGACGATGCGCTGGCTCGGCCTCGACGACAGCTACGGCTCGTACGTCGGCGTCGTACCGGCCGTCACGCTCGCCGTGTCGAACGTGATGTCGCTGTTCGCGATCCACAGCCGCTGGACGGGCGCGCTCGTCGGTCATCTGGCAGCGCTCGAGATGACGTCCACCCTGCCCAACCGCCAGTACGCCGCGGGAGCGTTCCGGCTGGGCGCCTCCGAGGACGAGGCGCGCTACTTCACCGAGCATGTCGAAGCCGACGCCGTCCACGAACAGATCGCCGCCCACGACCTGTGCGGCAGCTACGTGCAACAACATCCCGATGCACTCGGCGACGTGCTCTTCGGCGCCTGCTGCTCGCTAGCGATCGACAACCTCTTCGCCGATCACCTGCTGACCAAGTGGAACCAACGCACCGGCACCTCGCCGGCAACCGAGAAGCAGAACCATCTCTAGAACCGCGACGCCGTCAGTGCGGCAGCTTCCGGGTCTCGATCAGTTGCTGCGCGACGTCACGCAGTTTGGTGTTGGTGTCTTGGGAGTAGCGGCGCAGTACTTCGAACGCCCGGTCGCCGTCGAGGTTGTAGCGCTCCATCAGGATCCCCATCGCTTGGCCGACGAGTTTGCGGGCGTCGACGGCTTGGGCGAGGTTCCTTTCGTGGCGGGCGCTGGCGACGGCGACCGATGCGTGGCGGGCGAGGATGTGGGCGATGGCTTCTTCGTCGGGGCCGAAGGCGTCGGGTTGGGTGCTGTAGAGGCCGAGTACGCCGACGGTGCCGGCCGCGGTGGTGAGCGGGACGTCCAGGACGCTGCGAACGCCTAGCTCGAGGACCTTGCCGGCCCACTCCGGCCAACGGTCATCTGTGGTGGTGTCGCGGACTAGCACGATCGTGTGCTCGCGCATCGACACCGACAGTGGACCCGTGTCGCCGCCGATCTGCAGCGCGTAGATCTCGGCCACCACCGGGTCGGTGGTCGCAGGAATCTCCAGCCTTCCACCACGGACGATCAGCGCGACCCCGGCATGAGAGCATGCCAAGGCTTGTAATGCGAAGTCGACGACTGCCTGGACGGTCTCCTCCATGCCGCCGGAGCCGTGCAGGTCGACGGCGAGCTGGGCGAACCGCTCGGCCCCCACACCACTGGTCAGATCTATCACGCTCACGCCTGCTCCTCCGGGCTGCCCATAACGTCAAGGTAGCTTGACGCCATTATGTCGTCAAGCTACCTTGACGTGATGGGTGGTGACACGACGGAGGCTGCGGGGTCGGCGGAGTCGGCGGATGTCCGGAGCCTGGAAGAGCTGCTCGAGGTCCTGCGAATCAGCGATCAACGGGAGCTCTATGAGCGCGGGATCGAGCAGGAGCAGGAAGCAGGCCATCCGGTGGCGGTTCTTGTGAAGGCACTGGCGGACTTGCCGGGCGTCTCCGGGTTGGAGGCGTTGCGGGCAAGCCGGCGTGTGGTTGAGCTGCTGACGGGGGCGCGGTGGCACATGATGCGCCAAGCCCGCGAAGAAGGCTCCAGCTGGAGCCAGGTCGGCACCGCCTTGGGCATGAGCAAGCAGGCGGCCTACGACTTCTACCGGCGCAAGCTCGACCAGCAGGACGAGTCGGCCGACGCTGGTCCCCACAACGCCGCAAGGTCACGAGCAGCGCTCGGCGACAACGCGAGCGGCTGACGCGGGAGATTTTGCGGGGCTTCGCGCCGGACCCAACCCCGGGCGCCAGGACGAGACCCGGCTTTCGAGCTTGGCTGCACTCGGCCTGGCCGTGTGCTGCCCAGCGCGAAGCGCTCGTATGTCAGCCGGTGTTCTACCGGCCGACCGTCTCAGCCGTCGCCCGCGCAGACGTGTGCGGCGTACGGCGGCGTGTCGGCTTCGTCTGGTCGTCGACGTCCGAGGGGCGAGGCTCGGGACAGGCGACGGTGGCGCGGACCGGACCGCCGCCCAGGCGCCTGTACTTCCACTGACCCTCGTCGTAGTCGTAGTACGTGTCGACGCCGCCGACAGTCATCATCAACCTCCCACCCCAGGTGCGCTCATGTGAGCGCGGCTGCCTACGAGTTCCCACCTACCGAAGTACCCAAACCTCTAGCCGCGCCAGAGTTGCTCGAGGTGGATGACCGCGAGCAGTTCGCCGTCTACGGGGCCGAAGCGGGTCAAAGCGTCGCGGTGTACGGCGCTCACCAGTGCGGTCAGGCCGGCCGGGACGTCGTGCAGGCGGGCGAAGTCCTGGAGCGACTCGAGTTCTTCGACGATCCGATCCAGCCCGAACGTCGCCAGCTGATCGCCGGCCAGCATGCGCGGTACGACGTCCTCGAGAAAGGCCGATGCCGCCGGGCCCTCCCGCAGGATCTGCCTGAGCCGGGCGGGTTCGAGCCCGCCGCTCCGGCCGAGCATCAGGACCTCCCCGAAGGCAACAACTTGGTTGAACCAGAGGAGATTGACCAGCAGCTTGGTCAGGTAGCCGCTGCCATGGGGCCCGGTGTAATGCATCTGCTTGGCGAAGACTCGCAGGATCGGCTGGAGTCGGTCGAAGGTCGGGAGTTCGCCGGCGGCATAGAGGGTCAGTTCGCCGGCCTCAGCCGCGTCGGGACCGCCGCCCACGGGCGTCTCGAGGTAGTCGATGTGGTGGTGAGCGGCGGCCGGGGCGAGTTCGGCTGCAAGGGCGGGGGAGGCGCTGGTGAGGTCGAGCCAGACGGTTCCGGGTCGGAGGCGGTTCAGCAGGCCGGATTCGCCGAGCATCGCCGCGCGGAGTTCCGGGCTCCCAGGGAGGACTGTCAGGAGCAGGTCGGTCTCCGGCAGCGGCTCACCCCAGGTCGCGCCGAACGCCCTGACCTGATGTTCGACCTCGGCGCGTACGTCGTGAACCCGGACAGACTGTTCGGCCGCGACGAGCTGCCGGGCCACCGGGAGCCCGATCCGGCCGGCGCCGACGAGTGCGATCTCAACCATGACGGCACTATCAGAAGCCCGGGATGTACAAGCAGACGAGGTGGCCGTGCGGGTCTCGGATGACGCGGACGCCCTCGGGCTGCGGTTGGTGTGACTCGACAGTCGCGCCCAACTGGACAGCGCGCTCGACCTCGCGCTCCAGGTCGTCGACCTGGATATCCAGATGGGCCTGCATCTGCTGGGCGCCCGGAGCCTGCGGCCAGACCGGGGGAACGTGGTCTGTTTCCAGCTGGAAGCTCAACCCCGGTCGTTCCTGCTCAGGCGCCCGCAACCGCACCCATCCCGGATCCCGGCTCATCTCGACCCACCCCAGCAGCTCGCGATAGAAGTCCGCCAACGCCGGCGGATCGGGAGTCCCCAGCACCGTGGCCGTAAGACTCGCCGTCATGAGTCGATCCTCGGGTACTGCTCCTTGTGCAGGAGCCGAGCGAGATGAGCGGCGTTGGCGGCGGCGGTCTTCGTGGTGAGGCCGGTGGTGTCGGGCTTCGGACCGGCGTCCTGGTAGTCCTCGGAGCCCATCGCCTCGCCGACCCAGTACGTCGCGCCGGCCGCGGGGATCGTGAATCCGACGTCGTTCAACGCCTGGAACACCTCGGCGCTGACGTGATGTGCGCCGTCTTCGTTGCCCACGACACCGACCATGGCGACCTTGCCGTACACCAGCGGCCGGCCCTGCTCGTCCTTCTCGGACAACTCGGCGTCAAGACGCTCGAGAACCACCTTGCACACGCTGGCCGGCTGTCCCATCCAGATCGGCGTCGCGATGATCAGGATGTCCGCCGCCAGCACCTTCGCCCGCAACGCCGGCCACTCGTCCCCGTCACCCTCGTCGGTGCTGACCCCGAACCGGACATCGTGGTCGGCCACCCGGACGAGCTCGCCCTCGACGTCGTGGTCAGCCAGCGCTGCGAGCACCTCCCGCCCGATCAGCTCCGAACTCGACTTCGCCGGCGACTTCTTCAGCGAACAACTCAGCACCAGCGCCTGCAGCGTCGTCATCTGCGCCCTCCCTCTCCACGTGGTCAGAGCCGCCCCGGTAGCCATTCGCGGGCACTCGGAAACGGAGAGGTGGGTACTGGCCGCACATGGAACGCGCAGACCTGGAAGAGTTCTATCGCAGCTATTTGGGGCGTTGTAACGAACACCGGTTCGAGGAACTCGGCGAGTTCGTCGACGACAGAGTCGAGGTGAACGGAGCGCCGCACGACGTCGGACACTACGCCGCCGGCCTGCGGACCGTCGTACAGCAATATCCGGATTTCCACTGGGAGCTGAAGCACCTTCTGATCGACGGCGACTGGCTGAGCGCGCACCTGATCGACACCTACTCGACTCTCGACGGTCGGAGGGCGAGCCTGCAGGAGTTCGCGACGTACCACGTGACGGAAGGCCGGATCGTCCAGGTCTGGGGCGATCTGGAGCAGGCCCGCCTGCTCACGGCTGCGGAAGACGCCCGGGTTTCGATGACGTGACAAACTTCGGATGACGCGGCTACTGGGTGTGTCGATCTGCCATCGGAAGGTCTCAACTCGGTTGCGTCAGGTGCGGTTCGGTCGCTGCCGGGGGACGATTTCAGTGGATCGCGTCGGCCAGGCCCTGGCTCCGGATTCACGAGTGCCGAGGAGCCGTCCGATGTCGCTGCTTGATCTGCCAGGAGGGGGCGTCGCCGAGCGGTTCGCCCAGCTTGCCATCGACCTGCACGACTCCGGTGGCGTGGAGGAGACGGTTGAGGCGGTCGTCGGGTTCGCGTTGCAGGCGCTGGCCTGTTCTCACGCCGGGGTCGCGCTGATCGTCCGTGGTGGAAGGCTGGAGATTCCTGCGACCACCGACCCGGTGGTGGCCGAGATCTACGCGCTGCAACTCGCCGGCGGGAAGGGCCCGCTCGCGGAGTCGATGGGCAATCACGTGGTCGTCCTGGTGCGTGACACCACCACAGATGACCGTTGGCCGGAGTGGGCCGGCAAGGTCCTCGAGCTAGGCGTTCGCAGCGTCCTGGACGTCCCGCTCACCACCGCGGCCGGCACCGTCGGCGTACTCGGCCTCTACAGCACCCAACCCGACGCCTTCGGCCCCGACGAAGAAGCCATCGCCCACATCCTCGCCCGCCACGCCTCGGTCGCCGTCGCCAGCGCCCGCCACGAAAAGAACCTCGCCCAAGCCGTCGACGCCCGCAAACTCGTCGGCCAAGCGATGGGCATCCTGATGGAGCGCTACAACCTCGACGGCGACCGAGCCTTCGCGATCCTGCGCCGCTACTCCCAGACCACCAGCACAAAGCTGCAGGACGTCGCGGCCCAGCTGATCGAAACCCGAAAACTGCCGCACTGAACGGGCTCAGGTTCGCCAGAAGCCCAGGCGGACCGTGGCGTGGTTGAACGTCGCGGGTAGCGGGCCGGCCAGCTTCGCGCGGGTGGCCGGGGCGACGTCGAGGTCGTAGTTGGCGGCGACGTGGCTGACCGCCGTGCTCGTGGCCAGGAGTACGACGTTGCGGCCGGGGCACTCGGCCGGGCCGGCGCTGAACGGGATGATCGGCCAAGGTCCGTCGGCGCGGCCGTCGAGCCAGATGCCCGGCTCGAAGGAGTTGGCGAAGTCGAGAGCCTTGTCGTCGCGGTGGAAGACCGAGCTGACGATCGCGAACTCGGTGCCTGCCGGTGCGGCGCGGTCACGCCACACGGTGCCGGCGCGCGACTCACGCAGTACGACGAGGGTTGTCGGCCACAGCCGGAGCGACTCCTGCACCGCGGCGCCGGCGTGCGCAAGCAGGGGAGATGCGTCTGGATGACGGGCTTCGTTCACGATCGGCTCGAGCTCGCCCGGATGCGTAGCGAGCACGGCGAACAGCCGCCAGAGCGCGATCCCAGCGGCATCGAACGCGAACAACCAGTGCGGCACCTGGCCGGCCGGATCGAGGGCCCCGTCGTGGGGTTCGAGCGCGCTGACCAGCGACCCAGGCTCCGCCTTGGCGACGTACGCCGCGAGCACATCGAGGAAGCGTTCGCGGACGTCGTCACGAGGCGGACGGAAGTCGGCCCAGTTCGCGTCGGCGCGCAGCCGGTCGAGATCGTCGGTGAGATCGGTGTCGTCACGCGCCGCGTCGCCGAGGACGATCCGGCGTACGACGCGGGACCAGATCGAGCGGAACTCCTCCCAGCCGAGGGTCCCGGTCAGCGTGTCCAGCTCCTCGCGGACGACCTCGAGCATGCGGTGTCCGTGCTGATGGACGGGCTGGTGACTGCCGAGCGCCTTCTCGTTCAGCGCCCGCCGGCCGGCTCGCATCGGCGGATCGGTGACGAGCACCGCGTGCGGCTGGAAATGCCGCAGGGCACCGGCCTTGTCTGCGGTCGCCGCAGAGAAGGGTTCGGGGGTCTCGGCCAGCAACCGATGTACGTCGTCCGCCGCGAGCACGAGCCCGATCGTCCGGCCGGAGAAGCGGAACAACAGCGGCCCGTCGCCGTACCGGTCGCGGAACTTGCGCACCAGCCGCAGCGCACGGTCGTCGGCCTGGAACCGCTCCGCGAGCGTGCCCACCCGGGGCCGTCGGAGGATGGCGCCCTGCGCGGCCATCGGCAGGAAGATGTCTCGCACCGCACGTCCGGTGTCGAGGGGCGAGGCGGTCGGCAGCTCGATCGGCATGCGTTCCGGTGTCCGCCCGGGGGAGCGCGAAACCCCGGCGATTGGCTGTGGTGCGGGCGGGTACTGGCGGGACGGGTGAAAGGAGCAACGACATGCCTGCAGGATCCAGCCCGAAGCGTGAGCGGCAGTACGAGCACATCAAGGCGGGCTTGAAGAAGCGGGGCCGCAGCGAGGACACCGCCGAGGAGATCGCGGCGCGGACGGTGAACAAGGAGCGAGCGCGGTCCGGCGAGGCCAAGCAGAAGAGCCGGACGTCGACGGACGACATCTCGTCGGGGCGGCGCGGTGGCCTCCGGTCGCACAGCGGCTCGAAGGGGCGCACCAAGGACCAGCTTTACAATGAGGCGAAGCAGAAGAACGTCAAGGGTCGCTCGAAGATGACGAAGGCCGAGCTCGCCAAGGCGGTCGGCCGCTAGCTGGGGGAGCCAGCCGTGCAGCAGATCGACACCAGCCCGCTGACCGACGACGAACTGCAAGGCCTCGACGCCTACTGGCGGGCCGCGAACTACCTTTCCGTCGGGCAGATCTACCTGCTCGCCAATCCACTGCTGCGTGAGCCGCTGAGGCCGGAGCACATCAAGCCCCGGCTGCTCGGCCACTGGGGTACGACGCCGGGCCTCAACCTGATCTACACCCACTTCAACCGGCTGATCAGGCAGCGCGACCGCGAGGTGCTGTTCGTCACCGGGCCGGGCCATGGCGGTCCGGCCCTCGTCGCCAACACCTGGCTCGAGGGCAGCTGGACCGCCGAGTACCCGAACACGACGCAGGACGAGGTCGGCATGGGCTGGCTGTTCAAGCAGTTCTCGTTCCCCGGCGGCATCCCGAGCCATGTGGCGGCGGACGTCCCGGGATCGATCAACGAGGGCGGCGAGCTCGGCTACTCGCTCAGTCACGCGTACGGCGCTGCGGCGGACAACCCCGAGCTCGTGGTGGCCTGCGTGGTCGGCGACGGCGAGGCGGAGACGGGCCCGCTCGCGGCGTCCTGGCACTCGAACAAGTTCCTCGACCCGGTGCGGGACGGCGCCGTACTGCCGATCCTCCATCTGAACGGGTACAAGATCGCGAACCCGGCGGTGCTGGCGCGGATCGGCGACGACGAGCTGACCGCGCTGCTGCAGGGCTACGGGTACGAGCCGTACCTCGTCGAGGGCTCCGAGCCGGCCGAGGTGCACCAGGCGATGGCGGCGACGCTGGACAGCTGCCTGGACCGGATCGACGACATCCAGCGCGAGGCACGCTCCGCGTCCGAGGCCCCGCCACGACCGGCGTGGCCGATGATCGTGCTGCGTACGCCGAAGGGCTGGACCGGCCCGCGGACCGTCGACGGCGAGCCGGTCGAGAACACCTGGCGGGCCCATCAGGTCCCGCTGTCCGGCGTACGGACGAACGAACAGCATCGGCATCAGCTCGAATCGTGGATGCGGAGCTACCGCCCGGAGGAGCTGTTCGACGAGCAGGGCCGTCCCGTCGCGGCGCTCGTCGAGCTCGCGCCGGGTCCCGACCGGCGCATGGGGTCGAATCCGCACGCGAACGGTGGCGTGCTGAGCCGTGACCTGGAGCTTCCTCCGGTCGAGGACTACGCCGTGCCGGCGAAGGTGCCGGGCGCCGAGGACGGGGAACCGACGCGCGTCTTCGGCGCGTTCCTTCGGGATGCCTTCCGTCTGAACAACGACAACCTGCGACTGTTCGGCCCCGACGAGACCGAGTCGAACCGGTTGAGCGCGGTGTACGAGACGACCGGCAAGCAGTGGCAGGCCGACCTGCTCGACACCGACAACCACCTGGCCCGCGACGGGCGAGTGCTGGAGATCCTCAGCGAGCACACCTGCCAAGGCTGGTTGGAGGGTTATCTGCTGACGGGGCGGCATGGGCTGTTCTCGTCGTACGAGGCGTTCGTCCACATCGTCGACTCGATGGTCAACCAGCATGCGAAGTGGCTGAAGACGATCAACCGGCTGGAGTGGCGCCGGCCGATCCCGTCGCTGAACTACCTGCTCACGTCGCATGTGTGGCGGCAGGATCACAACGGCTTCTCGCATCAGGACCCGGGCTTCATCGACCACGTGGTGAACAAGAAGGCCGAGGTCGTCCGCGTCTACCTGCCGCCGGACACCAACACCCTGCTGTCCACGATGGACCACTGCCTGCGCACCAGGAACTACATCAACGTCGTTGTCGCAGGCAAGCAACCGCAGCCCAACTGGCTCGACTGGGACGCCGCGGCCCTGCACTGTGCGCGCGGTGCCGGCGTCTGGGAGTTCGCGAGCAACGACGAGGGCGACCCGGATGTGGTGATGGCCTGCGCCGGCGACGTACCGACGATGGAGACGCTCGCCGCGGTCGACCTGCTCCGCGAACACCTTCCCGAGCTGCGGATCCGGGTCGTGAACGTCGTCGACCTGATGCGGTTGCAGTCGGAGGGCGAGCATCCGCACGGGCTGCCGGATGCCGAGTTCGACGCGCTGTTCACCACGGACAAGCCGGTGATCTTCGCGTACCACGGCTATCCCTGGCTGATCCACCGCCTCACGTACCGCCGGCGCGGACACGACAACCTGCACGTCCGCGGGTACATCGAGGAAGGTACGACGACCACGCCGTTCGACATGGTCGTGCGCAACAACCTCGATCGCTATCACCTCGCGATGGATGTGATCGACCGGGTGCCGTCGCTGGGTGGCCGGGCGGTGACGACCCGGCAGCACTTCGCCGATCAGCGCACCCGCCACCACGCGTACGTCACGAAGTACGGCGAGGACCTGCCGGAGGTCCGCGACTGGCGCTGGACGCCGCGCTAGCCGAGCAGTGCGACCGCGGTCCGCAGATCGTCCACGAACTGGTCGAAGTCGCGGCGGAACTGGTCGGAGCGCACGACAGCGGAAGGATGAACGGTTGCGACAGCCGGCCGCCCGTCGGCGAGCTCGACCCGCTTGCCACGCTCCTGGGTGACACGGAAGGACGAGCCCAGGAGCGCCTTCGCGGCCACCGATCCCATCACGACGACCAACGACGGTTTGACGATCTCGAGTTCGCGCGTCAGCCAGGGATGACAAGCGGTGATCTGACTGGCCGCCGGTGTCTTGTGGATCCGCCGCTTGCCCTCCCGCTCGAACCGGAAGTGCTTGACCGCGTTCGTGAGATACACATCCGTCCGGTCGATCCCTGCCTCGTCCAGCGCCTTGTCGAGCAGCCGTCCGGCCGGGCCGACGAAGACGTGTCCCTCCTTGTCCTCGTGGTCGCCCGGGGTCTCGCCGACCAGCATCATCCGCGAGCGGACCGGCCCCTCACCGCCGACTACCTGCGTCGCGTCCTTCCACAGATCGCACCCGCGGCAGTCCGGCAGGGCCGCCCGCACCCGTCGCATCCCACCGTCGTGCGGCACCCACTGCTCAGCTCCAGCAGTTCGCATGACGCACTTGTACCCGGGGCAGCGCTAAATCATGATGTGGGCGGGATCAGCGCCTGCCGGATGATGACGAGGGCGAACAGGACCAGCGTCAGGCCGTGGACGACCGTGCACCACAAGCAGATCGCGTTGATCTGGAAGAGCTCGGCCCAGATCAGGTAGCAGATGAAGACCACGCCGACGAGTACGGCGGCCAATCGAAGGCGTCCCGGCCAGGGCGACGGAGTACGCCAGAGCGGCGGCACGGACAGTGCCGTCATGCCGACGAAGAAGGCGAGCCCGAGTAGTGCGACCGGGATGCCGAAGACCTTCGAGTACTGGCTGCTGGTGACCTTGGCGCAGTTGACCACGCCGGTGTCCGGGCAGGCCAGCGTCGTGCCTGCCGTGAAGTGCTCATAAGTCAGGTACGCCGCGACCGCGAGTCCGGCGATCGACACCACCAAGGTGGCCCATGGGATCCAGCCCAGGGACGTCCGGGAGGACCGCTGTTCTGTGTCGCGCACTGTGTCGCTCACGCTCAGCTGTTCCCGCTGCCGAGCTTCGAGGCCGCACCGGTCACGGCCGAGCTGGTGCACACGTTGGTGGGCTGGTTGTTGGTGATCTTGCAGATCGCGGCCGTGTACACGTTGGCCGAGGCGATGACGGCCTTGGAGATGTCGTTCGACGGGTCCTTCAGGGCGTCGGCGACCTGTGCCTGCGTCTTGCCGGCCAGCACCTGCGGGCTGTACGTCGCGCCGGACGACACATACTTGCCGCCGATGTCGATGAACGGGATCGAGCCTTCACTCGAGACGTACGGCGGCTTGTTGTACGTCTCGAACGTCGTCTCGTCCTCGGCGGCCGGGGTGTCCAGCGGCTTGTAGCCGTTGCCGACCTGCTCGTTCGTCGTCGTCTCGACGCCGGTGAACGCCAGGTACTGACTCGTGAACGTCGCGCCGTGGAACGACAGCGTCGGCGTGTTCGGGAACTCGTCGCCGGACGCCGAGTGCGTCGTGCCGAGGTTGCTGAACGTCCCGAACCGGGACAGCGCGACCGTGACCGGCCAGCGCTCCGCGGCACAGAACGGGCAGAACTCGGCGCCGATGTAGAGGACCTTCGGCTTGCCGTTCGCGGTCAGCGCCGGAGCGGTGATCGCGGACGGCGTCGCCTTGACGCCCTCGGTGCCGACCGTGGAGAACGTCGACTCCGGGATCGAGGAGAGCGCGGTGATGAGCGACGCGTCGGCCGCGCCGGTCGGACCGGTCGCCGTCTTCTTGCCGCCGCCGAACACCCGGATCGCGACCAGCCCGCCGACGATCACGAGGACGAGGACGACCGCGCCGACCGCAAGCAGAAGGCGCCGCCGTCGCTCCGCCGCCTGCTGGGCGGCGAGCTGCGCTGCGATCCGTTCCCGGGCCGCAGCCTTCTGTTCGACACGCCTTGCCATGACTCTCCTCTGATCGCGCACGGGCTCCTGAAAGACAACTATCCATCGGGCCCGGAAGTTCCTGTCCTTCTGTCACCGCGAGATTACAGATCGGCAGAGTCGGGGCAGCCAGGAGGTCACCGTGTCGGTGGTCGCCCCTACCCTTCCGGCTATGGATTGGCAGACCTGGCATGAGCGGTACGACGACCCCGAGTCCGAGCTGTCCCGCCGGCTGGAGGCGGTGAAGGAGCACGTCCGAGCAGCACTGGATCGAGCGCCGGCCGGGCCGCTGCCCGTGGTCAGCCTTTGCGCGGGCCAGGGCCGGGATCTCCTCGAGGTGCTGGCGGATCACCCGCGCCGGGCCGACGTACAAGCGAGACTGGTCGAGTTGGATCCCGGGTTGGCTGCGTCGGCCCGCGAGCGGGCGCGTGGCTTCGACCAGGTCGAGGTTGTCACCGGTGACGCGTCGCTGACCGATCAGTATATCGGTCTGGTGCCGGCCGAGCTGGTCCTGCTGTGCGGAATCTTCGGCAACATCTCCGCCGCGGACATCCAGCGCACAATCGACGCGAGCCCGCAGCTGTGCCGCACGGGCGGGACGGTGATCTGGACCCGGCATCGCGAAGACCCGGACCTGGCGCCGTCGATCTGCGACTGGTTCGAGGCGCGCGGCTTCGAGCGCGTCTGGCTGTCCGACCGCGACGCCGGCTTCGGCGTCGGCGTCCACCGCCTCACCGGCGTACCCAAACCACTGATCACCGGACAAAGCCTCTTCAGCTTCGTCTCGGGCCCAGTGTGACCAGACCCAGAAGAAGCAGCACTCCGAGCGCGAGGTAGCCGGCGTCCAGCACGGCGACGGTCGCGATCGCGGCGACGAGGAGCGGGCCGCCGGCATCGCCCAGCTCGCGACCGATCTCGGCCGTGCCCATGGTCTGGCCCAGTCGCTCCGGCGGAGTGCTCGCGGCCAGCGCGGCGAAGCCGAGCGGTGTGATCACGCCCGTTCCGGCGCCGATGAGCGCCGCAGCGATCAGCAGGAACACGACACCCGGAAGCGCCGCGCAGCCGAATCCGAGTGCGGCCAGGCCAAGGCCGGCGGCGATCCCGGTCCTCATGGTCAGCCGGCCGGCGTCGAGCGCTCGGCCGGCGCGGGGCTGCGCGACCGCCGCGGTCGCGGCCAGCAGCGAGACCGCGGCCCCGGTAGCGATCGTCCCGAGACCGTCGGACGCGCCCGTGACGGGAAGGAAGCCGACGCCGACCGACAAGGCCGTCGTCGCGGCCGCCAAAGCCGCGGTCGGGCGAAGGAACTGCGGATCGGTGATCCGCCGAGCCAGATCGACCAGCGTCTGCCGGGCCCGCGGCAGCGGAGGCACAACGGGTACGGCGACCAGCGCCCAGACCGCCACGCCCACGGCAAGCACCGTCATAACGCCGAACAACAACCGGAACCCACCGAGCCACACGAGCCCGCCACCGAGCAGCGGCCCGGCGGTGTACCCGATGCTCTTGTAGAACCCGTAGCTGCCGAAGGCCCGCCCGTGCTTCGTCGATGGATTCAGCCGGGCGACGAGCGTCGAAGCGGCAGGGGAGAAGGCCGACGCGGCGGCCCCCTGACCGAGGCGAGCGACCCACAGCCAGCTCGGTCGGTCCACCAGCACATAGGTGCCTGAGGCAACGGCAAATCCCGCCAATCCGAGCAGCAGCACCGGGCGTGCGCCGATCCGGTCCGCGATCGTGCCGAACACCGGCTTCAGCAGGACCTCGGCGCCGTCGTACAACGCCAGCAGGACACCGAGCGTGAGCAACGAGGTGACCGCATCGCTCGACGATCCGCCAAGGTTGGCGGCCACCGCGTGCGCGCCGAAGGCAGTGGTGAAACCCGCCGCGTACAGCGGCCACATCCGCGTCACAAGACCCGAGGGTATCTGGGTGGGCGGCTTGCCGGATGGTAGGACAGCGGTTATGTTACATAGAGAGTGTCATATCGCGTCGGAGGTGTCGGATGCACGAGACCGCTCAGCGGTTGACCGGGTCGGCGACCCGGCTGTCCCGGGATCCGGAGACGGAGATCGACTGGAACGCGCCGATCGGTGACGGGTACGGAATGTCGCCGGAGTGGAGCACGCTCTACGGGACGCCGTACTGGGACGAGCTGACCGAGGCCCAGCAGCGGGAGCTGACGCGGCACGAGTCCGCGTCGGTGGCGACGACCGGGATCTGGTTCGAGCTGATCCTGCAACAACTGGTACTTCGGGATGTGTACGACAAGCCGGCCCGGAGCGCGGAGTTCCAGTGGGCGCTGACCGAGATCGCCGACGAGTGCCGGCACTCGATCATGTTCGCGCGGGCCACGGAGCGGATGGTCGAGCCGTCGTACCGGCCGGGTTTGCTCGCGCGGGAGCTCGGGCGGATGTTCAAGACGGTCGCCACCGGCGAGTCGGCGTACGCCGCGATCCTGGTGGCCGAGGAGGTTCTGGATGTCATGCAGCGCGACTGGATGCGGGACCGCCGGGTCGAGCCGCTGGTGCGGCAGGTGAACCACATCCACGTCGTGGAGGAGTCGCGGCACATGGTGTTCGCCCGCGAGGAGACCCGCGAGCGGCTCGCGGGCGCCGGGCGTGGGCGGCGCTGGGTCAGCGCGCTGGTGATCGCGATCGCCGCGGACATGATCGTGTCGAGTATGGTCGGGCGCGCGGTCTACGCGAATGTCGGCCTGGACGTCGGCCGGGCGGTCCGCGAGGCCCGGCGGAACGAGCACCACCGGTCGTTGCTGAGGACAAGCTGCGCGAACCTGATGGACTTCCTCGGGTCGGTCGGCCTGCTGACGACGGCGGCGTCCCGGGTGTATCGGCGGACCGGACTGCTGTGACGTACGCGATCTCGGGGGAGTGCTGCTCGGACGCGAGCTGCGTCGCGGTCTGTCCGATGAACAGCATCCATCCGTCGCCGGGCGAGCCCGGGTTCGGGACCGGGGCGAGCCTGTTCATCGATCCGCGGACCTGTATCGACTGCGGGGCGTGCGCCGGCATCTGCCCGGTCAACGCTGCCCAGCCGGCTGATCAGGCCGCCCCCGAGGATGTCGAGCGGAACGCCGCGTACTTCGCTGACCGGGAGCCGTTGGAGGCGACCGACCTGGATACGTGGGAGGCGCCGTCGTACCAGGTCTGGGGCGGTGGACCGCGACGGGTGCTGGTGGTCGGCGCCGGCCCGGCCGGGATGTACGCGACCCGTGAGTTGTTGCTGCGGACAACGGCCGAGGTGACGCTCGTCGACCGCCTCGAACAGGTCGGCGGGTTGGTGCGGTACGGCGTCGCGCCGGATCATCCGGGGACGAAGCAGATCATCGAAACCTTCGAACGAATCACCCGTCACCAGCGGGTGCGGTGGTTGCCGGGCGGCGATGCGAGGGAGCTGCGGGGTGCTGATGGTCAGCTGCCGGACGGATTCGACGCCGTGATCCATGCCGTCGGAGCCCGCGGGAGCAGGCGGCTGGTGATCGATGGCGAGGATGCGGCTTGCAGCGCGGAAGAGTTTGTTGCCTGGTACAACGGGCGGCCGGGCGCGACGCTGCCGGTGGAGCTGGCCGGACCGCGCGCGGTGATCGTCGGGAACGGCAACGTCGCGCTGGACGTCGCACGGATCCTGCTGAGCGACGAGAAGCGATTGCGGGCGATGGACGTGTCGCCCGGGGTGCGCAGCGTGCTCGCGGCGAGCGGCATCAAGGAGGTCGTGCTGCTCGGCCGGCGTGGGCCTGGCGAGGCGGCATACACGGAGCCGGCTCTGCGGGAGCTGTTTGCTGCCGCGGGTGATCGGGTCGAGCTGCGGTACCACGCCCGGCCGGCGGCCTGGACCGCCGACGGGCTGAAGCTGGAGTCCGGGGAGACGATTGCTGCGGGCAACCTGTTTACCGCGATCGGGTTCGAGGGCACGCCGATCGACGGGTTGCCGTTCGACCGCGACCGCGGGATCGTCCCGAACGTCCGCGGCGCCGTCGTCGGCCGGCCCGGGCACTACGTGGCGGGCTGGATCAAACGCGGCGCTCGCGGCGGGATCGGCGTGAACAAGGCCTGTGCCCAGGAGACCGTGATGACGCTGGTCAGTTCGTCCAGGGTCCCAGCTTCTCCGGGTTCCTGATCGCCCAGATGTTGCTGATGTGGTCGCCGTCCACGTCGAAGGCGATCACGGTCTCGATGACGCCCTCGAACTGGATCACCAAACCGGGCTGACCGTTCACCGTGCGCTCGACGAGCTCGCGACCGAGCTGGAACACCGGCAGGCCGGCGAAGTAGTGCGCGACGTCCGTGCCGCCGTGCACCGGCTCGAGGGCCGCCGTCACGACTCCACCGCCATCGGCGACCGCGGTGACCTCGGGGTCGAGCAGGCTGACCAGCGCCGGGATGTCGGTCGCCTCCCAGGCCTGCTTGAACTGCCGGATCAGCTCGGCCCGGTGTGCCGACGGCGCGGTCGGCAGCTGAGCGTCGCGGATCCGCCTCCGAGCCGACGACGCGAGCTGGCGGCAGGCCGCCGAGGTCCGGCCGACGATCTCGGCCACCTCCGGGAAGGGGTACCGGAAGACGTCGTGCAGGATGAACGCGACCCGCTCGGCCGGTGTCATCGCGTCGAGGACGACGAGGAACGCCATGTTGACGGACTCGTCCAGCGTCACCCGGTCGGCCGGATCGGTGGTGCCGCCAGGCTGACCGGTGTGCCACTCGGTGCTCTCCGGAAGCGGCTCGGGGATCCACTCACCGACGTACCGCTCGCGCCGGGACCGGGCCGAGCGGAGCAGATCGAGGCAGATCCGGCTCGCGACCTTGGTCAGCCACGCGGCCGGGTTGTCGATCGCGTCCTGCTCGGCGGGCGTCATGGCGTACCACCGGGCGTACGTCTCCTGGACCACGTCCTCGGCGTCGGCCAGCGATCCGAGCAGCCGGTAGGCGAGGTTGATCAGCTGCCGCCGCTCGCTCATGATCGCGCTCAGGCCAGGCTCGCTCATGTCGGTCCTCTCCTCGTTCATACACCGTACGACGGGATAGCCCGGCGGACTGTGAGGTCTGACAGTCCGCGTCGCTGTCTCGTCGTACCGATCATGACAACCCAAGACGCAGTAGCCGAAGTGGATATCCGTGAGCGTATCGACAGCCTGCTCGACGCGGTCCGTACCGGGGATCTGGAGACGTTGCGGACGGTCTTCGCCCCGAACATCGTCTCGTTCGACATCGAAGCGCCGCTCCGGCACCTCGGCGCGGAGAAGAAGATGTCGAACTGGGAGCAGATGTTCACAGTCCTCCAGGTGCCGTTCGAGTACGAGACCCGCGACCTGACCGTGTTCGTCGACGGCAGTCTCGCGGTCGCCTACAGCCTCAACCACATGAACGCGAGCATCGGTACCGGCGGCAAGATCGACTACTGGCTGCGCTGGACGTCGGCGTGGCAGAAGATCGATGGACAGTGGCTGGTCGTGCATGACCACGTGTCGGTCCCGACGTACTTCCCGGACGGCCGCGCGGCGATGGACCTCATGCCCTGAGCCACGCCGGCCACGGCCGCAGCTCGCCGGCTGCCTCGGCCAGCGCGGTCAGTGCACGCTGGGTGGTCGGATGCGGGGCGAGGAGGAACCGGAGGCTGTCGGGTAGGTCGCCACACGCCTCGGCGAGTGTCCGGCCGAGACTGTAGAGGTCCATCTCGGCGGAGACCGGCTCGCAGGCCTCCTGCGCGGGCGAGGCATAGCCTTCGGTGCCGACCGGATGACCGGCGGGCTGCTCGCTGCCCAGCCGCCGGGCGCTGCCGTAGTCGATCAGCACCGGTCGACCGTCCCGCAGGACCACGTTGTCGGGTTTCACGTCGAGGTGCGCGAGTCCGCGGTTGTGGAGGGCCATCAGCGCCGGAAGCAGTTGGGCGCCGAGCAGTGCGGTGTCGGGCCCGGTGAGGAGGCCGTTGTCCTCGAGTTCGTCGGCCAGAGACGGCCCGTCGACGTACTCGACCAGGATGTGGGGGATCGAGCCGTCGGTGCCGTCGGCAAGCAGCCGCGGGAGAGCCGGGTGCAGGTTGCCCGCGAGCGCGGCGGTCTCGCGGCGGAGGGACTTGACCGCCCGAGGGTGATGGATCTGGTGGGGGCGCGCGGCCTTGAGTACGGCGGGCGCCCACAGCTGGACCGACCACACGAGCCAGGTCTCGCAGCGGTGGCCGACGCCGAGGCGCTCGATGGCGAACGTTCCGCCGGGCAGCTCGCAGCCCTCCGCCCAGTCCCAGACGGCGAGGCCGTCCTCGGTGTCGACGAGCATCATGCGTCTCTCCTCAGCAGGTGAAAGCCTGCCGCCGGGATGCTCCCCGGCGGCAGGCTGGTGGGTCAGCCGCGCGAGCGGCTGCGGGAACGGCTGCGGCTGCGCGACCGGGACCGGCTACGGGACCGGCCGTGGTGCATGACGGGCTTGATACGCGGGATCTGCATGGTGCTCACCTCCTTCCGGCGAGTTGGTGGTCGAGGGTGACGACCCGGTCGGCGATGGCCGCCAGGTCGCGATCGTGGGTGACCATCAGGACCGTGCGGTGGGCCGCTCCGGTGGTCATGGCCCGGATGGCCTTGATGACCGCGGCCGCCGAGACCGGGTCGAGCGAGGCGGTCGGCTCGTCGAGCAGGACCATCGGCGCGGGCGAGACCGCGGCCCGGGCCAGCGCGACCCGGCGCCGTTGACCGCCGGAGAGCCGTACGCCGCCCTCGCCGAGCGGGGTGTCGTAGCCGAACGGCAGCCGGTCGGCGAACTCGTCCACCAGGGCGGTCCGTCCGGCCGCGATCACGCCCGCCCGGGTCGCGTTCTGGTTGCCGAAGGCAATGTTCTCGGCGACCGTGGCGTCCAGCAGCCACGGGTCCTGCGGGACGAACGCGAACCGGTCGCGCAGGCTGCGCTGGTCGCAGTCGCGCAGGTCCACGCCGTCGATCAGGATCCGCCCGGCGTCGACGTCGTACAGGCGGAGGAGCAGGTGCAGCGTGGTGCTCTTGCCGATCCCGCTCGGGCCGAGCAGACAGACGGTCTCGCCGGCGGTGATGTCGAGGTCGAAGTGGTCGAGGACCGGGCGTCCGGGTTCGTAGCCGAAGGACACTCGCTCGAACCTGACGCCGGCCCGCAGACGGGGCGCCGGGCGGGCGTCGTACCGGTCCTCGACGGCCTCGTCGCAGTCGAGGACCTCACGGACCCGGACCGCGCTGGCCCCGGCCTTGGCGAGTACCACGGACAGCCGGGTCAGGCCGCGGACGGGGGAGTAGAGGTCCCGGAGGTAGGCGAGGACGACGAGGAGTCCGCCGACCGACAGGGCGCCGGTCAGGACGTGTCGTCCGCCGACCACAAGGACGAGGGCGGCGCCGATCGCGAGGACGATGTCGGCCATCGGGGTCCAGCGGGCGTCGACGTCGATGGCGCGGAGCTCGACGTCGAGGACGGCACGGTTCCGGGTGCCGAAGATCGCGGCGGCGCGGTCGATCCGGCCGAACGCCTGGACGGCGCGGACGTTGCGGAGCAGGTCGGTCGTTGCCCCGGCCAACCGTCCGGACTCGGTGCGGGCGGCGTGCTGCGCGGCCCGGATCCGGCGGCGTTGCCGGACCGCGAGGACGGCGAGGACCGGTGCGACGGCGAGCCCGATCAGCGCGAGTCCGGGGTCGAAGGCAACGAGGAGGGCGAGTACGCCGGCCAGCATCACCGCATCGGGCAGGAACGAGGTGGTCACCGCGACGACCGCGTCGAGCAGGCGACCGACGTCGGTGGTGAGGCGGGAGACGAGCTCGCCGCTGCGCATCCGGTCGTGCCAGCGGAGCGAGCGCGTCATCGTACGCTGGAACATGGTTGCCCGGAGCGAGGCGCCGATCCGCTCGGCGGCGCCTTCGACCGTGCGCAGGCTCGCCATGTCGAGCAGACCGACGATCGCGGAGAGCAGGACGCCGGCGGCGGCCGCGAGGACCAGCACGGCGATGGGGTTCGAGGCGACGGTATCGGCCTGCGTAGGGCGGAGGGCGTGGTCCACCGCGAGGGCGAGTGGCCAGGGGCGGAGCAGGACCGCGCCGACCCGCAGTACCACCAGGCCGGACGCGGCGGCGAGTGCAGGCAGCTCCACTCGTGCGGCGGGCCCGGCGACTGCGAGCGACAGCGGAAGTTTCATGCCGACTACGCTCGCCGCCGGCTGGTCGGCTTCGGTAGTGCACCTTGGTACTAGGACCGTTGTCGGGCTGCCGTCCGGAGGTGGGCGCACCCTACGATCCCAGGCATGGGGAAACTCCGACGCGCGGACCGCGACTCGACAGTCGGCCTGCTGGTGCGCTTCACAGCTGCCGGCTTGATCGTGCTGCTCTCGCTCGCCGCACTGATCGCGTTCGTGGCGAGGCAGGCCGGTGTAGAGCAGGCGACGGAGTCGGCGCGGCAGGTGACGTACGTGACCGCCCGAGGTGTGGTCGAGCCACGGCTGGACGCCGCCGTCATCGCCGGCGACCGGGCGGCGCTCACGGCGTTCGACGAGGCGATGCGCAAGTACGTCCTGCAGGGGTCGCTGGTC
Source organism: Kribbella sp. NPDC051586 (assembly GCF_044453965.1). NCBI lineage: Bacteria > Bacillati > Actinomycetota > Actinomycetes > Propionibacteriales > Kribbellaceae > Kribbella > Kribbella sp. NPDC051586. Next base: position 1,473,035 of record NZ_JBITDF010000003.1, on the reverse strand, counting down.
CGGGTGAAGCTGTGGAACGCGGACGGGCGGATCGTGTACTCGGACGAGCCGCGGCTGATCGGTCAGCAGTTCCCGCTGGGATCCGAGGAGCAGGAGGCACTGCAGCGACAGGGCAGCAGCGCATCCGAGGTCAGCGACCTGAGCCGGCCGGAGAACAAGTTCGAGATCCCGTATAAGAAGCTGCTCGAGGTGTACGTCGGCATGCGCGGCCCGAACGGGGAGCCGATGCTGTTCGAGGCGTACTTCGAGTACCGGGCGGTCACCGACGCGGGACAGGCCGCGTGGCGGCGGTTCGCACCGCCTTCGCTCGGTGCGCTGCTGGTCCTCGAGCTGGTGCAGATCCCGTTCGCGTGGTCGCTGGCCCGACGGGTGCAGCGGCAGCAGCGGGAGCGGGAGCGGTTGCTGCAGCACGCGGTCGACGCTTCCGACGCGGAGCGCCGGCGGATCGCGGGGGAGTTGCACGACGGCGTCGTACAGGAGCTGACCGGGCTGAACTATGCGCTGGACGCGATGCGGCTCGGGCACCCGACCGAAGGCCAACGGGCGGAGCTGATCGCGGACAGCGCGAGCCGTTTGCGGGGGAGTATCGGGTCTCTGCGATCGTTGCTGGTCGACATCTATCCGCCGAACCTCGCCGAGGAGGGGCTGGCTTCGGCGTTGGCCGAGTTGGCGGGCGGACTCGAGCGGGCGGGGATCGAGGTGCGGCTGGAGACCGACGGCGCTGAGGAGCTGCCACCACCGGTTGCCGCCTTGCTGTTCCGTACTGCGCAGGAGGTCGTGCGGAACGTCGCCGCGCACAGCGGAGCCGGCGAGGTACTGATCAAGGCCGGTCGGGTCGATGGGCGCGGGGTGCTGATCGTGGACGACGACGGGCGCGGATTCGACGAGTCGCGGCTCGGTGAGCGCAGCAGCAACGGGCACCTCGGGCTACGCTCGATCGGCGATCTGCTCGCGGAGTCGGGCGGCACGCTGACAGTCCGGGCCGCGCCCGGTCAGGGGACACGGGTGGAAGCCGAGGTACCAGTGTGATCAGGGTGCTGATCGCGGACGACCATGCGATCGTCCGTACCGGCTTGTCCCAGTTGCTCGGTACTGCGGATGACATCGAGCTGGTCGGTGCCGCGGGTGACGGGGCTGAGGCGGCGACGATGGCGGCGGAGTTGCGGCCGGACGTCGTACTGATGGATCTGTCGATGCCGGGCACGGACGGGATCTCGGCGACCGCGCGGATCGTGGCGGCTTCGCCCGAGGTGCATGTGCTGGTGCTGACGTCGTTCAGCGATCAGGCCCGCATCCTCGATGCGCTGCAGGCCGGGGCCGAGGGGTACTTGCTGAAGCACAGCGAGCCCGAGGTGATCCTGGCGGGGATCCGGGAGATCGTGTCCGGTGGTTCGCCGCTGGATCCGAAGGCGGCGCGGGTGCTGCTGACGAACCGGCGCTCGCCGGGGCCGGAGACGAAGCTGACCGACCGCGAGCAGGAGGTGCTCGACATGGTCGGGGCCGGACTGCCCAACAAGACGATCGCCCGCCGGCTGGGCATCAGCGAGCGCACGGTCAAGGCGCACCTCACCAACGTGTACCAACGCCTGGGCGTCACCGACCGGACTCAGGCCGCCCTCTGGTCCCAGCGCCAACACCGCGACCAGTAGGTACTAGTACCAACGTCCGATAGCCCCCGGCCCACCCGTTACGACACGATCGAACCATGGACGACCAGATGGGCGACACGCAGAGCACCGGCGGGGTGGATGATGTTCGTCGACGGCCCGTCGTCCTGCAGGCCGGCCGGCCCGGCGACGACGTCCCGCGCCGGTCGCGTCGGTATCTGGCGTGGGCAGGCACCGGTTTGCTTGGTGTGGTTGCCGCGGCCGGCTTGGTGGCCGGCGGCACCGCGGTCTGGTCGGCCTTCGACCCGGGGACGCCGGGGCAGTCGCCGGCTCCGCTCTGGTTTCCGCCACCGGAGAAGATCACCCCGCAGAGCGAGCGCATCACACCGACGCCGACCGTCGACGACCACGGCGGCGACCGCACCCGTACTCCGAAGGCGAGCAGCACGACCGAGCAGGGGGACGACAAGGGCGGCACCCGTCCGACCACCGGGACGTCGACCACCGGGAAGTCGACGACCGGGAAGTCGACGACTGGAAGGTCGACCAGCGGGAAGTCGACCACCGCGGAGTCGACCTCCGGCAAGCACGGCTCGGACGACTCCGGGAAGTCAGGTTCCGACGACGGGCCCGGCCACAACTGAGCTCAGCGCCGGGCCCGGCCGAGGATGTGCGGGCTGGCCGGGTTCGCCCGCTCCGGTGGGAAGTCGAACCGCTCGATCTCCTCGATCACGAACCCGGCCGCCTCGATCGCGGCCGCGGTGTCTCGATGCACATGGCAACCACCCGCGAACAGCGACCAGACGGTCGCGTCCGCGATCCGCTGCACCGTCTCCAGCCGCCCACCGTCCGCGGCGACATGCTCGTAGAACCTGAGCTCGCCGCCCGGCCGGAGCACCCGGAAAGCCTCGGCGAGCGCGACCTGCTGATCCGGCACCGAGCAAAGCACAAGCGACACCACGACCACATCAGCTGACGCATCAGCGATCGGCAACCGATCCGCCGTACCCTCGACGATCTCCACCGGCACAGGCGCGGCCGCAGCCGACCGCTGGGCCTGCGCTCGCAGGTACGGCTCCGGCTCGACGGCGAGAACGCTCACGACCTCAGCCGGATAGTGCTCGAAGTTGCCCCCGTCACCCGCGCCGATCTCGACCACCTGCCCGGCAGCCCCGGCCAGCAGCCGGCGGCGGTGCTCGGCCGCGCCTTCCCGGTCCATCGCCGGGCGGACTCGCGTGTACATCCGGGCAAAGATCGGCCGCTTCATGATGTCAGAGTGTCGCATTCGCGGGTCCGTCGATCGTCTCCCTGATGACAGTTTGTTCATCATCGCTAGGAGACAGCAGTGCCTACGACTGTGAAAGCCATCGACATCGTCGTGTCGGACCTCGGGGCCGCGATCGAGTTCTACGGCCGCCTCGGCCTCGAGTTCGTGCGCGATCCGTACATGCCGGACAACCACGCCGGCTGTGACCTGCCGAACGGGCTGCACCTGATGCTCGACACCGAAGAGCTACGGAGCAAGACCACCGAGCACTGGACGCCGCCGAACCAGGGGCGGACCTTCCTGACCTTCGAGTACGACGGCCCGGCAGACGTCGATACGAAGTACGCCGAACTGGTGGCCGGCGGCGTCACCGGGTTGCAGGAGCCGTTCGACGCGCCGTGGGGTATGCGTTACGCGACCGTCGCCGATCCGTCCGGGAACGGTGTCGATCTCTACGCCAACCTGGCCGCATCCTGAGCAAGACTGTCCGGAAGGAGGTTCGGGTGTGAAGTACGTGCTGATGTTCATCGAGACCGAGGAGTTCGCCAAGGAGTTCGAGGCGAAGGGACCGGCCGAGCGGGAGGAGGCGTACCGGCGGGTGTACCAGTGGTTCGAGGACCACCGGGACAAGATCACCGACCGCGGGAACAAGCTGCAAGGTCCGGAGACCGCGACCACGGTCCGCCTGGACGGCGGCGTGGCGATGACCACCGACGGTCCCTTCATCGAGGGCAAGGAGGTCGTGTCCGGGTTCACCGAGATCGACGTCGCGGACCTCGACGAGGCGCTGCGGATGGTGCGGACCTGGCCGGCCTGCCCGGTGATCGAGATCCGTCCGGTGGCAGAGATGTGAGTACCGAGGACGAGCTGGCTCGCGTGGTGCGTGACCACGCGGGCCGGTTGGCCGGCGCGCTGGTGTCGCTGCTGGGTGACTTCTCGGCGGCCGAGGATCTGGTCCAGGACGCGGTCGAGATCGCGCTGAAGCGCTGGCCGGTCGAGGGCGTGCCCGATCGGCCGGACGCGTGGCTCTTCACGGTCGCGAAACGCCGAGGACTCGACGTACTGCGCCGGCAGCAGAACTACCGCAGCAAGCTGGCCGCGTTCGAGCCTCCCGTGCAGCCCCCGCCGGACGACCGGCTGCGGCTGATCTTCACGTGCTGTCACCCGGCGCTTGCTCGCGAGGCACAGGTCGCGCTGACCCTGCGAGTCGTGTGCGGTCTGACGACCGCACAGATCGCGGCCGCCCTGCTGGCCTCGGAGTCGGCTGTCGCGCAACGGATCACCCGGGCGAAGCGCAAGATCACCGACGCCGGCATCCCGTACCGGATCCCGCGCGACGACGAGCTGCCCGAGCGCCTCACCGAAGTACTGACCGTCATCTACCTGCTCTTCAACGAGGGTTACCTGTCCAGTACGGCGGAACGCGCGCACTCCCGCGACCTCGTCGACGACGCCGAATGGCTGACCGCCCTGCTCCACGGCCTGCTCCCCAACGAGCCCGAGGTCGCCGGACTCCTCGCGCTGATCCGCCTCCATCGAGCCCGTACGGCGGCCCGCTTCACACCCGCCGGCGAGCTCGTCCTGCTCGAAGACCAGGACCGCACGCTCTGGAACCACACCGCTATCGCCGAGGCGACGACTCTGCTGACCAGAACGGCCTATCGTCACCACGCGCCCGGCCCGTACCAACTGCAAGCCGCGATCGCCGCCTGCCACAGCGAGGCCTCGACCTGGGCCGAGACCGACTGGCGGCAGATCCTCGTCCTCTACGACATGCTCCTCACCCTGCAGCCGAGTCCTGTGACCTGTCTGCACCGCTCGGTCGCGCTCTCCTTCGTCGAGGGACCAGCGGCCGCCCTGAACGAGCTCGATCGCCTCGCCCTCGACACCTATCCGTTGTTCCACGCGACCCGAGCTCAGTTCCTGCGCGACCTCGATCGGGACGCCGAGGCACACGTCGCCGACGAACGGGCCGCCGAGCTGACAGCCAACCCGGCACAACTCGACCTGCTGCGCGAGCGCCTGGCAAACGTGTCGGATCCGGGGGTACGCCGATCGTCAACAGATCGAAGGCAGCCGACTGAGTAGGAGACTGGGGTAATGGGATCGATTGTCACGAAAATCGAGGTCGAGCGGACAGCGGACGAGGTGTTCGCCTACGTCACCGACCCGAACCACTTCACCGAGTGGCAGGCAAATGTCACCGGCGGACACCTCGAGGGTGGCGAGCCGGTCGTCGGCGCGAAGTGCATGACGCGCCGCAAGATCGGTGGCCGCGAACGCGACGTCACGTCGCGCCTGACCGAGTTCGACCCGCCGCGGGCATGGGCGGTGCACGGGGACGAGGGGCCGATCCGCTCCACCGTCAAGGTGTCTGTCGAGCCGATCGCCGGCCGGGACGCCAGCACGGTGACGATCGACCTCGACTTCGAGGGCCACGGCATCGGCAAGCTGCTGGTCCCGCTGATGGTCGTCCCCCAGTCCCGCAAGGAGATGGTGCGCAACATGGCCCGCCTGAAGACCAACCTGGAGCGCTAGACGCTCCGCAGGACCGAAACGACGATGCCGAGGATGGTGGCGTTGTCGCCGTCGATGACCTCGTACGCCGGGTTGCGCGGCTCGAGGTACACGTGGCCGTTGCGGCGGCGGTAGACCTTCACCGTCGCCTCCTCGTCGATCATCGCGGCCACGATCTGGCCGGAGTGGGCCTCGGACTGCTGGCGGACCACGACGATGTCGCCGTCGCAGATCGCGGCGTCGATCATCGACTCGCCGCGGACCCGCAGCCCGAACACCGTGCCCCGGCCGGTCAGGCCGCGGGGGAGTTGCATGACGTCGTCCACGTGCTCGACCGCGGAGATCGGCGTACCGGCCGCGATGTCACCGACGACCGGCACCGGCACGTTGTCACCGTTCGTGTCGCGCCCGGCCGGCTCCTGCAGGAACATCCGGACGTCGATCGGCCGCGACACCGACGGGCTCCGGCGCAGGAATCCCTTGTCCTCCAGGCTGGCCAGGTGCTTGGACACCGAGGACGAGGAGCGCAGTCCGACCGCGTCGCCGATCTGCCGGCTGCTCGGCGGGTACCCGTGCCGGGTCACCCAGTCGCGGATCACCACCAGGATCCGTTGCTGCCGCTCCGGAAGGGCAGCGGTGTCGAGGTCGCCGAACAGGTCGAGATCAGTCACCGCAGAACCCTATCCGTCCCCGAGCTAAAACCTGGTGAGCCCGCGCGCTGTTGATGGCAGGGTGCGGGCATGGATGGTCCTTCTGAGGAAGTGCTGGACGCGTTCGGTCTGTCGGAGCCGGCGATGTTGCTGCCGGGCGGTCAGGGCGAGACGTGGCGGTCCGGTGCCGTCGTACTGAAGCGTGCCGTGTCGGAGAGCGTGTGGCGGGCAGAGGTGTTGGCAGAGCTGCCCGAGTCCGAGGCGTTCCGGGTGCCTCGGCCCGTGCGGAGCCTCCGCGGTGAGTGGGTCGAGTTCGGGTGGGAGGCCGGCGAGCTGCTCGCCGGTGCGACCGACGTCCGGCGGCAGGACGAAGTACTGACGGTAGCTGGGGCTTTTCACGAGGCCGTTGCCGGGTTGGCGCGGCCGGACTTCCTTGATGGGCGCAACGATCCTTGGTCCGACGGTGATCGGGTCGCGTGGTGCGAGCAGTCGTACGACGGCAGCCCGGCGTACGTCGAACTCACCGCGCCGCTCGTGGATGCGTGGCGACCGGTCGAGCTGGTGGCCCAGGTCGTGCACGGTGACCTGCCGGGGAACGTGATGTTCGCCGACGGGCTGCCGCCGGCGATCATCGACTGGCCGGTGTACTGGCGGCCGCCGTCCTGGGCGTCGGCCGTCGCCGTCGCGGATGCGCTGTGCTGGTACGGCGCCGAACCCGAACTGGCCGCCCGCTGGGCCCATCTGCCCGAGTGGGGCCAGATGCTGATCCGCGCCCTGATCTACCGCATGACCACCGAGGACGTCGTCCGCGGCTCGGAGTTCTGGGAAGGCCCGGCCCGCACGTCCTACGAGCCGGTCATCGAGCTGGCCCTCTCGTACGCCGGCTGACCAGCGGCCCGGACCGCGAGCGGAATGGTGCCGAAGGCAAGCACTCCGAGCCCGGCGCCGATCCAGCCGACCGACGAGTACCCGGCTCCCGCGTCCAGCGCCAGCCCGCCGAGCCACGGGCCGACCGTGATCCCGACGTTGAACGCGGAGATGTTGAACGCCGCGGCCAGCGTCGGCGCGGACCCGGCGACACTGAACACCCGCGAGTTCACCGCCGGGTTGGTCGCGAACCCGAACGTCCCGACCGCGATGATCGCTGGTACGGCGAGCCACGGGGTGCCGGTCGCTAGCGCCAGGACCACCGCCGCCGCGATCACCCCGGACAGACTCAGGACGAGCGTGGTGAACGGTCGCTGGTCCGCGGTCCGTCCGCTGACGGTGATGCCGATGAGCGCGCCGACGCCGTACAGCGCCAGGATCGCCGGCACCCAGCCGTCGGACAGTCCGGTGGTCTCGGTGAGCAGGGGCGCGAGGTAGCTGAAAATCACCAGGATCGCGCCGGTCGACAACGCCGTGGTGCCGTACGCGAGCCACAGCTGCGGATTCGCCATGCTGCGGAGCTCCTGCCGCAGCTCCGGGGTGCGCTCCGCCCGGCCGCGCGGGATGGTCGCGACGATGCCGATGATCGAGAGCGCCGAGAACACCGCGACCGCCCAGAACGCGGAGCGCCAGCCGAGGTGCTGGCCCAGGAGCGTTCCGGCGGGCAGGCCGACGATCGTCGCGACGGTCAGACCGCCGGCGAGGATGCTCATCGCCTTGGCGCGGGCCTCCGGTCCGGCGAGCTCGATCGCGGTCACGGAGGCGACCGCCCAGAATCCGGCGTAGACGAACGCGCCGGCGACGCGGGTCGCGAGCAGGACGCCGTACGACGACGTCAGCGCGCCGGCGACGTGGGTGAGCGCGAAGATCGTCAGGAACGCGAGCATCGCGGCGCGGCGCGACCAGCGCAGCGTCGTGACGGCCAGGATCGGCGCGCCGACGAGCATGCCGACCGCGAACGCCGAGATCAGCAGACCGGCGGCGGGGATCGATACGTCCAGGTCGGTCGCGATCTCGGGGAGCAGACCGGCGAGCATCAGCTCGGAGGTGCCCTGGGCGAAGATCGCCAGGCCGAGCAGATAGACAGCGCGAGGCATGATGTCCTCTCGGATTGGATCGGTGGGGGAGAGCGTCAGAAGCTGCGCAGAGTCGCCTCGACGACGGCCCGCTGGCTCTGTGGGTCTGCGCCACGCCGGGCAGAGACCCGCAGGCCGCCGAGCACGGTGAAGACGTACGTCGCGAGTCCGGTCGGGTCCTGCGCCGGGTCGACGTCGCCGGTCGCCTGCGCCGCCCGGATGGCGGTCGCCAGCGCGGCCAGCTTCGTCTCGTGGTCCCGGTCCAGCAGGTCGACGACGTCGGCGTCCGTCGGGCCGAGCTCCACGATCGTGTTGATCACGAAGCAGCCGGCCGGATCGTCCGGCTCCGGCTCGACCGCGGCCCACAGGATCCGCCGGACCCGCTCCCGGATCGGCACGGCGGTGTCCTGGATCAGCTCGAGCTGAGCAGTGGTGAACCGGTCGACATACCGCCGCAGGGCGCGGTCGAACAGGTCGCGCTTGCTCGTGAATGTGTTGTAGATGCTGCTGCGCCCGAGGCCGGTCGCGTCGCAGAGGTCCTGCGTCGACGTCGCCTCGTAACCGGCCGTCCAGAACACCCGCATCGCGGCGTCGACGGCGCGATCCTCGTCGAATGTCCTCGGCCTCGGCATGCCGCCGAGCATAGCACGTTATGGACTGATCGATCCAAAATGGGCCGACGAACGTTTGAACCACCTGCGCCGATAGCATCTGGGCATCGAGGCGAGTGCCGGATGCTCTTCGACAAGAGCACAGGCGCTCGCTTTCACTTGGGGGCTCCGATCATCGAACAAGTGGGGAGCACTGTGAGGTTGTTCAGACCTGGGGGGCTGGCAATCGCCTTCGCCCTGGTGGCGGGCGTCACCGCTGCCAATTCAGCGGTCGCGGACGAGACCAGGACCGTCTCGTACCGCGGCTACCAAGTAACCGTCCCGGCCAACTGGCCTGTGGTCGACCTGACCGCCGACCCGGCCGCCTGCGTCCGGCTCGACCGGCCCGCCGTGTACCTGGGCCACAGCACGACGCAGGCCAACTGCCCGGCGCGTCTCGTCGGCCGCAGCTCCGGCCTGATCCTGGAGCCGCTGACCACGACCACGCCGTCCAGCGACGGTCTGCTCCGGCGCGCGATCACCGATGCCGGCGTCCTCGCGACCGCGTACTACGCACCGGGTGCGGAGCGCGCGGCGAGCGACGTGCTCGCCACCGGTCGCGTGGTGACGAAGACGCCGTCCGCCCGGGTCGCGCAGCCCGCCGCGGTCACCCCGACGGTGGTTGCTACGGGCAACTTCGCGGGGAACGGCTTCGACACCTGCGCGGCGCCGGCGCAGTCGACGATGGACGCGTGGCGCCCGGCGTACCAAGGGGTCGGCATCTACATCAGCGGCGGCCTCCGGGCCTGCGCCCAGCCGAACCTGACCGCCAGCTGGGTGGCCACGAACGCGAGCAAGGGCTGGCAGTTCCTGCTGATCGACGTCGGCCTGCAGGCGCCCTGCACGACGTACAACAGCCGGATGTCGCCGGTCGCGTCGACAGCTCTGACCCAGGGCCGCAACGCGGCGATCAACGCGGTCGCTGCCGCGCAGGCGCTCGGGTTCGCGCAGCGGAGCGCGATCTACAGCGACATCGAGGCCTACACCTCGACAGCTGCGTGCAAGGCGTCCGTGCTGTCGTACCTCAGCGGCTGGACGCAGGAGCTGAACTCGCGCGGGTACGTCGGCGGCGCGTATGTCGGTGCCGCGTCGGGTGGCGCTGACCTGAACAGTGCCTACACGAGCACGGCGTACACGCGGCCGGACAACATCTGGTTCGCGCACTGGGGATCTCCGGTCGGGACCAGCCGGTTCATCAATGCGGCGTACTGGAGCAACCACCAGCGCGTGCACCAGTTCGCCGGTGATGTCAGCGAGACCAACGGCGGCGTCTCGATGTCGATCGACAAGAACTACCTGAACCTGACCGCCCCGCCGCCACCCGTCAGCAGCTTCAGCGTGACCGGTGGAGTCGCGGCCGCCACGCTGCGGTGGACGAAGCCGGCCAACACGACACTGGGCCAGATCATGGTCCGCAGTGCGGTCGGATCGGTCTCGCCGGCGCTGCCGACGTCCGGTACGGCGGTGTACAACGGCGGGGCCAGCCTGTTCACCCAGACCGGCCTGTCCAACTCGGCCAGCTACGCGTACCGCGCCTGGGTGAAGGACAGCAAGGGCAAGATCGGGCCCGGGGTCGACGTGAAACTCGTCGGGTCGAAGGCGACGATCGGCGCCGGCGCGGCCTCGATCATGTACACGCAGGCAGTGACTCTGTCGACGGCGGTCAGTCGGCTCGACGGCGTGAAGCTGGCCGGCGTACCGGCGGTGCTGTACTCGAAGGCGAAGAACGCGAGCAAGTGGTCGACCGTCGGATCGTTCACCACCGACGCCAACGGGATCGCGTCGACGTCGCAGAAGCCGGCTGTGTCGACGTACTACATGTGGGGCTACAACGGCGGCGGAGCGGTGCTCGGGACGCGGAGCACGGCGCCGCTCGTTCAGGTGCATCCGGCGCTGTCGGCGTACCTGACTCCGGCTGCGATCAAGCTGGGCGGGTCCACGCTGCTGTACGGGTACCTGAACCCGCCGCACGCCGGGACGACGGCGTACCTGCAGCGGCGCTCCGGCACGACGTGGGTGGCGGTGACGACCGGGAAGCTGACGACGAACGGGAAGTACGCGTTCGCCATCAAGCCGACCGCACGCGGCACCTACACGTACCGCGTGGTGTGGCTGGCAGACGCAGACCACCAGGGGACGCAGACCGCGTCGAAGGTCCTGACCGTCAGCTAACTGGCGAGGCCGGCCGCCGCACTCCGCGCGAGTTCGATCGCGTGTGCCGCAAGCGGTGAGTGCGTGCGGCCGGCCTGCCACAGCAAGAAGATCTCCCGGGCCGGCAGGTCTGGCGACAGTTCGTGAAGCGTCAGGCTCGGGTCGTCACGGAGTACGGCCAGACGCGGCACCAGCGCTGCACCGAGGCCGGCGCGGACCATCGCCAGCAGGGCCTCGTTGCCCTCGGTACGGAACACGAACTGCGGGCGGATGTCACGGGCGCGCAGGAAGTCCTCGACCACCGCCTGGTGGCAGATCGCCGGATGGGCGACCAGCGGCAGACCGTCGAGCATCTTGAGCGGGACCGGTCCGGCCGGGAAGTCGCCGGGGCGAGCCACCAGAACATACGGATCGTCGAGCAGTTTGAGGTCCTCGATGCTGTCGCCGGTGCGGCCGTCGAAGAACATCAGGTCGAGCCCGGTGAGATCGGGATCGTCGGTCTCCTCCTCGAACAGCCGGATGTCACAGCCCGGATGCGCGTCCCGAAGTCCGCGAATCACCTGCGGCAGCAACGTGTTCGAGACGGTCTGGAACGTGCCGATGTCGATCCGGCTGTCGCCGGCCCGGAACCGCTCGATCCCGTCGCTCAACTCGTCGGCGCGACGCAGCAGCTCGCGGGCGTGCTGCAGCAGGACCGCGCCGAGCGGAGTGATCCGCACCGGCTTCGGTCCGCCGGGCCGGTCGAACAGCGGACCGCGGGCGGCCTTCTCGAGTACTGCGATCTGCTGGCTGACGCTCGACTGGGTGTACCCGAGCCTGCTCGCGGCACGGCCGAACGACCCCTCGTCGGCGACGGCTGCCAGCGTCGCCAGATGACGCAACTCGTACATGAAGGCACTCTATCGCCGCAAGCGATCGCTTCGATTAGAATCAATCGCTTTTCACGATCACCCGTCCACTTCTACGGTCGATCGTATGGAGAGCATCTACTCGGTCAACGACCTCGAACTCTGCGCGGAGACGTACGGCGACCCGGCTGATCCCGCCGTTCTGCTGATCCATGGCGCCACCGCCTCCATGCTGTGGTGGGACAGCCGGCTGTGCACCGACATCGCCGCCCGTGGGCGGTTCGTGATCCGCTACGACCAGCGCGACACCGGCCGCTCGACGTCGTTCCCTGTCGGAGCGCCCGGCTACGCGATGAGCGACCTGGCCGCGGACGCCGTCGGCCTCCTCGATGCCCTCGGCATCGAGCGGGCGGATGTGGTCGCCCAGTCGATGTCCGGCGGTACGGCGCTGATCCTCGGCGTCGACCACCCGGACCGGGTCGCGTCGCTGACCTTGGTGTCGACGAGCACCGGCGACGAGGGCCTGCCGCCGCCGTCGCCGGACATGCCCCACCTGGGTACGCCGGACTTCGACGCCCCCACCGCCGTCGAGGAGTACGTCGTCCGCGCGATCGAGGCGGAGGCCGCCGGCCACTTCGACGAGTCGGCCGCCCGGGCTCTCGTGGTACAGGACATGGCTCGGACGAGGAACTACGAGGCAGCGATGACGAACCACTATGCGATGACCTTCGATGCCCCACGCAACGGCTCCTTCGCGGACCTGACGATGCCCGTTCTCGTCATGCACGGAGACGCCGACCCGTTGCTCCCGTTGCCACACGGTGAGGCTGTGCGCGACGCGGTACCGGGCGCCCGGCTCGTGGTGCTGGAGGGCATGGGGCACGGGCTCTCGGCGCCGTACTGGAAGGCGTTCGTGGACGAGGTGGTGGCGCGATGAAGTTCGCGATCTGGCTGCCGTTGTTCGACGAGTTGTCCGATCCGCTGGAGGTTGCGCGGCTCGCGGCAGCGGCCGAGGAGGCCGGGTGGGACGGGTTCTTCCTCTGGGACCAGCTGTGGTGGCGGGAACCGGTCCGCGAGGTGTCGGACCCGTGGATCACGATGAGCGCGATGGCGACCGCGACGGAGCGACTGCGGATCGGTCCGATGGTCACGCCGGTCGCGCGCCGGCGGCCGACGAAGTTGTTGCGCGAGACAACGACGCTGGACCGGTTGTCGGGTGGACGGCTGACGCTCGGGGTCGGGTTGGGCAGCGACCGGTTCGCGGGGGAGTACTCCAGGACCGGCGAGGAGGTCGACGACCGGGCCCGGGCCGAGCAGATGGACGAGACGCTCGACATTCTGACCGCCGGGTGGACGGGGGAGCCGGTGAAGTATCGCGGCAAGCACCACGTGGTCGACGACGTGCAGTTCCTGCCGCGGCCGGTGGCGGGTCGGGTGCCGGTGTGGATCGCCGGGTTCCCGGGCAACGCCAAGCCGATCCGCCGCGCCGCGAAGTACGACGGCTTCTTCCCGGTCAACCTCACCTCGCCGGAGCAGCTCGCCGAACCGGTCGCCGTACTCCGCGAAGCGCGCGGCAACCTCGACGACTACGACATCGCGGTGGCGCTGGAGCCGTCGTTCGATCCGCGCCCGTACGCCGAAGCCGGCGCCACCTGGTGCTTGATGGACGTCGACCCCGCCACGCTGCGGCTGACCGACGTCCGCGCGGTGATCGCGGCCGGACCTCCACGCTGACTCAGGCTGGGTCGAGCCGTGTGCCGAGCAGCGCACGGGGTACCGGCGAGAGGTCCGCTGATCGAGAGGAGAGTGTGATGCCTGACCGCAAGATCGCGTTCCTGGTCGCCGCCGAGGGGATCGAGCGGGTCGAGCTGACCGAACCCTGGAAGGCCGTCAGCGAGGCCGGCTACCAGCCGGTGTTGCTGAGCCCGAAGGCCGGTGACGTGCAGACCTTCAACCACCTGACGGCCGCGGAGACGGCCCCGGTGGATCAGGTCGTCTCCGATGCGTCGGTCGACGACTTCGCGGCCTTGGTGCTGCCGGGCGGCGTCGCGAACCCGGACGCGCTGCGGACCGACGCGCAGGCGGTCGGCTTCGTGAAGTCGTTCATGGAGTCGGGTAAGCCGGTCGCAGCGATCTGTCACGCTCCGTGGACGCTGGTCGAGGCCGACGTGGTCCGCGGCCGGAATGTGACCTCGTGGCCGAGTCTGCAGACCGATCTCCGCAATGCCGGCGCCGAGTGGGTCGACGAGACCGTCGTGACGGACGGTAACCTGATCACCAGCCGCAACCCGGACGATCTCCCGGCGTTCTGCAAGACATTGCTGGCGGCACTTGGCTGACAGGTCGCATCCATAGGTGTCTAATCGAAGGGATGCGGTAACTGGGAGGTCGCATGGCCAGTGTCAGTGGGCAGGCCGGGATCACCGAGCGCACCGGAGCGGCTGCAGTTGGACTCCGACGGCGGCCACTGGGCCAGGTGATCGGCCGACTCCTGTCGACCACCGATCACAAGGTGATCGGCCAGTTGTACCTCGTGACGTCGTTCATGTTCTTCCTGATCGCGGGCGTGATGGCGCTGGTCATGCGCGCCGAGCTCGCCGAGCCGGGGCTGCAGATCGTGAACGAGGAGACGTACAACCAGCTCTTCACCATGCACGGCACGATCATGCTGCTGCTGTTCGCGACCCCGTTGTTCGTCGGGTTCGCCAACGTGATCATGCCGGTGCAGATCGGTGCGCCGGATGTGGCGTTCCCACGACTGAACATGTTCAGCTACTGGCTGTTCCTGTTCGGTGGGCTGATCACGCTGGGCGCGTTCCTCACCCCGGGTGGCGCGGCCGACTTCGGCTGGACGGCGTACTCGCCGTTGTCGAGCGCGATCCGGTCGCCGGGTGTCGGCGGTGACCTGTGGATCATGGGTCTGTGGATGGCCGGTCTGGGCACCATCCTCGGTGCGGTCAACTTCGTCACGACGATCGTCACGATGCGGGCGCCGGGGATGACGATGTTCCGGATGCCGATCTTCTGCTGGAACATCCTGGTCACGTCGATCCTGGTGCTGATCGCGTTCCCGATCCTGGCGGCGGCCTTGCTGGTCCTCGAGGCGGACAGAGCCTTGGGAGCGCACGTCTTCGATGCCGCGAACGGTGGTGCGATTCTCTGGCAGCACCTGTTCTGGTTCTTCGGACATCCAGAGGTCTACATCATCGCGCTGCCGTTCTTCGGCATCATCACCGAGATCCTGCCGGTCTTCAGCCGCAAACCGATCTTCGGGTACTACGGCCTGGTCGCGGCGACGCTCGGCATCGGGGCGCTGTCGATCGCGGTGTGGGCGCACCACATGTTCGTCACCGGAGCGGTGAACCTGCCGTTCTTCTCGTTCATGACCTTCCTCATCGCTGTGCCGACCGGGGTGAAGTTCTTCAACTGGATAGGCACGATGTGGGGCGGATCGCTGTCCTTCGATACGCCGATGCTCTGGTCGGTCGGCTTCCTCGTCACGTTCCTGTTCGGCGGTCTGACCGGGATCATCCTGGCGTCGCCGGCCTTGGACTATCAGCTGTCCGATACGTACTTCGTGGTCGCGCACTTCCACTACGTCGTGTTCGGGACTGTGGTGTTCGCGATGTTCGCCGGGTTCTATTTCTGGTGGCCGAAGATGACGGGGCGGATGCTCGACGAGCGTTGGGGGAAGCTGCACTTCTGGCTGCTGTTCATCGGCTTCCACACCACGTTCCTGGTGCAGCACTGGCTCGGCGTCGAGGGCATGCCGCGCCGGTACGCCGACTACAAGGCCTCCGACGGCTTCACGACCCTCCACCAGGTCTCGACCGTCGGCGCGTTCCTGCTCGGGCTCTCGACGCTGCCGTTCCTCTGGAACGTCTACAAGTCGCGGCGGAGTCCACGCGTCGAGGTGGACGACCCGTGGGGCTGGGGCCGCTCGCTGGAATGGGCGACCAGCTCGCCGCCACCCCGGCACAACTTCGACCAACTGCCCCGGATCCGGTCCGAGTCCCCGGCCTTCGACTTCCACCACCCGGACATCGCACTCGCCGAGTACGTCGACAACCGGACCGGTGACGACGGCTTGCTCGACGCGGGCGAGGACCAGGGCCGGGTCGGGCACCTCGAGTCGACCGACACCGAGGAGTAGTCAGCCCGGCAAGCGCTCGAGCAGTCGGGTCAGCTCGTGCTGAGTCTCCTGCGGTGACGGGCTGCTGGACGCCAGCAGGTCCAGGGCTTGCGTATAGGCCTCGACGTCGTCGCGCTTGTCGAGGTACAGCGCGCTGGTCAGGTGCTCCAGGTAGACGACGTCGGGCAGATCGCGCTGCGGGAACCGGAGCAGGGAGAACGCCCCGCCGGTCGCGGCGTGCCCGGTGCTGGTGAGCGGGATGATCTGAAGCGTCACATTCGGCCGGGTGATGGCTTCGCGGAGAGCGTCGAGCTGGTTGCGCAGGACGTCGGTGCCGCCGATCGGGCGATGCAGGACCGACTCCTCGATCACCGCCCAGAGCTTGAGCGGCGGCTCGCGGTCGAGCACCCGCTGGCGACGCGTGCGCAGCGCGACGATCTTCTCGATCTCGTCGTCGGTCGGTGCCCCGGACGGGGTCAACCGCGCCACGGCCCGCGCATACTCCGCGGTCTGCAGCAGGCCCGGGACGAACTGGATCTCGTACGTCCGGATCAGCTCGGCGGTCGCCTCGAGCCCGAGATACGCATCGAACCAGCCGGGCGTGACATCGCCGTACCGATGCCACCAGCCGGGGTCGTTGGCCTCGCGGGCGAGCTCGAGCAGG
This sequence comes from Kribbella sp. NPDC051586, assembly GCF_044453965.1. Lineage (NCBI taxonomy): Bacteria > Bacillati > Actinomycetota > Actinomycetes > Propionibacteriales > Kribbellaceae > Kribbella > Kribbella sp. NPDC051586. The sequence goes on along the minus strand of NZ_JBITDF010000003.1, from coordinate 1,456,546 downwards.
CGATCGCGCTCGCGGGCGTCGTGCACGCCGTACAGCGTGAGGAGGTCGGAGACGTCACGCTCCTTGAACCCGACCCGGCCGAGCTCGAGCCGGCTGATCTTCGACTCCGACGACCGGATAGCCCAGCCGGCGTCCGTCCGGGTGACGCCGGCGCGCTCGCGCAGCTCCCGCAGATGACCGCCCAGCATCATCCGCAGCGCCGTCGGCCCCACCACGCCCCGTCCTGCCATGAACCGAGTCTACATGATTTTCGAACAGATGTTCCCATGCGATCTCAGCGCACGCGGGTGCCCACCAGGAGTGAATTCCGCAGATCCGGGAGCACCACTTCGGTCGCCACCAGTCGCGGATCGGTGAAGAAGAAGTCCCGCTTCGGATCGTTCGTCCGGTACGGCGAATCCGCCGGCAGCGCCTCGACCGGCGTCACGTCGTCGAACACGAGCCGCCCACCGATCCGCAGCAACTCCACCGCGCGATCCGACCGCCCGCCGTCGACGAAGACCAGATCGAACGGCGCCCGCCGCTGCAGCTCGTCGAACGAATCGCCGTGGACCACCTCGACCCGCTCGTCATCGGCAAACACCCGCCGCGCCGCCGCCACCCGGACCGGATCCAGCTCCACCGTCACCAGCCGGCAATCCACAGGCATCGCCGACGCCATCCACGCCGCGCCGACCCCGACACCAGTGCCCATCTCACCGATCCGCCCACCAACACACCCAGCCGCCAACACAGCCAAAAACCGCCCGACACCGGGCAAACACGCCGACGGCCCATCACCCCGCCGCTCCAACGCCATCCCAACCTCCGCCGCAACACCCCGAGCCCGCCCCACCAACACCGGCATCTCCTCCACAAGCCCCCCATAACCACTCGACCCCCACCAGGTGCGCCCC
>NZ_JBITDF010000003.1:1341342-1455552 GCF_044453965.1 Kribbella sp. NPDC051586 | reverse complement strand
CACCGCGTGCGCCCACCGCGTGCGCCCACCGCGTGCGCCCACCGCGTGCGCCCACCGCGTGCGCCCACCGCGTGCGCCCACCGCGTGCGCCCACCGCGTGCGCCCACCGTAGTACGCACCCGTATCTCCCCAGTCACTGTCCGCGGCCACGCGTATCACTTCCCCGTCATACGAGCGGATATCCCCTGGTGTTGCGGCTTCTCGCCTCGTGTAACGGTGGAGAAGGCCCAACACGAGTGGATATCCGTTCATGTGCCGACGTCGGGCAGCGGCGGGGAGGCGCGGGGTGCCGCCGGGGGTGACGGGTGACGCGATACGTCGAGTGGGTCGAGGCCTCGCCCTGCCCGACGTACGCACCCGCCTACCCTGCCACTGTCCGCCGCGATGTGCGTCACCTCTCGGTCACACGAACGGATATCCCGTGAAGTTGCCCCTTCTGGCCTCCTGTGCAGACGGAGAACGAGCACCGCGAGGGGATATCCGTTCGTGTGCCTGGTGCTGGTGCCGTGTGCCGGTGATGCCGGTGGTGCCGACGAGGGGTGCCGGGGTGTCGGCGAGGTGCCGTGGCCGGTGGCTGGCGGGTGACGCGATACGTCAGGGGAGGGTCGAGGCCTCACCCGACCACTGTCCGCCGCGTTCGTGTCACCCCGGTCACGCGAGCCGATATCCCTCGCGTTGCCACTGCTCGCCTCCTGTGAAGACGGGAGGACGATCAGCACGAGGGGATATCCGTTCGTGTGCTGGTGCTGGTGCTGGTGCTGGTGCTGGTGCCGGTGGGGCGGTGGAGTGCCGCAGGGCTGTCGCTGGTGTCGGTGGTGCCGCGATGTCTCCGGTCACACGAACCGATATCTCCTCGGGTTGCTCCTTCTCGCCGCCTGTGCAGATGGGAGAACGAGCAGCACGAGGGGTTGTCCGTTCGGGTGCCGGTGGTGGTGACACGGGGGGCGGCGAGGTGCCGGGGGCACCGCGGGGTAGCGCGGGGTGGTGGGGTGGGTCGTGCGGGTGGGTTAGTCGCGGAGGTATTCGGCTCGCCAGCGGAGGACGGTGTTGTCGGCGGGGCTGGGGGAATGGTCGAGTTGGATGAGGTGGAGGTCGGGGGCGGTGAAGGACTGGATGGTGGCTCGGGTGAGGGGCCACGGGGGGCCTTGGGTCTCGGCGTCGGGTTGGTCGTCGGGGCGGGCGGCGGCGATGACGAGGAGTGTGCCGCCGGGCGCGACCAGCTCGGTGACTTGCTGGACGGCAGTCGGTTGCAGGTGGATCGGCAGCGCCTGGACCGTGTAGATCTCCACCACCAGATCGAACGCGCGATGCCAGTCGGCCGGAGGCGCCAGCAGGTCGGCGACCATGTAGTGCGCCTTGGAGCCCGGGTGGTTGCGGTGCGCCGCCTCGATCGCGCTGGGGGAGATGTCGAACGCGGTCGTGTCGTACCCACGGTCGGCGATCAGCTCGGCGTCCCAGCCGGTGCCCGCGCCGACAACCAGCGCGGTCTTGTCGGCGCCGTCTGGTTGCGACTCGTCGACCCAGTCGGCGAGCAACTGGTGCGCCGTACCGCGGTCCCACGGGACGACCGCCGATCCTTCCGCGGCAGCGGCGTACAGGTGCTCGAACCAGCCGGTCGGGTCGTCGCGCTCGAGGGACTCGCGGGCGATCCGCCGGGACACGACGTCGGGGTCCTCACTCATCACGCAAACCTTCTTCCGCCAGGTCCGGACCGGCGTGGATCGCACGCACGGTCTGCACCGTATCAACGTCGGCGGGCCGCTTGTCCTTGCGATAACGAATCACCCGGGCGAACCGCAACGCCATGCCGGCCGGGTATCGCGGCGAGGTCTGCACGCCGTCGAACGCGATCTCCACCACCACCTCCGGCCGGAGGTAGACAGCCCAGTCGTCCCGCCGTACGGCGAGCTCCTGGAAGCGCTCGGTCTGCCAGCGGAGCAACTCGTCGGTCAGGCCCTTGAACGTCTTCCCGAGCATCACGAACTCGCCGGTCTCCTCGTCACGCGCGCCGAGGTGCAGGTTCGACAGCCAGCCCGTCCTGCGCCCGTGGCCCCACTCCGCCGCGAGCACGAGCAGATCGAGTGTGTGCGTCTGCTTGACCTTCACCCAGCCCGACCCGCGCCGACCGGCCTCGTAAGGCACCGTCAGCGACTTCACCATGACACCCTCGTGTCCCCGCCGCACCGCGTCAGCGAAGAACGCCTGTCCTGCCTCTGCGTCGTCGGTCACCAACCGCGGCACCCGACGCTCCTCCGGCACCAGCTTCGCCAGGCGCTCGTGCCGTGCGGCGCCGTCGAGCCCGAGCAGATCGTCACCGTCCTGATGCAGGATGTCGAAGAAGTACGGCGTGAGCGGCACCGACTCCGGACCGGTCGCCGCACGCGTCGCCGTCCGCGACCCGGTGACCTGGAACGGCTCGGGCCGCCCGTCCGCCCGCAACGCGATCAGCTCACCGTCGAGGACAACCTGCTGCGCCTCCAGGGCAAGCACTGCGCTCACCACCTCCGGCACGCGCGTCGTGATGTCGTCGAGCGTCCGCGTGTAGACGACGACCTCGTCCCCGTCCCGATGCACCTGGATGCGGATCCCGTCGAGCTTCCACTCGAGCGCGGCCGGCGTCCCCGTCTTGGTCAGCGCCTCCGCGACCGTGGTCGCCGACTGCGCCAGCATCGGCTGCACCCCACGCCCGACCTCCAGGCCGAACTGCGCCAACCCCGCCTCACCCTGGGTCAGTACGGCGACCGCGACCGGAGCAGCCGCCCCGCGGAGCATCGCGGCGGTCCGGATCTTGTCCAGCGGAATCCCGGTCGCCCGCGCCACCGCGTCCGCCATCACACCGTCGAGCGCACCCTGCCGCAGCTCCCCGCCGACGAGCTGACGCAAGAACTGCTGCTCCTCTGCCGTCGCCCGCCCGAACAGCGCATCCACGGCCGCCCGCCGCCGGGCCTGCACGCCGGCTCCCGACATCTCGGCGAGCTCCGCAAAAGCCTGGTCGACCTCCTCGACCGTCAACGACGGCTCGGCGGCCGGCTCCGGCGCGTCCATCAACGTCCGCCAGCCCACGCCGGTGCGCCGCTGTCGCAGCTCGCCGGACAGGTACGTCACGACGATCTCGATCCCGGCCGGTTCTGTGGCCTTGGACAACAATCCGGCGATGAACTCCGCCTTCTTCAGCCGCGACCGGGTCCCGGCCAGCGCGGCCGACGTCTCGACCACCTCGGTGAGCAACATGAATCCAGTCTGGCCCATGGCACCGACAGGTTGGCTTTCACAACTTTCGAAGTGACACCTGCATCGAGGAGATTGAGCGAAACTTAGCACCGAAGGGGGAATGAACATGCGAAAGATGATTGCGGCGGCGGCCGGCCTACTGCTGGCCGGTCCCGTCCTCACGAGCATCGGTCCGGCGTCCGCCGCGCCGGCTGCTAGCACGACCACCACTGCCACAACCGCCACTGCCACCGCCTGCGCCATCGGGGCCGGCTCGGTGACCGCTGGGAAGGACTTCCTCGAGAAGTACGTCCAGGCCACCTCGCCGATCTCGGTGAATCCGATCGAGACGATGGCCAAACAGCCGTTCGCCGGCACCGTCGCCCTGAGCAGCGAGTGGGTCTGGGACAACGACCAAGGAGACAACGGCGAGGACACCGCGCTCTACGGCGCAGTCGTCACCGGCGGCGTCCTGTACGACGGCGCCATGCTCGTCGAGACGGGTAGCGGCGGGAAGATCGTCAGCAACCATATGGACCGCATCGGCGGTGGTTGGAGCAACTTCCGCACCCTGAACAAGTCGTGGTCGTCGGACGGCGGAAGCAGCTACCGGACGTACGCCCTCCGCAATGACGGCGTGCTCTACCGCTGGTTCGTCAGCGACGTCAACGGCAAGTCTGCCTGGCGCGCCGCGGGTTCGTACCCCGGGTTCGCGTCGGTGAAGGCAGTCGCGCTGATCAGTCGTACGTCGACGTACGACACGTTGCTGGCGACGACTCGCGGCGGGGCGCTGTACACGATCCGGATCCCGCTCAGCTCGCCGATGAAGCCTGTCGTCAAGGCAGTGCGGACGAGCACCTGGCAGGGCTTCGAGTCGCTGCTGACGACGCGCTGCGGTCAGTACGGCACGCTGCTGCTCGGCGTCGACAAGGACACCGGCTCGGCGTACCTGTACGCCGTTGGCCACGCCAACGGCACCGCGACGGTGATCAACAGCCTCGGCAAGGTCCCGGGCACGTTCAGCGACCCGGTCAACTACAGCTGGGCGAACTACTTCGACCCGCCGCTGAACGGCGAGTGAGCCTCAGGGCGCCGGCGGCAGGTCGTCGAGGAAGTCCGAGGTCGGTGTGAAGAACAGGCCGCCCGTGACCGCGGTCGAGAAATCGAGCAGCCGGTCATGGGTGCCCTCGGGCACCCCGATGAACATCCGGCGGAGCATCAGCTCCGTCACCGCCGGCGTCTTGGCGTAGCCGATGAAGTAGGTGCCGAACTCCTGCGCGCCGATCGTGCCGAACGGCATGTTGTCGCGCAGGATCTGCAACTGGTTGCCGTCCTCGTCCTCGACCACGTTCAGCACGATGTGTGCGTTGGCAGGCTTCTTGGCGTCGGGGAACTCGATGTCGTCGAGCTTGGTCCGGCCGACGGCCATCTCCTGCTGCTCGACGGTCAGCGCGTTCCAGGCCTTCAGGTTGTGCAGGTACTTCTGCACGATCACGTAGCTGCCGCCGGAGAAGTCGGGGTCATCGTCGCCGACGAGGACCGCGGCCTGGGCGTCGGACCCGGCCGGGTTCTCGGTGCCGTCGACGAAGCCGAGCAGGTCGCGCATCTCGAAGTACTTGAAGCCATGCACCTCGTCGACGACCTTGGCGGCGCCGTCGAGGACGTTCATGATCTGGCCGGCCAGCTCGAAGCACTGGTCCTGGTGGGACGCCCGGATGTGGAAGAGCAGGTCACCCGGCGTGGCCGGCGCGTGGTGGGTCGCGCCCTTGAGCTCCACGAACGGGTGCAGCTCGGCCGGTCGTGGCCCGCTGAACAGACGGTCCCAGACGTCCGAGCCGATGCTAGTCACACACGAGAGGTTGCCACCCGGCACGCGGAAGCCGACCGAGCGAACGAGGCCGCTCATCCGCTCCAGCAGGTCGCGGGTCCGGTCCTCGCCGCCTGGCTCGACCTCGACGACCAGGAAGATGGCCGAGCCGCTGAGCGGCATCAGCACGGACTGCGGCAGCGCATCCGTCGACCTGGACGTTTCCGGCGCCGGATCAGTGACCACCGTGTTCTCCCTCCGTCTGCTTGGCCCGATCTTCTAGAGTCCAGTCATGGACCCGCAACAGCCCGGGCCGCCACCGCAACACCAACCGCAACCGGGCCCATACTCCCAGCCGGGGCAGTACCCACCGCCGCCGCCCCACCCCGGCCCGTACCCAGAGCAGTGGGGAGCGCCGCCGCCGTACCCGGTCCAGTACGCCTACCGCGAGCCCCGCATCATCCCCGCCCCGTCCGGTACGCCGTTCCACCGGCTGGCGCGTACGCCGAAGCACGCGTGGTGGCGCCCCCTGGTCGGAACACTGCTCCTCGGCGCCTTCGTGCTGTTCCTGACGACCGGCGTGGTGGTCGCCTGGACGATCGCGCACCGCGCCTTCGCCGGACCGATCCCGACGCCGAGCGGGTCGGACATCTTCCCGAGCGACACCGAGAATCTCGCGGTCACGCTGGTGATGCTGGGCATTCTCACCCCGTGCGTCGGACTGGCCGCGTGGGTCGTCCAGCGCCGTCCGTTCTGGAGCGTCGCCTCGGTCCTGAACCGGATCCGTTGGCGCTGGCTCGCGCTCTGCTGCGTGCCGGCCATCGGGTACCTCGTGCTGACCTACGCGATGGGTGTTCTGGTCGACGCGATCTTCCCGCCCGAGGACGCGATCGGGAACGACGACGGATCGTGGATCGGGTTCGGCGCGTTCGTCGTGCCGGCGCTGGTGATTCTGTTGCTGGTGCCGTTCCAGTCGGCCGCCGAGGAGTTCATGTTCCGCGGCTGGTTGATCCAGGCGGTCGGCGCGTACGGACCGGACAACCCGAACGGCAGGGCGCGCTGGCTGCGGACGATCTTCCGTTCGCCGTGGCCCGGCATCGTCATCGGTGGCGCGGCCTTCGTGTCGGCGCACGGGTACACCGGGTGGGCGATGGCGGATGTCTTCCTGTTCGCGCTGACGGTCGGCTGGCTGACGATCCGGACCGGGGGACTGGAGGCGGGGATCGCGCTGCACGCGCTGAACAACCTGCTCGCCTTCCTGTTGCCTGCGGCAACCGGTCAGCTGTCCGGGTGGGCCGAGCAAGGCGGCGCCCCGTGGACGCTGCTCGCCTCGGACATCCCGTGTCTGGCGTTCTACGCCTTCGCGATCACCTGGCTGGCCAAGCGCCAGCAGGTCGCCAGAGTCAGCTGAGATGTCAGCTGAGATGTCAGCTGAGCAGTGTCGAAAAGCAGGCGAGAACTGTCGGCGAGCTCTGGCAGGCTGTGCCGCGTGACGAACGTGAAGATCGAGGCCGTCCTGTTCGACTGGGGCGGCACTTTGGCGACCTGGCACGACATCGACCTGCGCGAGACCTGGCGAGCCGTCGCCACGGTCCTCGACGAGGCGCAGGCCGACGAGCTGGCGGCCCGGCTCGTGGCGGCCGAAGGGTCGATCTGGCGGCGCTCCCGGGACGAGCATCTCAGCAGCACTCTTGAAGAGGTGTGCACGCTGGCCGAGGTCGTGATGAACCCCGCGGCGCAGGCGGAGTACGACCGGCAGTGGGACCCGCACACCGAGCTGGAGCCGGACGCGCTCGACACGCTGCGGGAGCTCCGCGCGCGGGGGCTGAAGGTCGGCGTGCTCTCGAACACGATCTGGCCCCGGCAGCGGCACGAGGCGATCTTCGCGCGGGACGGTGTCCACGAGCTGCTCGACGGCGCGGTCTACACCAGCGAGATCGCGCACACGAAGCCGCACCCGGAGGCGTTCCTGGCCGTGATGCGGGCGGTAGGTGTGTCCGAGCCGTCACGCTGCCTGTTCGTCGGCGACCGGCTGTTCGACGACGTCTGGGGCGCGCAGAACGTCGGCATGCGGGCCGCGCACCTGCCGCACAGCGCGATCCCGACCGAGCAGATCGGCCACACCGAAGGTACGCCGGATGCCACGATCCAGCGCTTGTCGGAGCTGCCGGCGCTGATCGACAGCTGGAACTGACCCCTACCTACCGAAGGACCCCCGGGCCGGATCGCGGCTCGGGGGTCCTGAGGGGTTTCGGAGTGGGGCGTTACGCGGCCAGCGTCGGGTCTGCCATCAGGCGGAGGCGGCCCAGCGCCTCGCGCTCGATCTGGCGGACTCGCTCCGCCGAGATGCCGTGCACCGCGCCGATGTCGGCCAGCTTGGCCTGGCGGCCGTCGTGCAGGCCGTAGCGGCGCCGGATCACGTCCGCGGACCGCGGGTCGAGCTGGTCGACCAGGCTGAACAGGCCCGAGCGGTCGGACGCGTCCGCGACCAGCTGGTCCGGACCCGGCGCGGTCTCGGCCGCGATCAGGTCACCCAGCGAGGTCTCGCCCTCGTCGTCGACCGGGCTGTTCAGGCTGATGTGGTCCCGGCCGATGCGGATCAGTTCGGTGACCCGCTCCTGGTCCAGGCCCAGCTCCAGCGCGATCTCTTCGATCTCCGGCTCGCGCCCGAGCTTGCGCTCCAGCGTGCGCCGCGCGGACCCGATCTGGTTCAGCTGCTCCACCACGTGCACCGGCAGCCGGACCACCCGGGCCTGCTGCGCGATACCGCGGGTGATGGCCTGCCGCACCCACCAGGTCGCGTACGTCGAGAACTTGAAACCCTTCCTGTAGTCGAACTTCTCCACCGCGCGGATCAGCCCCGTGTTGCCCTCCTGGACCAGGTCCAGCAGCGGCATCTGGGACCGCCCGTACCGGCGGGCGATCGACACCACGAGCCGGAGGTTGGCGGTCACGAACCGCTGCTGCGCGCGCCGGCCCGCTTCGGCCAGCCACTCCAGCTCTTCCTCCGTCGCATATTTGGGCGCTCCGCCCTTCTTACGTCCAACCCGCCCCTCGGCCAGCAGTTGCTCCGCGAGGAGTCCTGCTTCGACCGTCTCAGCGAGCTCGACCTCTTCCTCAGCCGTCAGCAAAGGCGTGCGCGCGATCTCTTCGAGGTAGAGACCTACACTGTCCTTGCCGTCGATACCGTCGTCCGTGGACCGGACACGAGCCATGCGAGCCACCGAAACTCCCTTCGTCGTTACATGGAGAGCAACGCTCGAGTAGGGTTCAAGATTCCGGTACCAGTGTGTAAACACCCTGAAGGTTCCCTGAGAGTTCCCGGCAGCGAATCCGCCGTGGAAACCGGTGTCCGGCAGCTTTGCCGAAGTATCAGGCCCGACACTCCGCGCCGAACCTGAGAATCCGTCCAGAAAACTGTCCCTGGATGTGTTGCACAACACACGCCCAGGGACAGATATTCCATCCCTTTCAGCTCAGGCCGAGCGTGTCCAGCTCCCACGACAGCGAGAACGCGACCTCGCGCCAGGCGTCGTACCGCCCGCTGCGGCCGCCGTGGCCGGCTTCCATTTCGGTCTTCAGTAGTACGTCGGCGTCACCGGTCGCGGTCGCGCGGAGTTTCGCCACCCACTTCGCGGGCTCGACGAAGAACACCCGGGTGTCGTTCAGGCTGGTGATCGCCAGGATGCGCGGATAGCGCTGCGCGGTGACGTTTTCGTACGGCGAGTAGGACTTCATGTACTCGTAGACGGCTTTGTCCTCGAGCGGATTGCCCCATTCCTCCCACTCGATCACCGTGAGCGGCAGCGACGGGTCCAGGATCGTGGTCAGCGCGTCCACGAACGGGACCTCCGCGACGATTCCGCCGAATGCCTGCGGCGCCAGGTTCGCGACCGCGCCCATCAGCAGCCCGCCGGCGCTGCCGCCCTGCGCGACGATGCGTTCGGGCCTGGTCCAGCCGGCCTCGACCAGGTGCTCCGCGGCGGCGATGAAGTCGGTGAAGGTGTTCCGCTTGGTGAGCATCTTGCCGTCGTCGTACCAGTGCCGGCCGAGCTCGCCGCCGCCCCGCACGTGCACGATCGCGAACACCACGCCGCGGTCGAGCAGCGACAGCCGCGGGATCGAGAACCACGGATCCATCGACGACTCGTACGACCCGTAGCCGTACAGCACGACGGGTGCGTTCCCGTCCTTCGCGACGTCCTTGCGCGCGACCATCGAGATCGGCACCTGCGTCCCGTCCGGTGCGGTCGCCCACTCGCGGTACTGCGTGTATGCCGTGAGGTCCACGCCGCCGAGCACCGGCTGCTGCTTGAGCAGTCGCCGCTCACCGGTCGCGACGTCCACGTCGTACGTCGAACCCGGCGTGACGAGCGACGTGTAGCCGAAGCGGTACCGGGTGTCGTGCCACTCGTCGTTGCGCCCGGGGGAGACGGTGTAGATGGGCTCGTCGAACTCCAGCACCTCGGGAGCGCCGAAGGAGCCGTCGGTACGGCGCATGATCGCCAGCTCGGTCAGCGCGTTGCGGCGCCGGTAGAGGATGACGTGGTCGGCGAACGCGTCGGTGCCGAGCAGGCGGCTCGTCTCGTCGCCCTCGATCAGCGTGGTCCAGTCGCCGGGGGAGTCCAGCGGCGCGGAGGCCAGCGAGAAGTTGGCGGCGTCCGCGTTGTGGGTGATCAGGAGCTGGTCGCCGGCGTGCTCGACGTCGTACTCGACGCCCTCGCGCCGCGGTGCCACCACGACGGCCTCGCCGGTCGGGTCGTTCGCGTCGAGCAGCCAGACCTCGCTGGTGAGCTTGCTGCCGAGCGCGATCATGATCGCCTGCTCGTTGCGTGTCAGGTCGACGCCGACCCAGAACCGCTCGTCCGGCTCCTCCTTCACCAGCACGTCGTCCGCGCTGCCCAGGGTGTGCCGCCAGACCTGGTACGGGCGCCAGGCGTCGTCGACCTTGGTGTAGAAGATCGTCGATCCGTCGGCCGACCAGGCCGAGCCGTAGTGCACCTCAGGCAGCTCGTCGGGCAGCAGCTCGCCGCTGGCCAGATCCTTGATCCGCAGAGTGAACCGCTCGTCGCCCTTGAGGTCGACCGAGTACGCGAGCAGGCGGCCGTCGGGGGACACGTCGACCGTGCCGAGCGAGAAGAACTCGGAGTCGCCGGCCACCTCGTTCCCGTCCAGCATCACCTCTTCGCCGGCGATCGCGCCGTCCGTCGCCGGCGGCTGGTCGCCGTCGACCTTGACCCGGCAGTGCAGCGAGTACTGGCTGCCCTCGATCGTGCGCGAGTAGTACCAGTACCCGCCGCGCCGCGCCGGAACGCTCAGGTCGGTCTGCAGCGTCCGGTCCGAGATCTCCTTGAAGATTGCCTCCCGCAACGATTCCAAGTGCGCCGTGCGGGCCTCGGTGTAGGTGTTCTCGGCGCGCAGGTACCCCAGCACCTCGTCGTCTGTCTTGTCCCGCAACCACTCGTACTCGTCGACGAACACATCGCCGTGATGCACCCGCTCGACCGGCTTGCGGGCAGCAACCGGCGGCGTGACAGCTGAAGTCTCGGACATGCCGCGAGACTACCCGCGCCACCGCACGGCGGCTAAGCGTGGACCGAGGCGCTCACCGCGGCCAGCGCGGAACCGACCGCCTGCCGCGACTCATCGGTGTGATCGAGTACGTCGAATCCGTGCCGGCCGTTGGGCGCCTCGATCACCTCGAGCCTCACCCCGGCCGCCCGCGCCGCGTCGATGAACGGCGGCTGAGTCGGCGCTACGTCGGCCAACTCATGCCCTACCACGGTCATCACCACCGATAGCCCTCGTGCGCCCTTGACTGCCTCGACCGGGTGCACGCCCCGAACTGTGACCAGCTCGGTGTCGCCCAGCACCGGGTACGTCAGCGCGACACAGCGGAGCCACTCCGGCGGGTTCTGCAGGAACGGTGCTGCGAGAGGGCCGCTGCCGGAGAAGAACCACAGCGCCAGACGGCCGCCGTCCACCCGCGGGTAGGCCCGGACGGCCGCGATCGCCTTCGCCAGCGCCGCGTTGGAGCGTTCGTCGTCCGGCCGTCCGTCGGGACTGTGATCGACGGCAGCGGCGACGCAGCCGCGGTCGGCGAGCTGACTGGCGTAGCCCTGGTAGATATTCCACGCGCTCGGCAGCGGTCGCCCCTCGGCGGAGTACGGCACGCCGTGGATCAGCAGGACCGCAGGCGCCGGCTCCGTGCTGGTCGGGAGGTAGAGCTCGAGGCCCTCGTGCGTCGTGCGGGCGACGTCTGGGGTGGGCAGGACGAACGCGGGATCAGCCATGGCGCCACGGTAAACGCGGGCAGGGCTAGACGTCGTACGTCGCCACTACGGGAGCGTGGTCGCTCCAGCGTTCGGCGTACGTCGGGGCGCGGTGGACGACGCAGTTCGTGGCCGTCGTGGCCAGCTCAGGGGAGGCGATCTGGTAGTCGATCCGCCAGCCGGCGTCGTTGTCGAACGCCTTGCCCCGCCAGGACCACCACGAGTACGGACCTGGTCCTTCGCCGCCGAACCGGCGGCCGAGGTCGACCCAACCGGCCCCGAACAGGCGGTCCAGCCAGGCGCGCTCCTCGGGCAGGAAGCCGCTCTTCTTGCGGTTCGCCTTCCAGGCCTTCAGATCCTCCTCGCGATGGGCGATGTTGAGGTCGCCGCACATCAGCACGTGCCGGCCGTCGGCGCGCAGTTCGGTCAGGCGGGCGGTGATCGCGTCCAGGAACGCGTACTTCTCCTCCTGGCGCGGCGGCGTCTCGAACTCGCCGGTGAACACGTACGTGCTCACCGCGGTCAGCGTCGTTCCGTCCTCCAGGACGACATCCGCCTCGACCCAGCGTCCGGTCCCGGCGAACCTCTCCGGACCGAGCTCGCCGCGCTCGTCCTTGATCGGCCGACGGCTCGCCACCGCAACTCCGGCGCGGCCTTTGTGCCCGTCGATCGCGGGCTCGGCGTGCGCGATGAACCAGTCGCCGCCGAGGAGTTCGCGCAGTACGTCGTCAGACGCCCGGACTTCCTGCATCAGCAGCACGTCCGGATCGGTGTCGTCCAGCCACGGCTGCATCCCGCGGCGGAAGGCCGCCCTGATCCCGTTCACATTCACCGTGGCAACCGTCAGCACGCCGGAACCTTACCCTCTGTGGTGCCCCGGCTTGACGACCATCAGCACCAGCACGACGAGCCAGAGCAGCGCGAAGATCCCGGACGTCATCGAGAGCAGCTTCGCCTTCGACAGCACGCTGCTGCGCTCCTCGGCTGTTCCGCCCGCGACCGCCAAGACGCCGGCCTGCGCCGGGACGACGAGGAACGCGAGGACCACGGCCGCGACCAGCGTCAGCACGATCGAGACGATCAGCCAGGCCTCGCCCATCACGTGCATGCTGCCCGCGAGGGCGAATCCGAACAGCGGCACGGCCAGGCCGGCCCAGGCGTAGACGTTGGTGATGCGGTGCAGCACCCGCAGCCCGCCCGCGTCCGGGGTCTCGGCCGTCAGCGTGCGCTTCGCGATCGACGGGAACATGCTGGTCGCCACGGTGACCGGACCGACGCACAGGATCGCGGCGAGGATGTGGATCGTCAGGAAGAACTTGTTCATCAGCTCACTCGGACGTTGTCGTGAGGATCGCGTCCAGGGACTGCTCGCAGAGGTGTTCGAGGGATTCCGGCGAGACGGTCGGGTCGTCGATCCATACCAGGAGGGTCTGTTCGACGTAACCCTGCCAGCCGTGGCAGGCGAGCTCGACGACGGGGGTGATCTCGATGCCACGCTCAGCGACCGCGCTGATCACCCATTGACTGAAAACGCGGCGCAGATCGGAGTGCAGCGTACGGATCTCCGGATCGCCGGCGGCCGACATCAGCAGCGTCGCCCGGTAGAGCTGCGGGGCTTCGAGTACGGCGCGGACGAAGGCGCGGATGCCGGACCGGAGCCGCTCGTCGGGGGGCAGCGACGGGTCCGGGGCGGTCCGCAGCATGACCTCCGCGGCGGCTTCCTCGATGACGGCGTACTGGAACTTCTTCTTCGAGCCGAAGTAGTGGAACAGCAGCGCGGGGGAGACGCCGGCCTCGGCGGCGACCAACTCGACCGTCAGCTCGCGGTGCGGGTCCGCCAGCAACACCCGTCGCGCCGCCGCAAGAATCTGCGCCCGCCGCTCATCAGGCCGCAGGCGTGCGGCGGAAGAGGTCTGGCTCATACCGCCAGTCTATTGAGTAATCGGTCAACAAGCACTTACTGTTGAGTATCCACTCAACAAGCTGGAGGTTCGCGATGCGTCCGTTGGCCGGTCAAGTCGTCCTCATCACCGGCGCCTCGCGGGGGATCGGCGCCGCGGTGGCCCGGAAGCTGGCCCGCGACGGCGCGAAGCTCGCGCTGGTCGGCCTGGAGCCGGACGAGCTGAAGAAGGTCGCCGAGGACTGCGGCCCGGACGCCGGCTGGTGGGAGGCCGACGTGACCGACACCGACTCGCTGCGTACGGCGGTCGAAGGCATCGCGGAGCGCTACGGCCACATCGACGTGGTGATGGCGAACGCCGGTATCGCCGCGCCGGGCTTCAGCCGGAGCATGGATCCGAAGACCTGGGAGCGCGTGGTCGACGTCGATCTGTACGGCGTCTGGCGCACGGTCCACCTCACGCTGCCGTATCTGCTCGAGAGCAAGGGCTACCTGCTGCTGGTCTCGTCCCTCGCCGCGATCGTGCACATCCCCGGACTCGCGTCGTACAACGTGTCGAAGGCCGGCGTCGAGGCTTTGGGCGACACGCTGCGGCCGGAGCTCAGGCACCTCGGCGTACGGGTCGGTGTGGCGCACATGACCTTCGTCGACACCGACATGGTGCGCGGAGCGGACGAGCACCCGGTGTTCGGCCGGGCGCGGACCGGGATGCCGCTGGCGAGCAAGACGTACCCGCTGGAGTTCGCCGTGGACAAGTTCGTCGACGGGATCAGGAAGCGTTCGCGGACCGTTCATGTGCCGGGCTGGATCGGCGCGCTGAAGGTTGTCCGCTGGGCGATCCCGCACTTCATCGAGTTCGGCTCGCGGTTCAGCGTCCCGAAGGCGGACGCGGCCGCACTCGCCGACATCCAGGCGCGCGGCGCGGAGGCGTCGTCCCGGCCGACCGGCGCGGGCGGCCTGGCCGACTCGGAGAAGGCTGCGCACAAGTGAGCCGCGAGTACGACGTCGTGCTGCTCGGCGCGAGTGGCTTCACCGGCGCGCTCACCGCGGAGTACCTGGAGAAGAACGCGCCGGACGGCCTGCGCTGGGCCGTTGCCGGACGCAACAAAGCCAAGCTGGAACGCTTCGGCAAGGACGTGCTGCACGCAGACGTGACCGATCCCGGCTCACTGCGCGCGCTGGCCGAGTCGACCAAGGTCGTCGCGACAACGGTCGGGCCGTACGTCCAGTACGGCGAACCGCTCGTGGCTGCCTGCGCCGAGGCAGGGACCGGCTATCTCGACCTCACCGGCGAGCCCGAGTTCACCGACCGGATGTACGTGCGCCATCACCAGCGCGCGACGGAGACCGGGGCGCGGATCATCCACGCCTGCGGGTTCGACTCGATCCCGTACGACCTCGGCGTGCAGTTCACCGTCGAGCAACTGCCAGAGGGCGTGCCGATCCAGGTGGACGGCCTGCTCCGTGCGGGTGGCCGGCCGTCGGGTGGCACCTTCCACACCGCGATCACCGCGTTCTCCCGCCCGAGGCAGAATCTCGAAGCGCACCGCGCGCGCAAACAGGCCGAGCCACGCCCGGAGGGACGGAAAGCGCGTGCGGTGGCCGGCCGGATCCACCGCCAGCAAGGGTTCTGGGCGGTGCCGCTGCCGACGATCGATCCGCAGATCGTCGGGTACTCTGCCCGGCTGCTCGATCGCTACGGCCCCGACTTCCGCTACTCGCACTACGCGGCGATGGAGCATCTCCCGATGGTTGCCGCCGGCATCGGTGGGGTCGGTCTGCTGATCGCGGGCGCTCAGCTGCCGCCGGTGCGGAAGGCGATGCTGAACCGGTTGCAGCCGGGCGACGGGCCGAGCCCGGAGCGTCGGGCGCGGTCCTGGTTCAACGTCCGGTTCGTCGGCCGCGGCGGCGGCAAGCAGGTGATCACCGAGGTCGCGGGTCGCGATCCCGGGTACGACGAGACGGCGAAGATGCTCGGGGAGAGCGCACTGTGCCTGGCGCTCGACGACCTGCCGGAGACGGCCGGCCAGACCACGACGGCCGCCGCCATGGGACCCACTCTCCGCGAGCGGCTGATGAAGGCGGGGATGACCTTTGCCACCCTCGAAGTCGACCACTACTAGCCGCGACGGCACTCGCATCGCCGTCTACGACTACGGCAACCCCGGTGCACCGACGCTGATCTGCGTCCACGGCTACCCGGACAACGCGTCCCTCTGGGGGCCGGTCGCCGAACGCCTCACCACCGAGTTCCACGTCGTCACGTACGACGTCCGCGGTGCCGGCCAATCCGACCATCCGGGCCCGACGTCCGCCTACGCCCTGGACCGCCTCCAGGAAGACTTCGAGGCCGTCCTGGACCACGCCTCACCAGACCGCCCCGTCCACGTCCTGGCCCACGACTGGGGCTCCATCCAGTCGTGGCACTTCATCACCGACGCACAGCCCCGCGTTGCCTCGTTCGTCTCCATTTCAGGGCCGTCACTCGATCACGCCGGGTACTTCATCCGTCAGCGCAACCGCGCCACTCTGAGACAGCTCCTCCACTCCTGGTACATCTTCTATTTCCACCTCCCGTGGCTCCCCGAGCTCGCCTGGCGCAAAGGCTGGGCATACCGTGCGTTCAACCGCCTGGAGACGCAGCCCACGAACGACAACAGGTCGATCGACGACTATGTGAACGGCATGAGGCTGTACCGCGCCAACGTCGTCCCGCGCCTCGTCCGCCCGGCGCAGCGACGTACCGAGGTACCCGTCCTGGCCGTGTCTCCGGACGCCGACCCGTTCGTCACCACCCCGCTGCAGGCCGACATCGGCCGCTGGGCGACCAATCTGACGGTGAAGGTCGTCAGGGGCGGGCACTGGTTGCCCCGGAACGATCCCGGACTTGTCGCCGAACTGGTACGGGAACACACCCGCGAGGTGGCAGGCTTGGAAGCATGAAGACGCTTCTCAACCTGATCTGGCTGGTGCTGGCCGGATTCTGGCTTGCTGTCGGGTACGCGGTGGCCGGCATCATCTGCTGCGTGCTGATCGTGACCATCCCGTTCGGCATCGCGTCCTTCCGGATCGCCGGGTACACGCTCTGGCCCTTCGGCCGGACCGTGGTCGACAAGCCGAGCGCCGGCGCGGGCGCGCTGCTCGGGAACATCATCTGGATCGTCTTCGCCGGCTGGTGGCTGGCGCTCGGCCACCTGACCACCGGGATCGCGCTGTGCCTGACGATCATCGGCATCCCGCTCGGCGTGGCGAACTTCAAGCTGATCCCGGTCTCGCTGCTGCCGCTGGGCAAGGAGATCGTGCCGTCCAACCAGCCGTTCGCGACCCGGTGAGGTCGCTGACGGTCCTGGGTTCGTGCGGTGCCTGGCCCGAGGCGGGCCGGGCGTGCGCCGGCTTCCTGGTCGAGTACGACGGCTTCCGGGTGGTGCTCGATCTCGGGTACGCCGCGTTGCCCCGCCTGCTCGAGCACTGCCCCCAGGGTGAGGTTGACGCGGTGGTGGTGACACACCAGCATCCGGATCACTGCGTCGACGTGAGTGGGCTGGCGCGGGTGCGGTACTACGAAGCTCCGGATGCGCCGCCCGTTCCACTGCACTGCACGCCCGAGACCCTGGATGTCCTGCGGGCACTGGAACCCAACCCCGATCCAGCCGATGTCTTCGCAGTGCACGATCTTGCGGCGACAACGCGGATCGGGCCGTTCGACGTGGTGACCGTGGAACTGCCGCACTTCAAGACGAATCTCGGTGTCCGGTTGAGTGCGCCGGGGATGACGGTCGCGTACACCGGCGACAGCGGCCCGTCCCCTGAACTGCGGCGACTGGCGGAGGGCGCCGACGTGTTCATCTCGGACGCGACGTACCAAGGCGCGCCGGTCAGCCCCTACCTGATGACGGCTGCCGAGGCGGCTCGAGGTGCGCGCGGAGCCCGGCGGCTCGTGCTGACGCACTTCTGGCCAGGCTCCGATCGCGCTGTCTCGGTGCGCGAGGCGGAGGCCGGGTTCGACGGCGAGGTCATCGCCGCCGACGAAGGGCTCGTCCTCAGTCTTTGACAGCCTCGACGATCTTGCGCACGTTCGCGATATCGCCGCAGTCGGCGGCGATCAGCCGGGCCCGTTCCTCGGCGAACGTGTCGCCGAGGTCGCGGCGTACCTGCTCGGAGACCTCGGTGCGGGCCGGGTTGAGCACGTCGCGTTCTTCCTCGTCGAGGTGATGGGAGAGGGCCTCGGACAGCTCGTGCAGCTTGGAGCTGAACTCCTCGCTGCCGGTGTCGTCGACCTCCATCAGCTCGAGCAACGCCTCGTTGCCTTCGTCGTGCTCGTGCTCGGAATGCTCGACCTCGTCGGCGTCGATCGCGTCCTTGCGCCGGAGCGTGGGATAGACCTTCGACTCCTCGGCCTCGGCGTGGGCGATCAGCACGGTGGCCAGGTCTGCGAGCACGGCCGCGCGGTCACTCTGGACATCACGCAGTTCGCGCAGCGCCTCCTCGAACCATCGGTGGTCGGCCAGGATGATCTCGACCACGTCGCCACCCGCCGCCGGAAGAATCTTCGGCATCCCTTGTCTCCTCTCTCGGATGCCTCCTGGTACCCGGATAGCCTGCGGACATGCCGACAGCCCTGATCCGCCGCCCGAGCTCACGCCTCGCCGAGGGCCTCGTCACCCACATCGAACGCACGCCGGTCGAGGTCGAGCTTGCGTTCGCGCAGTGGCAGCAGTACGTCGATACGCTGCACGGCGCCGGCTGGACGACGGTGGAGGTGCCGCCGATCGAGGAGTGCCCGGACAGCGTCTTCGTCGAGGACACGATGGTCGTGTACGGCGGCCTCGCGGTGATCGCCCGCGCCGGTGCGAACGAGCGACGCCCGGAGGCCGCGGCAGCCGAGGAGACCGTCGCGGCGCAGGGGTACGAGGTCCGCCACATCGCCGATCCCGGCACGCTCGACGGCGGCGACGTACTGAAGATCGGCTCGACGATCTACGTCGGACAGGGCGGACGGACCAACGCAGCGGGCATCGAGCAACTGCGCGAGGCGTTCGCGCCGCTCGGGGCCGACGTACGCGCGGTGCCGGTCCGGAAGGTGCTGCACCTCAAGTCGGCCGTCACGGCGCTGCCCGACGGGACGGTGATCGGGTACGAGCCGCTCGTCGACGACCCTGCCGCGTTCGAGCGTTTCCGGCCGGTGCCCGAGGAGGCGGGCGCGCACGTCGTACTGCTGGGCGAGGACAGGCTGCTGATGGCCGAGTCGGCGCCGAAGTCCGCGAAGCTGTTCGCCGAGCTGGGCTATGTACCGGTCGTCGTGGACATCAGTGAGTTCGAGAAGCTGGAAGGCTGCGTCACATGCTTGTCGGTGCGCCTTCGCCGGTGAGCACCTGGCGCGCAGTCTCGGCGAGTTGCAGCTCGCGCTTCTTCCCGCGTCCTCGAGCGATCTCGCACGCCTCCGCCAGCGCTGAGCGATAGACCGACGTATCCGGATGCCCGGGGGTCGCGTCGCGCACCACTTGGGTGAGCGCTTCGAGCGCGTCCGAGATGTCGCCGCACGCGAGCAACGCCCGTCCCAACGCGGCCCGATCGCGCAGCAACTGCGGATCCTCGGCTGCGAGCTTCTCGTCGGCGGCAACGATGTCCGCGAGCAGCTGAGCCTCCGACCGTGGCCCGCCGACCATCAGCCGGGCGCCGGTGGTGGCTTCGGTCGCCGCGCGGGTCAACTCGTGATGCGGCCCGAACACCTCCGTCAACTGCGGCGTGAGCAGCTCGAACCAGGCGATCGCCCGCCCGTAGTTCGCGGTCGCCAGCATCCCCTGGGCGACCCGCAGACGGACGCGCAAGGTGGCGGGGTCGTCGGCCGCCAGCACCTTCTCCCGCTCGGTCAGCGCGGACTGGTAGAACGGCAACGCCTGCCCCGGCTCGTGCTCGTCCCAGTACGCCTCGGCCTGCTTGTACGCCGGGTCGCTGTTCAGCTCCGGGTGATTGGCGAGCGCCGACACCGGCTCCCGCCGTACGACGGTTTGCACCGGGAGCGTGGCGACCTTCCGTCCGACGTACGTGCGTCCGCCGGTCGGGATGATCCGGTACTGGCCGACCTTCGACACCGGAAGCCAGAGCACGGTGTTGTACAGCGTCCGCACCGACGATCCGCAGTTCTCGCACACGTCGCGGTGCCCGTAGAACCTGCTCCCCATCGGGCCGGCCGTCTCGGTCGCCCGCCAGACCTCCGACGCCGCCGTACACGGCGCACAGAACGGGTAGACCCCCCGCCGTTCCTCATTCATCTGAGACATTGTGGTCAGTTTCGGGTTCGTCGTCTGCATCCGCCGCGCTGATCTGCACTTTTGTCAGCGCCGGGTCGTCGACGGCGAAGGTGCGGACCGGGCCCGGCGGGGTCTCCGCGGTCTCGAAACGGACCGTGACACGGCCCCGGCCGGAGCCCCAGACCCAGCCGCGACCGTAGTCGGGATGGGCGACGTCCTGGCCCGGGTGGAAGCCGAGCTGGTCACGTCGCCGGGCCGGCAGCTCGACCACCACGACCGGGGTCTCGGCGTGCTCGTCGTCGGTGAAGAGGTCGTCCTGGATCCAGTCGGCCAGTGACGAGACGCCTACGCCGAGCAACCGGATGCCGCCGCCGATCTCGCTCTCCTCGAGCAGCCGGCGCGCGACGCGCGCGATCACCCGGGCGTCGTCGGTCGGACCGGCGAGCGTCGAGGACCGGGTGTGCGTGGTGAAGTCGTGCATCCGGGTCTTCACCGTGACGGTCCGGCCGGACAGCTGCGCCTTCTGCAGCCGCTCGGAGACGCGGTGGGCCATCCTGTCGCCGATCGCAGCCAGCAGCGCCCGGTCGATGATGTCGGTCTCGAACGTGTCCTCGACGCTGACCGACTTGGTCTCGCGGTCGCTCACCACCGGCCGGTCGTCGGCCGCGACGGCGAGCCGGTGGAGGCTCGAGCCGTGCGCCGATCCGACCTGCCGGATCAGCTCGTCCTCGTCGAGCTGCTGCAGATCGCCGACGGTCCGGACGCCGGCCATGCTCAGTCGCTGCGCGGTCGCCGGCCCCACACCGGGGATGACGGTCACCTGCATGGGCGCCAGGAACTCCGCCTCTGTGCCGGCCGGTACGACGACCACGCCGTCCGGCTTGTCGAGATCGCTGGCGATCTTCGCGATCAACTTCGACGTGCCGGCGCCGACCGACGCGGTCAGGCCGCCGCTCACCTTCCGGATCGCGTCCTTCAGGTCCTGCGCGATCGCCTCGACGTCGTCGACCGTCAGTCCGCTCAGGCCGCTCGCCGCCAGGTCGATGAACGCCTCGTCCAGCGACAACGGCTCCACCAGCGGCGACAGCGCACGCATCTCGGCCATCACCGCCCGACTGCTCTGCCGGTACACCTCGAAGCGGGGACCCAGGTACGCCGCGTGCGGGCAACGCGATCGCGCTTCCGCGGTCGACATCGCCGACCGCACGCCGTATTTGCGGGCCTCGTACGACGCAGTGGACACGACTCCGCGGACGCCGATACCGCCGACGACGACGGGTTTGCCCCGCAGCGACGGCTTGTCCCGCTGCTCGACGGCCGCGAAGAACGCGTCCAGATCGACATGCAGCACCGAAGGATCCCCACGCACCTGTCCAGTGTCCCTTCCCGCACCGACAATTGTGGGATGACGTTCCCCGACCGCTGGGACGACGGCACCGATCCGTCCACGCCCGCACATCAGGTCCACTGGTACGACGACCGTACGGCGATCATCCGCCAGGCGCTCCACACCAACTTCGAGGGCCCGTTCCTGTACCTCCTGCTCGGCGACGAGCGTGCCCTCCTGCTGGACACCGGCACCGGGCACGTGCCGCTGCGCCCGTTGATCGAGGAGCTCGCGGGGGATCGGGAGCTGGTCGTAGCGCACACCCACAGCCACGGCGACCACGTCGGCGGCGACGGCGAGTTCGACCAGGTCGTCGGCAGGTCCGCGGAGGACGTCGCGCAGTACTTCGGTTTCGGCGACTGGCCGGACGGCGTGGTGCAGTTCGACCTGGGCGGGCGGGTGCTCGACATCGTCGCGATCCCGGGGCACCACGCCTCGCACATCGCGACGTACGACCGGAACACGCGGCTGCTGTTCAGCGGCGATTCGCTGTACCCGGGCCGGCTCTACGTCTTCGACTGGCCGGCCTTCCGGGCGAGCGTCGCGCGGCTGGCGGAGTTTGTTGCTGACGGCAATCCGGTCGAGTGGGTCCTGGGCGCGCACATCGAGCTGACGAACAAGCCAGGGCAGGACTATGAGATGGGCGAGGCCAAGCACCCGGACGAGCACGAGTTGCCGCTGCGTCCCGAGGTGCTGACCGAGCTGGCCGAGGTGGTCGCCGGGGCGGGGGAGGAGCCGATGCGGATCGACCGGGACCATTTCATCGTCTACCCGGTCTGAATCCACCACGCGATTGCGCCGTACACGGATGGGCACCTTCAGGCACACTGAGGCCAGGTCCTCGAGGGCCGTAGCTGGGGAGCCACAGGGGAGGCGCTGATGGGTGAGGAAGTCGACCGGGTCGAGTTCACCCGGGCGGACCGGACCGCGTTCCGGGGTCAGGTCCATCGCAATCTGGACGCCTTCGCGCGGATGCTGCGCGAGGCCCGGTTCGCGCCCGACCGGCCGATGACCGGGATCGAGATCGAGCTGAACCTGGTCGACGAGAAGTGCGACCCGGCGTTCAAGAACACCGAGGTGCTGAGCGCGATCGAGGACGACGCGTTCCAGACCGAGCTCGGCCAGTTCAACATCGAGATCAACGTCCCGCCCGGGCAGATCGACGGACTCGGGCTGGACACGATGGAGGCGAGCATCCGCGACAGCCTCAACGCGGCCGAGGACAAGGCGGCCCGGACCGGCTCGTCGATGGTGGTCGTCGGCATCCTCCCGACGCTGCTGACCGAGCACATCCGGCGCGACGCGCTCAGCACCAACCCGCGGTACGCGTTGCTCAACGACCAGATCTTCGCGGCCCGCGGCGAGGACGTGCAGATCTCGATCGACGGCTTCGAGCGCCTGCAGGTGACCGCCGACAGCATCGTTCCGGAGGCCGCGTGCACGTCGACGCAGTTCCACCTGCAGGTGACGCCGGAGGCCTTCCCGCGGTACTGGAACGCGGCGCAGGCGATCTCCGGCGTCCAGCTCGCCGTCGGCGCGAACTCGCCGTTCCTGTTCGGCAAGGAGTTGCTGCGCGAGACCCGGATCGCGTTGTTCGAGCAGGCCGCCGACACGCGGACGCACGAACTGAAGACGCAGGGCGTGCGGCCGCGGGTGTGGTTCGGTGAACGATGGATCACCTCGATCTTCGACCTCTTCGAGGAGAACTCGCGCTACTACCCGGCCCTACTGCCGGTGACGTCGGACGAGGATCCGATCGAAGTTCTCGACCGCGGCGACACGCCCGCGCTTTCGGAGTTGCGGCTGCACAACGGGACGATCTATCGCTGGAACCGGCCGGTGTACGACGTTGTCCGGGAGAAGCCGCATCTGCGCGTCGAGAATCGCGTCCTGCCGGCCGGCCCGACCGTCGTCGACACGATCGCGAACGGCGCGTTCTACTTCGGTCTGGTCCGCGCGCTGGCCGACGACGAACGGCCGATCTGGTCGCAGATGTCGTTCAGCGCCGCCGAGGAGAACTTCCACAACGCCGCCCGCAACGGGATCGACGCTGAGGTGTTCTGGCCGGGCGTCGGCACCGCCCGCGCGACCGAGCTCGTGCTCAGACGCCTTCTGCCGTTGGCGGTTCGCGGTCTGGACGCGTGGGGCGTCGACGTGGCGGTGCGGGACCGGCTGCTCGGGATCATCGAGCAGCGCTGCCTCACCGGGCGCAACGGCGCGTCCTGGCAGGCCGACGAGTTCCACCGCCTGTATACAAAGGGCTCGCACGGTCGCAAGGACGCGTTGCGCGGCATGCTCCGCCGGTACCGCGACCACATGCATGAGAACACGCCGGTCCACGAGTGGCCGGTGGACTGAACCGGTTCGAATGCCCGACGGACACAGGACAACGTAGGACAGGGATTGGCGGAACCCCGGTCCTTCTGACGGAACCCGTTCGATCTTGCCCAGGGCAACGGGATGGGCAGGTTCTTGGACGAGTTCGATAACGACCCGGACTACAGGGGTGGCGCGTTGGGTGACAGCCCTGCAAAGGTGTGGCCACCGGAAGGTTAGGCGGGCCCGCCGCGGGTAGTACTCGGGCACCGGCAGCCCTCTGTCACCGCCGCGACACAACAGGTGCAAATGCAGCGGATGCCGACTGCGGTCGGGAGCAGTATCGTTCGAGACGGGTCGACACACACCCGGAGGTGAGGCAGGGCGATGACGACCATCGTCGTGGGTTATGTGCCGAAGGCGGAAGGCCGTGCGGCTCTTCGGCGAGCAGCGGAGGAAGCGACGCTACGGGACGCCAAGCTCGTGGTGGTGAACTCGCACCGGGGCGGACGCAGCTTCGACACCGACGAGGCTGCGGCGAGTGATGCCGCATTGACGGAAGTACGGGAGCAGCTCGACTCCACCGGCGTGCCCTACGAGGTGCGGCAACTGGTGCGTGGCCTGGACCCGGCGGAGGACCTGGTGGCCGTCGCCGAGCAGGTGCATGCGGAGTTCATCGTCATCGGGCTGCGGCGCCGGTCACCGGTCGGGAAGCTCATCCTCGGCAGCAACGCGCAGCGGGTGCTGCTCGACGCGCCGTGCCCGGTGCTCGCTGTCAAGGCCGAGCCTGAGTTGTCTGATGGGGAGGAGGACTGAGGTGACTTCGACACGCAGCAGAAAATTGTGCCTCGCACAGCAGCCCGACGCCGACGAGATGCTGAGCAGAGATCCGTTCGCCTTGCTGGTCGGCATGTTGCTGGACCAGCAGATCCCGATGGAGCGCGCGTTCGCGGGCCCGGTCGCGATCTCGAAGCGGATGCTGGGTCCGTTCGACCCGGCCACGGTCGCGCACTACGACCCGGACGCCTTCGTCGAGGTGGTGGCCGGTCCGCCGGCCGTGCACCGGTTCCCGACCGCGATGGCGGCGCGGATCCAGACCCTGGCCAAACACCTGGACGAGCAGTACGGCGGTAACGCTTCGGCGCTCTGGTCCGATGTGAAGTCCGGGGACGACCTGCTGGCCAGGCTGTCGGCCCTGCCGGGCTTCGGCGCGCAGAAGGCGAAGATCTTCGTCGCGCTGCTCGGCAAGCAACTCAAGGTCCGCCCGCGCGGGTGGCGCGAGGCGTCCGAGCCGTACGGCGAGGACGGCGCGTTCAAGTCCGTCGCGGACGTGATCGACGTGGCATCGCTGGTGCGGGTGCGACAGTTCAAGCAGGAGCAGCAGGTGGTCCGGCAGCGGGTGGTGGCCCGTCCGCTGCGGCAGACACGCAACGGGTGAACACAGACGCATAACGGTTGAGCAGAAGGACCAGCGACGACGTACCCTTCGAGTACCGAGCAGATCAGGCCCTTGCCGGCGCGGGAATGCCCGCCCGGCAGGGGCCTGAGGGCACCGTTCCGGGGGGTCGTGCGACGCGTGGCCTTGGTTCGCGGATTACAATGGACTGTTGCCGCCGCCTGACCAGCGAGCAGCCGCACACCGCAGTACCCAAAAGCTCAGCAACACAACGTCGTACCGCCGTACAAACCCTGCGTCAGACGAGAGGTAATTCGTGTCGTCCAGCTCGTCCGAGAATCTTCCCGCCGAGCCGGCCCGGGCCGTGGCCGCCACCGCCCGCAGCACGGCTCCGAGGACCAGCGCCCGAGTGACCGACCCCGCTGCCAAGAAGGCGGCCGCGAAGAAGGCGGCGGTGAAGACCGCCGGCACCAAGGAGGACGGTATCCCCGCGAAGAAGGCCGCTGCCAAGAAGGCTCCGGCGAAGAAGGCAGTGTCCGAGGCGGGTCTGGCGATCGACCCGAAGACCGGCAAGCCGCGCGCGCTCGATGAGGTTGACGAGTCCGACTTCCAGCCGGACGCCGTCAAGGGGCTGGAGAAGGAGCTCACCGAGGACCAGGGCTTCATCGTCTCCGAGGCCGACGAGACCGACGAGCCCGAGCAGCAGGTGATGGTGGCCGGCGCCACCGCGGACCCGGTCAAGGACTACCTGAAGCAGATCGGCAAGGTCCCGCTGCTGAACGCCGAGCAGGAGGTCGAGCTCGCGAAGCGGATCGAGGCCGGCCTGTTCGCCGAGGAGCAGACCGCCGACGAGGCCGCCAAGCTCAAGGAGAAGGTCCGCGACGAGTACGAGTGGATCTCCGAGGACGGCCGCCGCGCCAAGAACCACCTGCTCGAGGCCAACCTGCGCCTGGTGGTGTCGCTGGCCAAGCGCTACACCGGCCGCGGCATGCTGTTCCTGGACCTGATCCAGGAGGGCAACCTGGGTCTGATCCGCGCGGTGGAGAAGTTCGACTACACCAAGGGCTACAAGTTCTCGACGTATGCCACCTGGTGGATCCGGCAGGCGATCACCCGCGCGATGGCCGACCAGGCCCGGACGATCCGTATTCCGGTGCACATGGTCGAGGTCATCAACAAGCTGGCCCGTGTCCAGCGGCAGATGCTGCAGGACCTCGGCCGGGAGCCCACTCCGGAGGAGCTCGCCAAGGAGCTCGACATGACCCCGGAGAAGGTCATCGAGGTGCAGAAGTACGGTCGCGAGCCGATCTCCCTGCACACTCCGCTCGGTGAGGACGGCGACTCCGAGTTCGGCGACCTGATCGAGGACTCCGAGGCGATCGTGCCGGCCGAGGCGGTCTCGTTCACGCTGCTCCAGGAGCAGCTGCACGCCGTCCTCGACACGCTGTCCGAGCGCGAGGCCGGTGTGGTCTCGATGCGGTTCGGCCTCACCGACGGTCAGCCGAAGACGCTCGACGAGATCGGCAAGGTGTACGGCGTGACCCGCGAGCGGATCCGCCAGATCGAGTCCAAGACCATGTCGAAGCTGCGTCACCCGTCGCGCTCGCAGGTCCTCCGGGACTACTTGGACTGATGTCATGACGCAGTGGATCGCCGGTGCACTCGCACTGGTGATCCCTGCGTTCTCCACAGCCTCGTTGGCCGCTGCCGTTCTTACGGCGGCGGCCTTGCTGTTGGCGTTGGCAGTCGTCGCGCAGGCGTCCCGCTCGTCCCTGCACGCCGCCGCGCCGATGCTCGCGCGGGCCACCTCGGTCCGTCGCCGCACCGCCGAGACCGTCTTCCTCCGCTTGTGCGACCCGGATGCTGCCGGTCGCGCACGTCCACGAGCACCGGGACAGTAGCGCTCTTCCTCGCTGCCTGTTCCTTCTCACTCGTGGAGCCTTGCTGTGCCTTCCTTCCTGGAGGCACCGGTCGCCGGTGCCTATCACTTGCTCACGTCCCTCGTCGCCGCCCTCGAACCGCTGACCGGCCCGTACGCCGCGGTCGTCGCGATCGTCCTGTGCACCCTCGTCGTACGGCTGTGTCTCGTCCCGCTCAGCGTGCGCGCCCAACGCGGGCTCAAGGCTCGCGCAGCGCTGATGCCTCAGCTGAAGCAGTTGACCGAACGCCACCGCGGCAACCCCGAACGCCTGCAACGTGAGGTGGCGAAGCTTCAGTCCGAGTCCGGTACGACGATGTTCGCGGGCTTCCTGCCGACGCTCGCCCAGCTGCCGTTCTTCTGGCTGATGTACACGCTGTTCTCCCGCGCAGTCGTCGCGGGGGAGTCGAACCAACTGATCAGCGGCAGCCTCCTCGGCGCCCCGCTCGGCGTGCACTGGCCGATCTTGACGGGTACGCCGGCGTTCGTCGTCGTAGCCGTACTGCTGGCTGTCGTCGCGTGGTTCTCGGCGCGGTTCCAGGTGCGCCAGCTGGATGCGTCCGCGACGACATTGTCCCGGCGTCTCGCGCAGGTCCTGCCGTACGGCACTTTGCTGACAGCCGCGTTCGTACCACTCGCAGCCGGGCTCTACCTGCTCACCACGACCACCTGGACGGTCGTCGAACGCACGGTCCTGAACCGGTGATCCGGATCCGTTGCTACCCGTTCAGGAATTCTGATACCGTCTTTATTAAAGCCGGTTGCATAACAGGTTGGGGCCGATGGACACTGTGCGAGGCGCGAACCAGGTCGCCTGCCTGCGTTTCCTGGCCGACACCGACGACGCCCAGACGGTAGGTGTCATCAGCACCGGGACCGGACTCTCGCGGCCGACTGTGCACGCGGTGCTCGACGATCTCGTCGAGGCCGGCCTCGTCGTAGCCACCGAACCGTCGACGGCCGGACCGGGTCGCCCCGCGCGTGCCTTCCGGTTCGCCCGGGAGGCCGGTCTCGTCGCCGGTGTCGACCTCGGCCCGCGCGGGGCGCGCGCCATCATCTGCGACCTGTCCGGGCGCCGTGTCGCGTACGCCGAGCTCAGGCAGGAGCCGACGCCGGACCTCATCCAGCGTGCCGTCCACACCGCGGCCGGCAAGTGCTCGATCGACCTCGAGCGCCTCCGCGCGGTCGGCGTCGCGCTGCCCGGCGTGATCGAGCCCAACGGCTACCTGCGGGCCAGCCTCGCGCTGCCCGACCTGGTCGGCGTGCAGATCGCGGACCTCGTCGCGCAGGACCTGGGCAAACCTGTTGCCGTTGACAACGACATCAAGCTGGCCGCGCTCGCCGAGCAGCGTGTCGGCGCCGGCCGCGGGTACTCCGATGTCGTCTACCTCCAGATCGGTCAGCGCCTGTCCGTGTCGATCGTCCTGAACGGAGTGATCCGGCAAGGACGCCATCGCCTCGCCGGGGAGCTCGGCGCACAGCGGGGCATGCGCTGGACGCGGAACGCGCAACGCGGACAGCTGATCTGGGCCTCGCACCCGACCGGCGAGGAAGTGCTGACGGCGGCAGCCGACGGCGATGCGTCCGCTCGCGCGGAGATCGACGACTTCTGCGCGCAGATCGCCGCGCGGATCGCGACGGTGTTGCTGACCGTCGACCCCGAGGTCGTCGTCGTCCGGGGCGGGCTCGCGCAGGACAGCGGCGTACTGCTGCGGCCGCTGGTGGCGGCCGTCGAGAAGGAACTGATTTTCCCCGAGCGTCCTCCGTTCGTCGCCTCTGCTCTGGGGCGCGAAGCGGTGGTGCTCGGGGCGGTCGGCAACACGTTCGACCGGTTCGGCTCGGACATCTACGGTGTCAAGGACTATCCGAGTCCGTGGCACCAGATCAGCACCGGAGCAATCCCCTGAACACTGAGAGGACCACCAAGTGAAGCTCGGAGTCAGCTCGTACTGTTTCCGCTCGCTCATGACGAGCGGTGAGATGGACCTGATCGCGGTCCTGGACTGGGTGGCTGCGTCCCCGGCCGGGCACATCGAGGTCGCCGCGATGGACGGCGAGTACTACCTGGAGAACCCTGACGTCGTCAACGCCACTGCCAAGCACTCCGAGGACATCGGCGTACCGATCGTGAACTACCTGGTCAGCGGCGACCTGCGGGCCGCGGAGGACAAGGAGATCGACCGGCTCCGTCGGCAGCTGGACGTCGCGCACCGGTTCGGCGCCCGCATCTTCCGGCACGACGTCGCGCCGTGGTCGTGGCGCGAGGACAACCCGGGCGAGTTCGAGACGGTCTTCGCGAAGGTCGTCGAAGGCTGCCGCGCCGTCGCCGACCACGCCGCCGGGCTCGGCATCGTGTCGACGATCGAGAACCACGGCTTCTTCATGAACGGCAGCGACCGGCTGGCCCGGCTCGTGCACGCCGTCGACCGCCCGAACTTCCGGGTCACGCTCGACCTCGGCAACGGACTCTGCGTCGGCGAGGTGCCCGGCAAGACCGCGGCCGGACTGATCGACGTCGCGGCCTCGATCGGCGTGAAGGACTTCCACATCCGCCGGTCGGCGGGAGACGGCTGGCTGAAGACGCTGGCCGGCGACTACCTGCTCGGCACGATCACCGGTCACGGCGACCTGGACATCGCGGGGCTGCTCGCGCTGGCCGCCACCAAGCCCGACGTACCGGTCAGCCTCGAGTTCGAGGGCCTGGAGTCGACTCCGGCCGCCATCGAGCGCTCCCTGAACAACATCCTCCGACTGGCAGGAGCTGCCTGATATGACGACGCGTATCGCAGTGATCGGGGTTGGCGCCATCGCGACCCAGCACCTGATCTCGTACCAGAAGAACCCCCGGGCCGAGCTGGTCGCCGTGTGCGACATCGACCAGGCGCGGGCCAAGGCGCGCGCCGACGAGTTCGGCGTACCGCGGGCCACGGATGTCGTCGACGAGATCCTGAACGATCCGGGCGTCGACGCCGTCAGCATCTGCGTGCCGAACCTCCTGCACGCCAAGATCGCGGAAGCGGCGCTGCGGGCGGGCAAGCACGTGCTGGTCGAGAAGCCGATGTCCGTGACGGTTGCCGAGGCCGAAGCGCTGGTCAAGGCGACCCAGGAGACCGGCAAGGCGCTGCAGATCGGCTACGTCCGGCGCTTCGCCCCGAATGCCCTGGTCACGAAGCGTTTCCTGGACGAGGGTGAGTTCGGCGACATCTACGCCGCGCGGGCCACGATCATCCGCGCGGCCGGCAACCCGGGCGGCTGGTTCGGCGACGTCAACGTCTCCGGCGGCGGCCCGCTGATCGACCTGGGCGTCCACATCATCGACCTGTGCTGGTACCTGATGGGCATGCCGAAGCCGGTTTCGGTGTCGGGGGCGACGTTCTCGCCGCTCGGCGCCCGGGACAACATCAAGCACCTGACCCGGTACCGCGCCGCGTCCGAGACCAAGGTGAACAACGTCGAGGACTACGCGACCGCGCAGATCCGGTTCGAGGGCGGGGCGGTCCTCGACGTCGACACGTCGTACTCGCTGCACGCGCGGAACTCGACGAGCGTGAAGATCCACGGCGACAAGGGCGGCGCGGAGATCGAGCCCGAGCTGCTGATGATCACCGAGCGGCACGACACCTTGCTGCACGTCCAGCCGCAGATCGACTCGCTCGGCTTCGACTTCCAGGTCGGGTTCGCCAACCAGATCGACCACTTCCTGCAGATCTGCCGTGGCGAGATCCCGGCCGACGCGACCGCCGAGCAGGGCCTGGAGATGGCCCGCATGCTGTCGGCGATCTACGAGTCGGCCAGGGTCGGCGCCGAGGTGAACATCGCCCGCTGAGCCCTGTGAGCCCGCTTGCCGGGTACGGCGAGGGCGCGTTCAGTCGCGGACCAGCCGGGCCTCGAGACCGTCGAGGATCCGGGTGAGTCCGTAGCTGAACGTGTCCTCGCCGCCTGCTTCGAGGTCGGCCCCCTGGTTGGCGGCGTACAGCGCGCGCATCCGCGGGTACGGCTCGGCCGCCTGCACCGCTGCCGGCCAGACCTCCGCCTGCCAGGACGGCATGTCCTTGCCGCTGCGCTTCAGCTTGCTGATCGTCGCCGCCTCGACCGACGCGATCCCGATGACGAACCCGAGCACGGTCTTCGAGGCGTTGTCCGCCTCGATCAGCTCGAACCCCGCATTCAGGTAGACCCCGAGCATCCGGTCCGACACGTGCATCAGATTCGGGCCGAGGTAGTTCATGCCGACGTCCGCGAGCGTCGGCGCGGTCCACGGGTGCCGCACGATCATCGCGCGCAGGCTCCGCGCCGACGCCTCCGCCGCATCCCGCCACCGGGCCGGATCCACGACCTCCGGTACGTCGATCTCGCCGTACACCTCGTCGACGACGAGCTCGAGCAGCTCCTCCTTGTTGGCGACATGCCAGTAGACCGCAGTCGCGACCGCACCGAGGGCAGCGCCGAGCTTGCGCATCGTCAGCGCCTCGAGGCCGTGCGCATCGAGCAGCTTGATCGCCTCCGCGACGATCTGCTCCTGCGTCAGCGCGGGCTGCTCGCGCCGCCGGCCGCGCTTGGGCCGGGTCCAGACGGACGTGTACTCCTCGGTCGCCATAGGCGCCATCGTAGCGCATCACTTGAACGATGTGCAGCGGACTTGACCGATGTTCAATAAAACTGCACACTGTTCAAGCAAGGTGAACAGCGTTCAATAAAATGACTCGAGGAGGTGCGTGATGACCGATCGTCATCCGCGTCGATGGCTGATCCTGATCGTGCTCTGTCTGAGCACTCTGGTCCTGGTGCTGGACAACGGCGTGCTCATGGTGGCGATCCCGGCGCTGACCGAAGACCTGGGAGCGTCGGCCCAGGAGATCCAGTGGATCGTCGCCAGCTACATCCTGGTCTTCGCCGGCCTCCTGCTGACTGCGGGCAGCCTGTCCGACCGGTACGGACGCAAGCGGGTGATGATCGCCGGACTCGCGATCTTCGGCGCCGCGTCACTGGTCGCGACATACGCCGGCAGCGCCGAGGTACTGATTGCCGGGCGGGTGCTGATGGGTATCGGCGGGGCCGTGGTGATGCCGAGCACGCTGTCGATCCTGATCACGGTGTTCGACGACGAGGAGCGCCGCAAGGCGATGTCGATCTGGAGTTCGGTCCTGATGGTGGGGCTGATCGGCGGTCCGGTGATGGGTGGCGCGCTGATCTCGAAGTTCTGGTGGGGTTCGGTGTTCCTGGTCAACGTGCCTGTCGTCGCGCTGGCGATCGTGGCGGCGCTCGTCTGGATGCCGGAGTCCAAGGGGCCCTGGCGCAAGCCGGATCCGCTAGGCGCTTTGCTGTCGATCGTCGGGCTGACCTCGCTGGTGTGGGTGATCATCGAGTTGCCGGACCGTGGCGTGACCTGGCCGGCCCTCGTGGTCGCGGTCGCCGGGCTGTCCGCCTTCATCGCGTGGGAGCTGCACACGCCGGTGCCGATGGTTCCGCTCGCACTGTTCCGGGACCGGAACTTCAGTGGCGGAAGCCTGTCGCTGGTACTCGTGCAGATCGGGAACGGCGGTTTGATCCTCGCGTTGACGCAGTACCTGCAGTTCGTGCTCGGGTACTCGCCCACGCACGCAGGTCTGGCGATGGCGCCGATGGCGGTCGCGGTGATCGTCGTGAACGGTGTCGGCGCGACGCTCGGCCAGAAGATCGGCAACCGGCCGATGACCGTGATCGGGCTGGTGGTGCTGGCCGGCGGCTTCGGGGTTCTGTCCACGTTGTCGGCGACCGACGGGTTCGGCATGGTGGCGCTCGCGCTGCTTGTCATCGGCGCGGGTGGGGGACTGGCCCAGCCCGCGGCGACCACGGCTCTGATGGGTGCGGTGCCGCAGGAGCACGCGGGTGTCGGGTCGGCGCTGAACGACGCCGTACAGCAGGCCGGTGCCGCGCTCGGGATCGCGATCCTGGGCAGTGCGCTGGCGAGTGGGTTCACCTCGGCGATGCCGGGCTCGGCGCCGGCGGCTGCCCGGCGTTCGATCGGCGAGGCGCTGGCAGTCGCGGGCAGCAACGGAGACACAGCGCTCGCCCAGGTCGCCAAGGCGTCGTTCGCGCACGCGATGTCGGGCACGTTCGTCGCGAGTGGGATCGCGGTCCTGGGATCCGCGATCCTGGCCTTCGTCCTGCTGCGTGACAAGAAGACCGCGGACAAGCCTGCCGAAGAGGTCGTCGCGGTCAGCTGAGCAGGGCAGTGGTGATGGGGTCGGCGTACTCCTCGAGCCAGGTCTGGCGATGCCGGATCGTGTCGCCGACCCCTTCGCTCCACATCCGCTGCCAGCCGCCGCCGAGAGTCTCCGCGCGGTGCTTCATGGTGTGCCAGGCGCGCCCGTCCCGGGCGATCGCGAGCTTCATCAGTCGCCGGCGGTCCGGTTCGGACAGGCCGTAGGCATCGGCGAGCAGGCGACAGCGCCGCAGCCGGTCGAGACCGCGCAGTTCGGGGTCGAGGTCGGCGTCGGGGCCGAACGGTGCCCACCACAGCATCAGGTTGACGACCTCACCGGCCCGACTCACCGGCCGGACCAGGTCGAAGTCGATCAACGCGTAGGCGCGCCCCTCGCGGAACACCACGTTCTCCGGCGTCACATCCTGATGCCCGAGCAGCTCGGCCGGGTCGTCGAGGGGCGCCAGTCCCGGCGGTTCGATCGGCGCCGGTACGTTCTGCGGGATCCCGAGTCCTTCGATCGCATCGTGGTACCTACGCAGCAGCCGCGCGACCGACACCGCTCGCTCCTCGTCGGCGATCCACGCCGGCCGGGGGCGCCCGGCGACCTCGCCGTCGATGTACGTGAGCGCCTGCCGCCCGGCCGAGTCGACGCCGAGGAACCGCGGGGCGCCCTCGAAACCGACCTTCTCCAGATAGGTCAGGACGTCCCGGACGAGCTCGTCGCGCTCGCCCGGCGGTCGCCGTACCGTGTCACCGACGCGAACCAGCCCCTCGGTGACGTCACCCCCGAGCAGCGGAATCTCTTCGCCGTCCTCGATCACTGCCGTCCCCTCCATTGTGAAAGCGCACGAAGTACCCGATCAAACACCTGATTTGCCGACGTGGCAAAGAAGTTTGCTCGCCGACGGGTGGGCGACGCAGCATCGGCACATGACGACTGAACAACTCTCCGAGGACTACTGGAATTCCTTCTACGCAGAGCACGACCAGATCTGGAGCGGACGGCCGAACGTGGCGCTGGTCGACGAGGTGGCCGACCTGCCGCCGGGCCGGGCGCTCGACCTCGGCTGCGGCGAAGGCGCGGATGCGATCTGGCTCGCGCAACAGGGCTGGACGGTGACGGCAGTCGACATCTCGTCGGTCGCGCTCGGTCGAGCGGCGCAGCATGCGAAGGACGCCGGGGTCGCGGACCGGATCGACTGGCAGCAGCATGAGCTCGGGCAGACGTTCCCGGACGGTGAGTTCGATCTCGTCTCGGTCCAGTTCCTGCACTCCAAGACGGAGCTGCCGCGGGACGGCATCCTGCGCAGTGCGGCCGATCTTGTCGCGCCGAACGGAGTACTGCTGATCGAGGGACACATGGGGTTCCCGCCGGGGGAGCACAATCCGCACCCCGACATCCACTTTCCCGGCCCTGACGAGGTGATCGAGAGCCTCGCCCTGGCCGACGGCGAGTGGGAGACGCTGGTCAGTCGGGTCCACGACCGTGCGCAGGTGATGCGCGACGGCGAGCACATCAACCGCCGCGACTGCACGGTCAAGCTGCGCCGCCGTTGAGACTGTTCACCTTCACGTCACCATCGGGGCTGACTCTGAGCTCATGAACACGCCCGATCTGGTGCATGAGCTCGGCTTCCGCGTGCTGGACGAGGAGGACGACGACCCGGTGCTGCTGCGGGCCGACGGTACGCCGGTGGACACCTGGCGCGAGGGTTATCCGTACGGCGAACGCCTGCCGCGGGACGTCTACGACCGGGACAAGCGGCTGCTCCAGATCGAGCTGCTCAAACTGCAGTACTGGGTGAAGCGGTCGAAGCAGCGGCTGGTGATCGTGTTCGAGGGGCGCGACGCGGCCGGCAAGGGCGGCACGATCAAGCGGTTCATGGAGCACCTGAATCCACGCGGCGCGAGCATCGTCGCACTGGAGAAGCCGACCGACCGCGAGCAGACCCAGTGGTACTTCCAGCGGTACGTCGCGCACCTGCCGGCGGCCGGTGAGATGACGATGTTCGACCGCTCCTGGTACAACCGCGCCTGCGTCGAGCACGTGATGGGGTACTGCTCGCAGGACCAGTACGAGGAGTTCATGCGCCAGGCGCCGGAGTTCGAGCGGATGCTGGTCCGGTCCGGCATCCTGCTCGTCAAACTCTGGTTCTCCGTGTCGCAGGCGGAGCAGCAGACGCGCTTCACAATCCGCCAGATCGACCCGGTCCGCCAGTGGAAACTCTCTCCGACCGACCTCGCCTCCCTCGACAAGTGGGCGGCGTACACGGAGGCCAAGGAGGCGATGTTCCACTACACCGACACCGAACACGCCCCCTGGACAGTCGTCAAGAGCAACGACAAGAAGCGCGCCCGCCTCGAAGCCATGCGCCACGTCCTCAGCCTCTACAACTACACCGACAAAGACGAAGACCTCGTAGGCACCCCCGACTCCAAAATCCTGGGCCCCGCCGCCCAGGTCCTGGAGCACGGCGAAACCGCCAACCGCACCTTCCCCAAGCTGTAGACGCCGGGGCTACTTGGTGAGGGGTAGGTAGATGGTGAAGGTGGCGCCGTGGGGTTTGGTGTCGGTGGTGGTGACGCGGCCGTTGTGCGCTGCTACGAGGGCGGCGACGATCGACAGGCCGAGGCCGGAGCCGCCGGTCGTGCGGGTGCGGGCGGTGTCAGCCCGGTAGAAGCGTTCGAAGACGCGGGCCTTCTGTTCGTCCGACAGGCCGGACCCGGTGTCGCTGACCTCGAGGACAGCCTCGGTGCCGCGGGTGCCGACGGAGATCGTGATCGGTGCGTCGACGGGTGTGTAGTTGAGGGCGTTGCTGACCAGATTGCCCAGCACCTGCCGCAGTCGCGCCTCGTCGCCCTCGACAACCGGTGCCTCCGAGTCGGGCAGGATCGTGAGGGAGAGATTCCGATCGGGCTGGACGGCGGCGGCGTTGTGCAAGGTGTCGGCGGCGATGGGGAGTAGGTCGACAGACTCCATCCGGAGCGGGCGCTGCTGATCGAGCCGCGCCAGCAGCAGGAGGTCGTCGACAAGCAGGCCCATCCGTTTCGCCTCGTCCTCGATGCGGCGCATGGTGTCGGAGTCTGATGTGTCACCCCGCTGCCGCGACAACTCCGCGAACCCGCGGATCGACGTCAGCGGCGTACGCAGCTCGTGCGAGGCGTCCGCCACGAACCGTCGCATCCGGTCCTCCGACTGGCGCGCGGCCTCCTCCGACCGCCGGGCCGTGTCCTCGGACCGCCGGGCGGCGAACTCCGAAGCGGTCCGCTGCGCGAACGCGGTCTCGATCTGCCCGAGCATCTGGTTCAGCGCGAGCGACAACCGCCCGACCTCGGTCCGCGGATCGCGCTGTGGCACCCGTCGGCTCAGATCCCCGCCGGCGATCGCCACCGCGGTGTGCTCCACGTCCTCGAGGCCACGCAGACTTCGCCGTACGACGTACGTCCCGACGCCGGCCAGCAGCACCAGCAGGATGACGCCGGCAGCGACCTGGATCCCGACCAGCCGCTGGATCGTATGGTCCATCTCCTTGAGGCTCTGCGCGACCATGACCGACCCCTGCTCGTCGTCCGTCGGCACTGCCAGCACCCGCCAAGTGGCGCCGCCGGACTGCGCGTCGACGTTGAACGACTTCCCGTTGAGCGCGCGGACCTGGTTCAGGTTGAGCGTCGGCAACTTCGGCAGCGGCTCGGTCTCGTCCGGCCGCGCGTTGACCGGCCCGTTGTCGCTGTCACCCTCGGAGTTGCTGAACTGGACCACGAACTGGCTCGGCAACTGCCGCCGCGCCGGACCGGCCCCTGGCGGCAGCGGACGGCGGTCCGATGGCGCGTGTGACAGCGACACCGCGGTCTGCTGCAGCTGCTCGTCGACGCGGTCGATGAGGTAGCCGCGCATGATCGTCGTCGCCAGTACGCCGGACGCGCCGAGCGCGACGACCACCAGCGCCAGCAGCACCACGACGATGGTGACCCGCAACGGGTACCGATCGGCGAACCGTCGGTGGGTCTGT
This sequence comes from Kribbella sp. NPDC051586, assembly GCF_044453965.1. Lineage (NCBI taxonomy): Bacteria > Bacillati > Actinomycetota > Actinomycetes > Propionibacteriales > Kribbellaceae > Kribbella > Kribbella sp. NPDC051586. Next base: position 1,418,898 of record NZ_JBITDF010000003.1, on the reverse strand, counting down.
TGCATCAGTTGGGGCCTCGCGGGGTGCGCAGGACGTAGCCGACCCCGCGGACGGTGTGGAGCAGCTTCTGGTCGCCGGTGTCGACCTTGCGGCGCAAGTACGACATGTACGACTCGACCACGCCCGCGTCACCGGCGAAGTCATAGTTCCACACGGCGGACAGGATCTGGCCCTTCGACATGACCCGCTCCGCGTTCTCCAGCAGGCACCGCAGCAGCTTGAACTCGGTCAGCGACAGCTGGACGGCCTGACCGCTCTTGAACACCTCGTAGCTGTCCTCGTTCAGCTCCAGGTCCGCGTAGCGCAGTACGGCGGCCTCGGTCGTGGTCTGCTCGCGGTGACCCGACCGGCGGAGCAGTGCGCGCACACGGGCGACCAGCTCGTCGAGGCTGAACGGCTTGGTGACGTAGTCGTCGCCGCCGGTCTGCAACCCGAGCACCTTGTCCTCCACGGCGTCACGGGCGGTGAGGAACAGCACCGGCACCTGCCGGTCCTCACCGCGCAGCCGGCGGACCACCTCGAACCCGTCCAGGCCAGGCATCATCACGTCGAGCACGACCAGGTCGGGCTCCACGTCACGCGCCTTGCGCAGCGCCTCGGCGCCATGGGTCGCCGTGGTCACGTCGTACCCGGCGAAACGCAGACTCGCGGACAGCAGCTCGACAATGTTCGGCTCGTCGTCGACCACCAGCAGATGCGGACTCATGCTGACAGTCTGCCGTGAGTTCCCATGTGAACCCTGGAAGCTTCCTGGCAATCAGCTGTCAGTCCAGCTGATCACTCAGCGTGGCCCATGCTTGAACCCCCACTTCTGACCGGCCGCGTCGCGGGCCGAGCCGTCGTTGATCATCGTCGCGGTCGCGGTGTTGTCCGCCACCACCGCACTCACGTTCACGGTGCTGCCGGTCTTGATCGACCCGATGCCGTCCCGGGCCGAGTTCACCAGCGTCGCGGCGTCGACCTTGTACGTGCGGCTGTACCCGTCGTCGCTCTTGACCGTGATCGAGTCCTTGCTGACCGCGGTCACCGACCCACGCTGCGTCGCGACGGTCTGGTACCCGCCACCTTCCTTCTGTACGACGAACTCGCCGTGCAGCGCTCCGCCGAGCCCGAACTCGCCCCGCGGCCCGAAGCCGCCCTTACCAGGCCGGTCGGGCTTCTGCTGCTGCCCGGGCGTGGACGGCGACGCCGAGGGCGACGGTGTCGGATCCGCGTTGGTCGCCGCCCAGGCGACACCGCCGGCGGTAGTCGTCACGGCAACCGCGGCGACGGTGCCGATGAGCCGCCATCGCTTCTGCGAAAGCTTCATCCTGCTGCGCCTTCCGTACTGCGTGCCGGGCCGTCACCTGGCACTGGGTCTTTCCACGCTGCACCACGGAACTGAGACGAAGCTCCGGTGCACCTAAGAATCAGCTGGCAGTTCAGACAACGAAGAGAACAGCGGTCAGCCAGAGCGCGGCGGCCAGCGACGTACCGATGAGCTCGATGAGCATCGAGACGCCGGTTTCCTTGAGGGCGTGCTTGGTGGAGGTCCACGCGGCGGCGTGAGTGCGCAGGCGCTGCACCTCGGAGATGTAGACGCCGACCGGGAAGCCGATGAACATGCCGACCACCGGGATCACGAAGAATCCGACGATGCCGAGCAACACGCCGACGATCATCGAACGGCGCGGTATGCCCGCCTCGCGGAGCCGTCGCTCCGGTACGACGTACTTGACCACCTGACTGGCACCGATCAGGACCGCGGTGATCGCGAACACGACCCACCCGGTCGCGCTGTGATCGACGATCGCCCAGACCAGGATCGCCGCCAGGCTCAGGATCGCCCCGGGCAGGATCGGCACCACAATGCCCACGATCCCGACAAAGATCGCGATCCCGACCAGAACGGTCACACCAGTCTCCACACCCACACTGTGCCCCAAACCAGGCCCTCTAGGGTGGAGACATGTCCGTATTGATGCCACGCCTCCGGCGCGGCGGGTCATGGGGCTGTGACTCCCGGCCTTCCCTCGTCGCCCTGGTCGCTTCGCTCCCTCCGCTCCTCAGCCCAGGCCGGGAGGCCCCATGACCGGGCTGCACGAACTTGTCACCGCGCTCGCTGCCCCGTGGGTGGTTCTCTCGCCCCGGTCCGGTCAGGTCTCCGGCTCCGGCGCCGAGGGGGTGTACGCGCGGGACCGGCGGATCCTTTCGCGGCTGAGTGTCACCGTCGACGGCCGGGAACCGATTCCGGTCCACGTCGACGAGAAGGGCGCGGCCACCCATCAGTACGTCGCGATGGTCGAGGGACTCGGCGACACCAGGCATGACCCGACCGTCATGCTCTACCGCACCCGTACGGTCGACGACGACGGCCTGACCGAGCGGATCACGCTGGTGAACCGCTCCCGCTCGGCGATCGAGGGCCGGCTGGATGTTGCCCTCGGCACCGATCTGGCCGGCACGGCCGCCGTCCGCAGCGGCGCGGCCAAGGGCCTGCCGCAGCTCACGCCGCTCCCGGACGGCCCGGGTCGCACCCGCTGGGAGAGCGACGACACGCGCGTCGTCGTGACAGCCGACCCCGGTGTCTCGGCAACGCCACGGCTGGAGCCGGGGGAGGAGTTCACGATCACCCTGCGCGTCACCGCCGACTTCCCGAAGTCCACGACCGGATTCTCGATCGAGCCGCCGGCCGAGCGCACACCGTACGACGTCACCGTCCGCTGCGATGACAAGCGCGTCGATCGTTGGCTCGACAGCTCGCTGCAGGACATCGGCGCGCTCCAGCTGGCAGCCGGCAACGACCGGTATCTCGGCGCCGGCCCGCCCTGGTACCTGACGCTCTTCGGCCGCGACTCGCTCATCTCCTCCGGCATGCTGATCCCGGTCGACCCGGGCCTCGCCGCGGGAACGCTCCGCGCGCTGGCCGCCTGGCAGGGCACCAAGGTCGACGCCGACTCGGCCGAGCAACCAGGCAAGATCCCGCACGAACTGCGCGCCGAAGTCGCCGACCACGGCGGCGGCCTGGTCCTCCCCGCGGCGTACTACGGCACGCACGACGCGACCCAGCTGTGGATCATGACGCTGCACAAGGCCTGGCGCTGGGGCATGCCGGCCGACGAGGTCCGCGACCTGCTGCCGAACCTGCAGCGCGCCCTGACCTGGATGAAGGAGTCTGCCGACCCGGACGGCGACGGCTTCCTCGAGTACGTCGACGAGTCCGGTCACGGCCTGGCCAATCAGGGCTGGAAAGACTCCGCCGACGCAGTGCAGTGGCCCGACGGCACCCTCGCGACCGCACCGATCGCGTTGTGCGAAGTACAGGGCTACGCGTACGCCGCCGCCGTCAAGGGCGCCGAACTGCTCGAGGCCCACGGCGAGTCGGGAGACGAATGGCGGGAATGGGCCGTCGCGCTGCAGGAACGCTTCCGCAACACCTTCTGGGTCGACGGCTATCCGGCGATCGCACTCGACGGTGCGAAGAACCCGGTGGCCGGCCGCGCCTCCAACATGGGCCATCTACTCGGCACCGGCCTGCTCGACGCGGACGAGGAGCAGTTGGTCGCCGACGTCCTCGCCGGCGCCGACCTGAACAGCGGCTTCGGACTGCGAACGTTGTCCACGGCAATGACCCGCTTCAACCCGCTCGGCTACCACACCGGCAGTGTCTGGCCGCACGACACCGCGATGACGGTCCAGGGCCTGTTCGCGACCGGGCAGTCCGACGTGGCGTCGTCGTACGTCGAGGGCCTGATCCGTGCCGCGGAAGCGTTCGGCTACCGGCTCCCCGAGCTGTACGGCGGCCGCGGGGCGAGCGAGGAGAACACGCCGACGCCGTACCCGCTGTCGTGTCGCCCCCAGGCGTGGGCAGCTGCTTCCGCGGTCGCCGTAGTCGTGGCCGCCCTCGGCATCGAGCCGGACGTCCCCGGCGGCACCCTCGTCATCAATCCCGCGGAGTCGATGCCCTGGCACGCGCTCGAGGTGCGAGGTCTGCGGGTCGGCGGCGAGACGCTGTCCGTGCGCCTCGACGGCTCGGAGCTGACCGTGCTGGAAGCGCCTCAGAAGGCTGTGATCAGCGCGAACGCCGACAGCCCGAGGTAGATCGTCGCGACGACGAGGTTCCGCCCACGACCCGTCGTACAGACCGCTCGGAACCGTCTGCCGATCGCATCGGCGCCGACGGCGTACGAGAGGTCGAGGACCAGGCCGATCAGCATCGCGCCGACTCCGAGCAGCAGCATCTCGGTGCGGAGCTGATCCGGCGCGGCGCCGCGGGTGGTGAACTGCGGGAGGAACGCGAGGAAGAACAGGGCGGCCTTCGGGTTCAGCAGGTTGACCACGACGCCGTCGCGGAACACCCGCCCGAGCGGTGCGGGCGCGATGCCGTCGAGTGCGGCCGCTGACGCCCGCAGCGTCTTGATGCCGAGGTAGGCGAGATACAGCGCGCCGGTGACGGTGATCGCGGTGAACAGCGTGGGGGAGGCCTTGACCAGCGCGGCCAGGCCGAGCGCGGTGACGACGATGTAGACGAGCGTCCCGGTCTCGACGGCGAGCGCGGACACCACGCCGGCACGACGTCCCTGGGTGAGGCTGCGGAGCGAGATGTAGAGGTTGTTCGGACCCGGCATCCCGACCAGCACCACTGTCGCGCCGGTGAACCCCAGCACCTGACCGATCCCCATGACACTCCTTCTCTAACTGGACTGCTTGCCAGGACTAGCCTGGCGACGGAAGAAGCAGTCCACCCGAGCCAATAAGAGGAGAAGTGGACCGTTCTGGAGACCCCGCTGCCCTGGCCGATCTGATCGGCCACCGGCTGAGCGGTCGCGCCAGCGGGCTGTACCGGCGCCTGGCCGACGAGATCGCCGCGCTGATCGGATCCGCCGAGCTCCCCGTCGGCGCCCGCCTCCCGGCCGAGCGCCGCCTGGCCGACTCTTTGGCAATCAGTCGCTCGACGGTGGTCGCGGCGTACGACGAACTCCGCGCCCGCGGCCTCGTCGAGAGCCGGCGTGGCAGCGGTACGACGGTCGCACGCGCCGCGGGACGTGGACGTTCACGAGCGGACAAGCGGATGCCGACCGGGTACGGCGAGTCGCTCTTCCACCGGATCACGGTCGGCCCCGGCGAAGTCATTTCCCTGACGTACGCCGTCGATCCCGGACTGCCCGAACTGTCGTCCGAGCTCATCGACCTGGCGTCCGCCGACCTGCCCGCACTTCTCGGCGACGTCGGTTACCACCCGCGCGGGCTCCCGGTACTGCGCGAGCGCATCGCCGACCACTTCACCGACACCGGACTGCCGACGTCGCCGGACGAGATCGTGGTGACGACCGGCGCGCATCAAGCGATCGCCCTGGTGACGCAGATGTACCTGCGCAACGGCGCGGCGGTCGCGATCGAGCAGCCCAGCTGGCCGGGATGCTTCGACCTGTTCGGAGCGGCCGGCGGGCGAGTGGTCGGCGTACCGCTCGATGACGACGGGATCCGGCCGGATCTGCTCGACGAGGTGCTCGCCGAGCATCAGCCGGCGATGTTGTTCGTGATGCCGACGTTCCACAATCCGACCGGCCGGCTGATGTCGGCGAACCGGCGTCGGCAGGTCGCCGAGCTGGCCGCGCGACGCGGGGTCGTCGTGGTCGAGGACAACGCCTACTCGGCGTGGGACCCGTCCGGGCCGGCGATCCCTCCGCCGCTGGCGGCGTACGCGCCGGGGGACGGAGAGGTGCTGACGATCGGCTCGGTGCCCAAGGCCGTGTGGGGCGGGTTGAGGATCGGCTGGATCCGCGCCTCCCGGCCGCTGGCCGAGCGGCTGGCCCGGCACAAGGCGCTGGCCGACCTCGGCAGCCCGTTGATCGATCAGGCACTCACAGCGCGGTTGCTGCCGCGACTCGCGGAGCTGACGGCAACCCGGGCGCGGCTGGCGACGGCGCGGAAGAAGCTGATGGGGGAGTTGCTGACCGAGCGACTACCCGAATGGGAGTGGGCCGTGCCGGTCGGCGGGTCCGCGCTGTGGATCAGGCTGCCCGGCACCGATGCCCGCGTGTTCGCTCAGGTGGCGTTGCGGCACGGTGTCGAGGTCGTGGCCGGTCACGCGATGGATCCGTCCGGCTCGCACGACGACTACTTGCGGGTGCCGTTCGCCTACTCGGAACAAGTGCTTGATGATGCGGCGGCCCGGTTGGCGCGGGCCTGGCAGGAACTGCGCCGGCACGGCCCGGGCCCCGGAGTACCTGTCGTGTAACGGAAGGATGGCGGCCACCCTTCCGGGTGAGCCGCCATCGAAGCCTGTATGACTTTGGCGCCGCCGTTGGCGCGTTTGGAACAGCCTTGGGGTCTACCGCTCTTCTTCCGCGGCGACCGTCGGGGTGGCTTGGAGCCGGCCGGTCTCGTCGTGGATCGTGATCGCGATGTCGCGCAGCTTCTCCGAGTGCTCCCGACCGTGGTGGGCACAGAAAAGTAGCTCCCCACCGCTGGTCAGAGTGACTCGGACGTAGGCCTGCGCACCGCAGCGGTCACAACGATCCGCGGCCGACAGGGCCGAACTCGGGGCGAGTGCTGTAGTCATTGAGGCCTCATCTCATCTAGTTCCGTACTCACCAGATAGCAACATCCTGACACGCGGATCGCTTCCCGGTGGGGACAACGTGTCCGTATGTGAGACGAACCACCTGTCCCCGTATGACGCTTGCTGACGCGGAATCGTTTCGTGGGTGGGGGATTTTCTGGTGAGCCACGCCGGCGGAGTGCTTCTTCTCTCACTGTGCGCCATGGAGCCGTCACCGTGTGCTCAGAATCGGAGTGTCGTACACCACTCCGAATCGAGTCCGGATCGATACCTGTCGCGGCATGTTTCTCAGGTACCCGCCGGGATGCGGTCACCGGACCCGCCTGCCGCGTTTTGGGGGTCCGGCCGCATAGGCTGTCGGTAGCAGTAGGTAGTAAGTGTGTGAACCAGTGAAGGAGCCCTGTGGCCGCCCCGACGCCTCGCAGTACCGAGATCGACCCGACGTACAACGCTCGCCATCTGCTCGTGCTCGAGGGCCTGGAGGCGGTCCGCAAGCGCCCCGGCATGTACATCGGGTCGACCGACAGCCGCGGCCTGATGCACTGCCTGTGGGAGATCATCGACAACGCGGTCGACGAGGCCCTGGCCGGTCACGGTGAGCGGATCGACGTCGTGCTCCACAAGGACGGCTCGGTCGAGGTGATCGACCGCGCCCGCGGCATCCCCGTGGACGTCGAGCCGAAGACCAAGCTGAGCGGTGTCGAGGTCGTCTTCACCAAGCTGCATGCCGGCGGCAAGTTCGGCGGCGGGTCGTACAACGCGTCCGGTGGCCTGCACGGTGTGGGCGCCTCGGTGGTGAACGCGCTGTCCGCTCGGCTCGACGTCGAGGTCGACCGTGGCGGCGTGGTCTGGACGACGTCGTTCCGGCGTGGCGTGTCCGGTGAGTTCGACGGCGACGGCGCGACCGCGTCCTTCACCGCGGCCAAGGGCCTGCGGAAGGCCGGCCGCGCGAAGAAGGGCGTCACCGGGACCCGGATCCGGTACTGGGCGGACCGGCAGATCTTCACCAAGGACGCGACCTTCAACTACGACGAGCTGGTGACGCGCGCCCGGCAGACGTCGTTCCTGGTGCCCGGACTGCTGCTGGTCGTCCGCGACGAGCGTGGCGACGAGGTCACCGAGGAGCACTTCAAGCACGACGGTGGGATCAGCGAGTTCTGCGAGTTCCTGGCCACCGACCAGAAGGTCACCGACGTGGTCCGGCTGGCCGGGACGGGTCACTTCACGGAGACCGTGCCGATGCTCGACGACGCCGGCGAGATGACGCCGACCGACGTCGAGCGCGATCTCGACGTCGACATCGCGGTCCGCTGGGGCGACGGGTACGAGACCGAGCTGCGCTCGTTCGTGAACATCGTGGCCACGCCGAAGGGCGGCACGCACGTCGCCGGCTTCGAGCGGGCACTGTCGAAGAGTTTCACAAGCGCACTTGATGGCACCCGGCTGCTGAAGAGCGGCGAGGAGGTCATCAAGGACGACGTGCTCGAAGGTCTCACAGCGGTCGTGACGGTTCGGCTCGCGGAGCCGCAGTTCGACGGCCAGACGAAGGAAGTCCTCGGCACGCCGGCGGCCTCCCGGATCGTGGCGAAGGTCGTGCAGTCGGAGCTCGAGTCGTTCCTGACCTCGACCAAGCGGGAGTACAAGGCGCAGGCGCGTGCCGTCCTGGAGAAGGTCGTCGCCGCGTCGCGGACCCGGGTCGCGGCCCGTCAGCACCGGGAGCTGCAGCGGCGCAAGACCGCGCTCGAGTCGTCGGCGCTGCCGGCGAAGCTGGCCGACTGCCGCAGCAACGACGTCGACCGGTCCGAGCTGTTCATCGTCGAGGGCGATTCGGCCCTCGGTACGGCGAAGCTCGCGCGGAGTTCCGAGTTCCAGGCGCTGCTGCCGATCCGGGGCAAGATCCTGAACGTGCAGAAGGCGTCGGTCGGCGACATGCTGAAGAACACCGAGTGCGCGTCGATCATCCAGGTGGTCGGCGCCGGCTCCGGCCGCACGTTCGACCTGGAGCAGGCGCGGTACGGGAAGATCATCTTCATGGCCGACGCCGACTCCGACGGCGCCCACATCCGCTGCCTGCTCGCGACGCTGTTCTTCCGGTACATGCGGCCGCTGGTGGAGGCGGGCCGGGTGTACACGGCCGTGCCGCCGCTGCACCGGTTCGAGCTGACGAACCCGAAGAAGGGCCAGGACAAGTACCTGTACACCTACAGCGACGCGGAGTACCAGCGGAAGACGGCCGAGCTGATGAAGAAGGGCGTCCGCTGGAAGGAGCCACCGCAGCGCTACAAGGGGCTCGGTGAGATGGACGCCGACCAGCTGGCCGAAACCACCATGGACCCGCGCCACCGCACGCTCCGCCGGATCACCGTCGACGACGCCGAGGACGCAGCCAAGGTCTTCGACCTCCTGATGGGCAACGACGTAGCCCCACGCAAGGAGTTCCTGGTCCAAGGCGCCTACGAACTGGACGAGAACCGCATCGACGTCTGATGCCGCGCCTCGCTTGTTTCGACCTCGACAACACGCTCATCGATCGCGACGGTGCGTTTCTCGCGTGGGCGCGATGGTGGGTGGAGCGCGCTGGGCTGGCGCCGGCGGCGCTTGAATGGTTACTGGCTCACGACAAGGGTGGGTTCATGCCGCGCGGTGAGCTGTTTGCTGCGTTCGAGAAGGAGTTCGGGGTCGCGATCTCGGTCGACGAGTACGACCGGGAGCATCCGTCGTTCACGTGGGTTGAGCCGGCAGTGTTGGATGGCTTGGCCTCGTTGCGTACGGCGGGGTGGCGGGTGGCCGTGGTCACCAATGGTGGCGTGGTCCAGCAGAGCCGGAAGCTGACGCACACCGGGATCGCCGACGCGGTGGACTACTGCTGCATCTCGGAGGCGGTCGGTGTGCGGAAGCCGGACGCGCGGATCTTCTCGATCGCGGCCGAGCATGCCGGCGCGTCCCTGGCCGGCGGGTGGATGGTGGGCGACCATCCGGCGTACGACATTGCCGGAGGCATCAACGCCGGCCTGAACACGATCCGCATCGGGAGTCACCATGCGGTGGACTCACCGGTCGCGGATCATCACTTCGATTCTGTGCTCGAGGCGTTCGCCGTCCTGTCTGTCAGTTGAGCGCGTCGGCCAGGGCCTTGCGGCCGCCGACCACCGGGATGTCGATCGAGCTGTGGGACAGGTCGAGGGTGAGCCGGGTGCCGGGAGCGGGCCGGATGGTGAAGTCGCGGTCGCTCGACACGATCATCAGCGCCAGCCGGTTTCCGGCGGGCACGACGACGTCCTTCGGCTGCAGGTCGACGTCCATCCGGTACATCTTTCCTGGCTTCACCGGCGCATCGAACCAGTCGGAGACGCGGTTCGCCGGGTCCATCCAGCCGCGGGTGAGGATCGTGCCGTTGCCGGTCGGCGGGTAGCTGACCAGCGCCGCGGTCACGTTCGCCTTCGACGCGCTGAAGGCGAGCTGCAGCGAGGCCGACGGCGTACCGCTGATGCGGACCGGCTTGGTGAGCGGTGGCGTCTGGTAGACCAGCCGCACTCCCGAGGACGGCGCGTTCGCCGACGTGATGGCGGCGATCGACGCATCATCGGTGAGCGTCTCCGGGGCCGTGCCCGGTCGGGTCGGAGTGAAGGTCAGGCCGCCGCGGGTCGGTGCGCCCGGCGTGAGGTGAAGCCCGGCCTGACCGGCGGCTGGGTCCGGCCACTCGGCGTACGGCGTCGGGTTGGCGTTGCCACACTGCAGGCTGACGGTGGCGCCACCGGCGACCTTCTGACCGTCGGCCGTCGCAACGGGTGAGGCCAGGACCAGATGAGTCGAGTCGGGGATCTTCGCGATCAGCCGCGTCGTACTGGTGATCGTCCCGTCGGCGTTGGTTTGCGGCACGGTCAACGAGAAGCCGATCCGGAACGGTCTCGTGTCGGCGACCGCGAGTGTCGCCGTGTTCGACTGGTCCCCGGACACCGTCGTCTGGCGTGGCGGACACGACGCGGCCTCGCGGACGACCCACGATCGTGGCAGCCGCTCGACTCCGTTCTGTACGCCGTACAGGTAGCGGGTGAACCAGTAGTTGATGAGCACGTCCGGCGGGGCGCCGCCGTGGCCGCCCTGGTGGAAGTAGAACATGTGCGGCACGTGCTGCTTCTTGAGCGCGGCGTAGAACTGGGCCGCGTTCTTCGCGATGACATTGAAGTCGTTGTTGCCATGGGCAAGCAAGGTCGCGGCGCGGACGTTGCGCACGTCCTTCATGTAGTCGCGTTCCTGCCAGAAGCTGCTGCGGTTCCCGGTGGCACGGTCGATGTGGCGCTCGATGTCGTCGATCACCGGCTGGCAGATGGTCCGCGCGCCGGTCTCGTCGAGCCGCGAGTAGACGACGTCGGCCAGCACGTCCAGGTCCTCGCCCTGGAAGGCGTTGTTGTTGCCCGACGGGTTCGACGACGAATGCGGCGCCCGTACCATGCCGTTCGCGCGGTAGTAGTCGTACCAGTCGGAGATCGCCGAGATCGGCACGATCGCCTTCAAGCCGGCCACGCCGGTCGTCGCGACGGCCTCAGGCAGAGTGCCGTTGTACGACGTACCGATCATGCCGACGTTCCCGGTCGTCCAGCCGGCGACGGCCCGAGTGGAGCCGTCCCTGGTCGTGTACGCGCGGGCTCGACCGTTGAGCCAGTCGATCACCGCCTTCGCGGCCAGCGTCTCGTTCGTGCCACCGGATGTGGGGCAGCCGTCCGAGTGGCCGGTGCCCGGCGACTCAGCGTGGACGACAGCGAACCCACGCGGGACCCAGGTCGACTCGTAGATGGTGCTGATCACCGGGCTGGTCTCGTGCGCCGTCCAGAACGGCGCACGCGGGCGCGTCGCCGGTGGGGAACCCAGCTCGTGGTCGACACCCCAGTTGCTGTACTCGTCCGCCGTACCCGCGTAGTACGGACTGTCCTCGAAGATGACCGGCACCTTCAGCCCCTGGGTCAGGACCTCCGAGGGCGCGGTGAAGTCGGCGTGGATCCGGTCGGGCACGCCGTCGCGGTCGCTGTCGAACGGCGCCTGCACCCAGACCTCACCGCTGTACCAATCGGCGGGGTTGGTCGAGAACACGGCCTGGGCGAGACCGTCGACGAAGGTCGGCGCCGCCGGTGCGGCGGCCACCTCCTGCGACGCCTGGGCCGGACCGGCCACTGCGGCTGCGACGAGTGCGGTCGCTGCTGCAGCGCTCACCAGAACTCGGATCCTCATGCGTGGGCCCCTCCCAGCATTCGACGGGCGGATCGAACCTCTGAATCATCCGGCGCTGTCGCCCGAACCGCAACCGCTGGGCGCGGGGCGCACGGCGATGACAGTGCCGTCCACTTCCGGTGACAGCCTGCGACCGTCGACCGAGACGTCGAAGCCGCCGGGCCGGATCTCGACGTCGATGGTGTGACCGCGATGGCCGAGGCCACTCAGCGTGATGTTGCCAGCGGCAACAGGCTGCGGACGGATGTGGAGCGAGCCGTCAGGATTGGGCTGGATGCCGGCCAGGCCGGTGAGGATGGCCTCGGCGCCGGTGAGCCCGGCGATGATGTTGACGCGGCGGCCGGACGCGGGCGCGCCAGGTCTGTCGGAGTAATGGTCCTGCGGGAAGTACGGATAATGGTCGCCCATCCAGAACAGCCGGCGCAGGACGTCCCAGGCCAGCTCGGGACGACCGTGCTGCCAGAGCGTCAGCGCGAGTTGGGGCGCCTCGCCGGTGTACGCGCCGGCGCCCGACCAGTCGATGTCGGCGGTCTCGTAGTGCAGCTCGTCCTCGGCGCTGACACTGCTGACGCCGTACTCGCCGAGGAACGCGCCGGGTCGAAGGTGGCTGATCAGAGCGTCCGCGACTTCCGGCGGACAGTCGCCGGATCGCAGTACGTCGAACGCCTGCACGGAGTACGCGAGCTCGGTGTGACCGTCTGGATAGCGGCTGCGGAACCACCCGGCCCGGGGATCCCACAGCTGCCGGAACACCTCTTCCCGGATCTGGCGGGCCGAGCGCCGGAGCTCGTCGGACGGCAGCGCGGCCCCGGTGAGGTCGGAGAGCTCGGCGAGCGTCTCGAGGGTCCACGCGCGTTCCGCGTTGGGGCTGGCGACGACGTGTTCCCAGCCGGATCCGCGCATCTCCAGGAGATTGCTCTGGTCGCCGTAGTCCCGCAGTACGCCGGTTCGGTCGTCGGGCCGGAATCGCTTGTCGAGGGCGATGAGTACGTCGTACAGCCGGGCGATCAGCGCTGGATCGAGGCGGCGTTCGGCCGCGGCCGCCCGGGTCAGCGCGACGAGCGCCCAGCCGCTGTACGCGTAGGCGACGCCGAGGCCGGTGCCGTCCGGGGCGATCGCGTAGCGGTCGGTGAGGTCGGCATCGAGGAACGACTCGATGATGTCGAGGACGCTGTCGCCGAGCATCAGGCTCAGGAGGTTCGGGGCGTACCCGCCGGTGTCCCAGGCGTACGCGCACAGGGCGCCGCCGTCGAGGCCGGACGTTGCGATGAACGGCTGGGTGACGAAGCCGGGATGATCCCACCAGCAGACGAGTCCATTGGCGAGCGAGCGGCGGTAGTACTGCTCGAGCCCTGGGATGTCCGAGGTGAGGACCGGGACATTGCTGAGTGCGCGGGCGCGAGCGTCGTCAGCCACGGTCGCGTCCTGCACCTGGAGGACGAAGGTTGCTTCGCCGTTCGCCTCGAGGACCTTGGTCAGGCCGTCGTGATTGAGAGTCACCGGCTCCCCGGTGCCTGGACCGGGTGGAACCCAACCCCAGCTCGCGAGCGGGACGTCGTGGGCCTGGGTCGGCGCCAGGTCGGGACGCAGGGTGATGTCGTGGTGATTGGCCGAGCGGTTGCGGATCTTGATCGTGAGGACGTACCCGGGGGAGCCGTGGCCCGGGACGAGGGTCGACTCGACGGCCAGTGACGTCAGACCGTCGGAGTAGTGATGGTAGGTGCCACGACGGACGATCCGATCAGGGCGCCAGGTGCCGCCCGCAGGAAGCAGGCCGCGATTGCCGGCGCCGGGCCGAGCCGCGTCGACGAGGCGGTGCCCGTCGACGTCGAACGAGACGGTCAAAGTGCTGTCCGGCGCGGCGAGCGGGGGAGCGAACCAGCCGCCGACCCCACACACCGTCCCGGGCAGTTGGCGGACCGTGCCGGTGCCGCTGCCGACCCAGATCTCGGCCGGGGGGACAGCGCGGCGCAGGTCGAAGGCGAAGTCGTCGAGGGCGTACGGCGGCATGGGCGGCCTTCCTGGCTGCGACCTGATGGGACGGAACGACGGAATCGACGGAACCGGACGGAATCGACCGGCGGGCGTGCCGGACCGGTCCCGGCAGGTGATCCCGGCCTGCGTAGGACCGGTCCAACACGGGTTTGCCGATCGTGGCACGAAGACGACGATCGGCGCAATGCTTCGTACTGAAACCGATTGCAGGCTGGGTGTTGACGGCGTACCGGAGCACTGTTACGTTCCGGTGCACCAGCCGTTGGACCAGTCCAACGGACCGAATGTGAAGGACGGCCGGATGGCGAAGCTGACGATCCGCGACATCGCCGCGCTGTCCGGTCTGTCGAAGTCCACCGTCTCGCTGGTGCTGAACAACAGCCCGAAGGTCGACCCGGCAACCCGGCGGCACGTCCTCGCGGTGATGCGCCGGCACCGGTATGTGCCGAGTTTCGCCGCCACCGCGCTGGCCAAGGGGAGCACCCGCCTGATCGGCATGGTCGTGCCCGGCCTGTCCTGGCACATGGTTGCCTCGATCAACATCGGGGTGGCCGCGGTGACCGAGCGGAGCGGGTTCGACATCATCCTCTACACGGCGACCAACGACCGCGACTACGGTTCGCTGATCGACCGGATCCTGACCTCGAGCATGGCCTCCGGGCTGCTGGTGGTCAGTCACGAGCAGCCGCTCGAGCCGCTCGTGCAGCTGCACGAGGAAGGCCTGCCGGTCGTCCTGGTGAACACCATCGACGCCGACGTGGCGCTGCCGTCGGTCACCGCCGACAACTACGACGGCGCGCTGACGGCGATGGACCATCTGCTCCAGCTCGGCCACGAGCGGATCGCCTGTGTGCAAGGGCGGATGACGTACCGCTGCTGCCAGGACCGCTACCGCGGGTACCTGGACGCGCTCCGGGCGGCCGGCATCCAGCCGGATCCGGAGCTCACCAAGCCCGGCGACTTCCTGCCCGAGCAGATCCGCTCGCGGTCGCACGAACTGTTCGCGCTGCCGGCCGGCGAGCGGCCCACCGCGGTGTTCGCGCACTCCGACGTGACGGCGTACGCCGTGATGACCGCGGCCGCCGAAGCCGGGCTGCGGGTGCCGGAGGACGTCTCGGTGATCGGCTTCGACGACATCGAATCGGCGGCGCAGATCCGGCCGCCGTTGACCACCATCCAGCAACCGTTCATCGACATGGGCAAGCGGGCGGCGGAGCTGCTGCTGTCCGAGATCGGCCCTCGCGACCCCGATGACGAGGAGCCGGGGGAGGCGGTCGACGTCGTGCCGCCGGCCGCCGAGCTGCCTCGTCTGGTGATGCCGACCAGCCTGATCGTCCGGGCGAGTTGCGGGCCGGCGCCCGTGACCCGGTCCCCGCGCGGACGCTCGCAGACGACCAAGGCCTGATCCTCCGGATCGAGGTCCCGCCCGACCCGCTGACACGCCACGTACGACAGCGCCCCAGGCCTGACGCCGACGGGCGGTGCTGTCGCGCGCCCTCCGGAAGGACATCCTCCAGTGTTCAGAAGACTGGCCACCGGTGCGACCCTTGCCCTCATCGCCTCGGTCATCGCCACCGTGGCGATCCAGACCACGGCCCGTGCCGACGCGACGCCGTACGAGGTCCTCCCGACCGATGCCGTCGCCGGCTTCTCCGAGTTCAAGAGTCTCCCCACCGACGCGACCCGGCAGGTCGACATCGCCGGCAACCCCGACTTCACCAAGGCCCTCGAGATCACCGTCCCGAGCGCGCCCCAGAGCCCCGGGCTGGACGGCGAGTACGAGATCACCCTCGGCGTACCCGCGGCCGCCACGGTCACCGAAGGCGACGCGCTGGTGGCGACTGTGTGGGCCCGGGTAATCACGCCGACGCCTGGCGCGACCACCGGGAACGCTCACCTGGTCTTCGAAACCGACGGCTCGCCGTACAAGAAGTCCCTCAACGCGGCGCTGCTCTACGGCACGGAGTGGAAGAAGTTCGAGTTCCCCTTCCGCGCCGCCGCGACGTACACCGCGGGGACGAGCACGGCCGCGCACCTGAACCTCTGGCTCGGGTACGGCACGCAGAAGTTCCAGATCGCCGGCGTCTCGGTGCGGGACCTCGGACCGGGCAACCCGGCCGGCTATCCGCAGGTGACGTACGACGGGCGCGATCCGGACGCGGCCTGGCGTACCGCGGCCGATGCCCGGATCGACCAGTACCGCAAGGGGAACCTGTCGGTCTCGGTCGTCGACCCGGCCGGGAACCCGGTCAGTGGTGCGACTGTGTCCGCCGTCGAGCAGACGAGCGCGTTCAAGTTCGGCGCCGCGTCCGACGGCGCCCGGCTGATCGGTGATCCGTCCGGCGGGATCAGCGGGACGGACCTCGCGCAGTACCAGTCGAAGTACTCGACGCTGTTCAACCAAGGAGCCCTGGGCAACAATCTGAAGTGGAACCACTGGGAGAACCCGACCGAGCGCGAGACGGTCACCCTGCCGGCACTGCAGTGGATGCGGGAGCACGGGCTGCGGATCCGCGGCCACAACCTGATCTGGCCGTCGTGGGGACTGATGCAGCCCGACGTCGTCAACCTGCAGAACGATCCGGACGCGTTACGCGCGCGGATCAACACCCACATCACCGACGAGGCATCGACGCTGGCCGGCATCGTCGACGAGTGGGACGTCGTGAACGAGCCGTACTCCGAACACAACGTCCAGGACATCCTCGGCCCGAACGAGATCGCCAACTGGTTCCGGCTCGCGCACGCGGCCGACCCGAACGCGAAGCTCGCCCTCAACGACTACGGCCTGGTCGAGAACAACGGCTGGGAGAAGCGTCACCGCGACGAGGTGTACAACCTCGTACAGTCGCTCAAGTCTTCGGGTGCGCCGATCGACACGGTCGGTTTCGAGAGCCACTTCAACGGACTCCAGCTCACCTCGCCGGACGACCTGATGACGATCGTCGACCAGTTCGCCGGCCTCGGTGTGAACGTCGCGGTCACCGAGTTCGACGTGGACACCGACGACCAGCAACTGCAGGCGGACTACACGCGCGACTTCATGACCGCGATGTTCTCCAACCCGAACGTCAACCAGATCAGCAACTTCGGCATCTGGTCCAAGAACATCTACAACCCGCGCGTCGCGCTCTACAACGATGACTGGTCACCCAAGCCGAACGCCTTGGCGTGGGAGGACCTGATCAATCACCAATGGCACACCAGCGTCTCAGGCCAGACGAGCGCCGCCGGTACCTTCGGTACCCGCGGCTTCCTCGGTGACTATCTGGTGACGGTCACCGTGAACGGCATCTCGAAGCAGGTCAAGATCGCCATGCCGACCACGGCCGGCGCATCGGTCAAGGTGATCGCCGACGGCATCGCCACTACCGTCCGCACCAACCAGCCGAACCCGATCGGCGACGGCGGCTTCGAGACCGGCATCCGCGGCTGGACGTCCCTCGGCACCGGCCCGTCGACCGCCGCGAACGCGCACAGCGGCCACACCGCTCTCGCCCTGGGCCCAGGCTCCGGCGTCACGCAGAACGTCACCGGTCTCACCCCGGGCACCAGCTACCTCTTGTCCGGCTGGGGTCGCCTGAACGGCGTCGGCACCCAGTGCTACGTCGGCGTTCGCGGCGGCGCCACCGCTGGTACGCCGACCTTCCAATACGAGCTCACGTACGCCGACGAGCGCGCGTACACGCAGAAGCTGGCCGCCTTCACTCCACCGGCCGGGACGAAGTGGGTCCAGGCGTTCGCCTGGTCGAACCCCAGCGCAAGCTCGCCCGAGTGCACCCTGGACGACCTGGCCATCACGCCGACGGACGGTACGCCGCCACCCGCGCAGGGCCCGCCCGCAATCACGCCGTACCTGCCCACACCGTCTGTGCTGGCGAACGGGACGCTGGAGAACCAGTCGAACACCACCGGCTGGTACTGCCTCGGCACCTGCACGCTGAGGAACGCGTCGACGACTCCGCACACCGGCGCTGGTGACCTGTCGGCGGCTGGGCGAGAGGCGGCTTGGGCCGGTCCGGCGCAAGGAGTGTCGGTCGTGAACGGTGGGCTGTACGACTCGTCCGCCTGGGTGCGACTCGCATCCGGCTCGGCGGATACCGCGATGGTGAGTCTGAAGCTGACCACGTCAACTGGTTCGACCACGCTGAGACTCGGCTCGGCGCCTGTCACCTCCACCGGCTGGACGCAGATCACGGCATCCAACACAGCGGTGTCGTGGACCGGGACGCTGACCAAGGCAGAGTGGTGGGTCAGCACGACCACGGGTGCCGGAGACCTGCTGGTCGACGACGCCTCGTTCGCACCGCTCGCCAAGACCGTTGCCGGCGGGACCGGTCCGGCGGAGACGGCGTTCAACCCGGTGCAGCCCACCGCCGCCTGCGTCGTACACAACTCCGACTCCTACACCGCGTACTTCGGCTACTCGAACGCCAACAGCTACTACATCCCGATCCCGGTCGGCGCCGACAACGCGTTCAGCCCCGGACCGTCGGATCGCGGCCAGACCGTCTCGTTCCTGCCCTTCCAGCGCCCGCGCCGCGTCGCGGTGACCTGGGACGGCAGTCCACTCACCTGGCGGCTCGGATCCCTGTCCCAGACCGCGTCGTCGGCCTCGCCGGCCTGCAGCTAAGTCACTGGAGGAATTCTCATGTCATCACCCATCTCACGGCGGACACTGCTCCGGGGTGCGGCCGGCCTGGCCGGCGCGGGCGCACTCGCCGGCTGCTCCTCGGGCAACGACGCTCAGGGGTCGAAGGCCAAGACCACCATCACCTACTGGGACTGGTACGCCAGCCAGGCCGGCTGGGTCGACAACGAGATCAAGTTGTTCCAGCAGGCTCACCCGGAGATCGCCGTCAAGAAGACCACGCAGGTCAGCGACAAGTACGCCGACCTCGTGTCGCTCGCATACCGGAGCAACAACCCGCCGGACATCCTGATGGTGCCGAAGAGCCCGCAGGTCAGCCAGCAGGTGTCACAGGACTGGCTGATGCCGGTGGACAAGTGGGCGACGAAGTCCTGGCAGTCGCGCTTCCCGGAGAGCAGCTTCGTCGAGGGAGTGGACGTCTTCGGCAGCAAGGTCTACACCGCGCCGTTCGCGGCCCCGGCGCCGTCGCTGCAGCTGTACGTTCACCACGGCGTGTTCAAGGACGCCGGGCTGACGAACGACGACGGCAGTCCGAAGCTGCCGAAGACGTGGGACGACCTCACCGCCGCGGCGGAGGCGATCGCCTCGAAGAGCGGCGGGAAGGTCGCGCCGTTCGGCTTCGGCAACTCGACCAACACCACCCTGGCCTGGTGGCTGGATCTGTTCGTCCGGGGCGCCGGCTCGCCAGGTGGCGCCTCGGTCGGCGGGATCGACGGGATGGACTACCGGGTCGGGCACTGGACGTTCGGCAGCGATCGCAACTACCTCGACGTGATCAACCTCCTGATGGAGTGGAAGAACAAGAACTGGTTCTACCCGAACTCGATGAGCATCTCCGACGAGCAGGCGCGTGCGTTCTTCGAGCGCGGCCGGTTCGGGATGACAGTCGGGGGAGTGTGGAACCAGCCGGAGTGGAGCCAGCACAAGTTCACCGAGTACAGCCTGGTGACGCTGCCGAGCCCTGACGCGACTCCGAAGGCGTTGTTCTACGGGCCTCCCGGCGGCCGGTTCGTTGCCGTCTCGTCGAAGACACCGCATGCCGACGAGGCGTGGGCCTGGTTCGACTGGCTGTACAGCCCGGATGCGGGCAAGCGCTGGGTCGAGCAGGGCCAGGGCCTGTCGGTGTACGCGAAGAACAACGACCCGAAGAGCGTCACCTTCGCACCGTTCTCGCAGTACGTCGCGATGTCGGGCGCGGCCGTGGTCGGGCCGCAGCCTGCCATCCGCAACCCGAAGGTGTCGGCGGTTCAGCTACCCGCGGTGAAGCCGGACATCAACGACGTGCTGGCCGGCGTCTACACGGGGCAGCTGAAGGATCCGCAGGGCGCGCTGACCGAGCTCGAGGGCAAGATGAACCAGGCCCTCGGCGACGCGATCAAGAAGGCGCCGGGAGTGAGCGCGAAGGACTTCGCCTTCGCTGACTGGGATCTCACCAAGGCCTACACGACGAAGCCGGGCGCCTGATGGTGCTGACCGCCGTACGGCCGGACGTGACCGCTACCGGGCCGCCACCAGCGGCGGCCCGGCGGCGGGCGCGTCGCCGTACCTATCTCTGGTCGTACGTGTACCTGGCGCCGATGATGGCGCTGCTGCTCGCGTTCGTCGTGTATCCGATCGTCGCGTCGCTCGGCTACACGTTCTACAAGTGGGACGGGATCGGCGATCCGTCGAACTTCGTCGGGCTGGCCAACTTCCGCCAGATCGTCCACGACAGCATCTTCTGGCGGTCCCTCGGCCACACCTTCGTGTACGCCGCCTTCGTCGTCCCCGTCCAGCTCGTGCTGGCGTTGGCGCTCGCGCTGGTGCTGAACAACAAGCGGCTGCGGTTCGCGTCGTTCTACCGGACGCTGTTCTTCCTGCCGGTGGTGACGTCTGCTGCGGTGATCGGCGTCGTGATCCAGCTGCTGGTGTCGAACTTCGGCGACTCGATCAACACGCTGCTGCTCAACCTGCACCTCATCTATCAGCACATCGACTGGCTGGGGGATCCGCACTTCGCGATGGCGATCATCATCCTGGTCGGGATCTGGCACACGTTCGGCTACAACCTCGTGTACTTCCTGGCCGGGCTGCAGACCATCCCCGACGAGCTGTACGAGGCCGCACGGCTGGACGGCGCCGGGCGGTTCGCGATGTTCCGGTACATCACGATCCCGATGCTGCGCGCGGTGGGCGTGGTGATCGTGATCCTGGCGGTGATCGGCACGTTCCAGATCTTCGACCTGGTGCAGGTGCTGACCAGCGGCGGCCCGTACTTCGCCACGGAGGTCGTGAACACCTACATCTACCACCTGGCGTTCGGCGGCAGTAATGCCAACGCGGTCCAGCCGGACATCGGTCTGGCCTCCGCGGCGTCGTTCATCTACGGCCTGCTGCTGATCGGCTTCTCAGTCGTCCAGGTCCTCGTCCTGCGGTCTCTCGCACGTCGGCGGGGTGCCTCATGACGCGGCGGCGGGTGGTGACCGTGATGACCCATGTGGCGTTGCTGGTCAGCGGACTGGCCTGGCTGTACCCGTTGTTCTGGGCGCTCGGATCGTCGCTGAAGAGCGACGACGACTTCTTCGTCGACGGGCTGAATCCGATGCCCTCGCACTTCCTCTGGGCGAACTACCTGGACGCGTGGCAGGAGGCGTCGTTCGGCCGGTACTTCATGAACACAATACTGCTCACCCTAGGCACAGTAGTGATCACTTTAGTAGTCACGTCCTGCGCGGGCTACGTACTTGCCCGTACACGCTTCCCGGGCCGTGGGTTCTGCCTCGGGCTGGTGTCGGCGACGCTGTTCCTGCCGCACGGCTACACGATCATTCCGGTGTTCGACCTGATGCAGCGGGTGCATCTGCTGAACAGCCTGTGGTCCGTGATCATCGTGCAGGCGTCCGGGGGAGTGGTGTTCGGGACGTTCCTGTTCATGGGCTACTTCATGGCGATCGACAAAGAGCTCGAGGACGCCGCGCAGGTCGACGGGGCGAACTTCCACCAGACGTTCGTCCGGATCATGCTGCCGCTGTCCGGGCCGATGCTGGCCACGGTCGGCCTGTTCACCGCGATCACCGCGTGGAACAGCTTCTTCATCCCGCTGGTGTTCACGCTCGGCCGGCCCGAACTGCGCACGCTCGCGATCGGCATGTACGCGTTCATCGGCGAGAACTCCACGGAATGGACGCTGCTGTGCGCCGGCACGGTCATCACGCTCGCCCCGATCATCCTGCTCTTCGTGCTCCTGCAGCGCTTCTTCGTCAACGGTCTGGCCGGTGCGGTCAAGCAATAGGAGGTCCTGAATGCCAGTGCGAACGGCAATCGCCGGAACCGGAAACCGTGCCCAGCTGTTCACCGAAGGCCTGGCCAAGCGGGACGCGTACGAGGTCGTCGCGTTGTGCGACCCGAACTCGGTCCGGATGGCCTTCCACAACCGCATGCTGCTCGCGGCCGGGCGGCATACCGCGCATCAATGGCCGCCCGGGCGGTTCGAGGAGATGCTGCGGGTCGAGCGGATCGAGCTGCTGATCGTCACCAGCGTGGATGCGACCCACGACCGGTACATCGAGGCCGCGCTGCGGGCCGGCGTGCGGGTGATCAGCGAGAAGCCGATGACGACCGATGCCGCGAAGGCGACGAGCATCCTGGCGGCGGTTCGCGAGACGGGCGGGTCGTTGTCGGTTGCGTACAACTATCGGTTCAACCCGGTGCATCGGCGGGTGCGATCGTTGCTGGCGGAGGGTGCGATCGGGGACATCCACTCGGTCCACTTCGAGTGGATGCTCGATGTGTCGCACGGCGCGGACTACTTCCGTCGCTGGCATCGCGACAAGGCGAACTCCGGCGGCCTGATGGTGCACAAGGCCAGCCATCACTTCGATCTCGTGAACTGGTGGCTGGGCGCGGAGCCGCGGATCGTCTACGCGCAAGGGCAACTCGCCTTCTACGGGCCTGGGCATGCGCACGGCTATGCACGTCCCTACGACCGCGTCGACGGATCGGCTGCCGCCGCTGACGATCCGTTCACCTTGCACCTGGCAGACAACGCGACGCTCCGCGAGCTGTACCTGGATGCCGAGGGGGAGGACGGGTACTACCGGGATCGCAACGTCTTCGCGCCGGGAGTGACGATCGAGGACGACATGGCCGTGCTGGTCTCGTACGACACCGGGGCGACGATGACGTACCACCTGACGGCGTACTCACCCGCCGAGGGCTACCGGGTGATGTTCAACGGATCGCGCGGCCGGCTCGAACTGAATGTCGAAGAGTCGACATTTACCGCACCCAATCAACGGGTCGAATCGGCCAAAGGCTGGGTCCACGGCGACCTGGCCGCACCGGCCGCGGGACGGACGACGATCACCCTGCGCCCACTCTGGGAACCCCCGGTCGACCACACCGTCGCCCACGACCACGCCGGCCACGGCGGTGCTGACGCCCGCGTCCTCGCGGCCCTACTCGACGACGAACCAACCGAGGGAGCCGACATCGCCGACGCCCGCCAGGCCGCCCTGGCCCTCGTCACAGGCCTGGCCGCCAACCACTCCTTCACCACAGGTTCGCCCGTCAGAACGACCGACATACTCACCATCTAACGTACAGAAAACTGATCATGCCGAGCGGGTGATTGATCAGAATGCTGTTCACGGGCAGGTCTCTTGGTAGGTACGGTCGGGGAAGTTCTGCGTCCATTCCGCCAGAGTGAGGTTGCGCCCGGCCATCGCGCAGGCTTGAGCCAGGATCTGTGTGGTGGTGGTCTTCCAGTGATAGGCCTTGCCGTCGTACGCCGGGATGCTCACGTCCTCGCTGCCTTCGGTGAAGATCGGCGCCACCGGGATTGCGTCCGTCGCGGTTGCGACGGTCAGCAGGATGTCGAGCGTTCGCGTGTTCCAGAGTGTGACGGTTCCGTCGGCGGCACCTGCGACGAGACGAGTGCCGTCGGGGGAGAAGCGAACGCTCGTGCCCTCCGATTTCCGGCCGACACTGGGTGCGAACTTCAGCACGCCGGAGCGGACGTCGATTGTGAAGACGCCACCGCTGCCGGTGCCCGCGATGAGTTGCCCGTCCGGCGAGAACGCGGCTGCGTTGACAGTCGTAGACAGCTCGCCTTGCCTGACGACCTTGCCGTCCGCCGCTCGGATGATGCGCCAGAACATCGTCGCGCCGCTTCTGCCCTCCTGGAACAGCACGGCAGCCTCGCCGTCCGGTGATGCCGCGGTGCAGCAATCGGGGACGAACTGCAGTGTCGCGCCTTGCGGGTTCATCGCCGCGTCGAAGTAATAGGTGCCCGAATCCTTCCCGGTGACGATGCGGTTGCCATGGTCGATGTAGCCGACCGACAGCACCTCTGCTTGCTCGGTCGTCTGCAGCACCTTGCCGGTGGATGCGTCGACAACGACGACGGTGCGTAGGTCATGGACGGCGAGACGGTTCCCGTCCGGATGCCAGGATGCCGGCGCTTGGCCTTCACCCAGAAGCTCCAGCCCCAGGCGAGCAGGCGGTGTCATCCGGCCGCTGTGCGACTCCGAGAAGCTCACCCAGGAGGTGCCGCCCTCGTTCCACAGATACGCGGTCCGCTTCCCGTTGCCGGAGGCAAGGATGTGGAGATAGTGACGGGGCGGCGCGGCCTGGGTCCAGGCCAGATACCGTTGCCGGCCGGCGAGATCGTAGGCACGGAGCATGCCGCTGTCGCCGGCGGTGTAGAGCGTTCGCAGGTCCGGACCGAACGCGACTGCCCACGAAACCTCCACCGTGCGGAACCGGTGGAGCGCGTGACCGGTGGCGATCTCCCAGACGACCACCTCGCCGCCGAAGTGCGCCGTCGCCAGCAGTTTGCCGTCGGCCGAGAACGCGGCTGCGCGCGGCGGATCCGCGGTGCTCCGGAACTCCCTGATGGTCTGCCCGGTGTGCGCGTCGACGACCGTGGTCAGAGTTCGGTCGGTTCGGACGGGCCCGGGATGCACATAGGCGATCCGTCGGCCGTCCGTGGAGACCTCGACGATGGGTAGGCCGATGGTGGAGTCGACGATCGGGCCGCCGACAAGATCGGAACGCTGCCATTTCTGCGTGCCGGTCGGCACGTCGATCGCCGTCAACGGCCAGGGTTTGTAGATGGTCTGGCCGTCGGGGCTGATCGCCGCCCGCTGTGGCCCCTCACCCAACGCCACCCGCCGTGGCTGCCGATCGAGTGCATCGACATCCCACACGAGAGCGAATCCAGGGACTGCCCCCCAATCGCCGGTGGCCGACTGCGCCGCAACGACGAGATAGCGCCCGTCTGCGCTGAAGGCCAGGCTCTTGAGGCGTACGGCGGTCTTCGGCGCGGCGGGCTGTACCGTCAGAGGTTTCAGGCTGTCGGCGTTGAACAGCCGGATCGGCCACGCCGGGTCGATCGCGGTACCGTCGTGCGTTCCGGAGATCGCGGCGATCAGGCGGCCATCGGGGCTGAACCGCGGCGTGGTGACGATCTCCGCGGCCTCGGCGACCGGGGCGAACCGGTACGAATGGAGCACCGCGCCCGACGCGGCGTCGTACAGGTGGAAGGTCGCCCTGTTGTCGCCGGACACGAGCCGACCGCCGTGAGGAGAGACGTCCAGGTTCGAGGTCCGGCCGAAAGGCGCAGCGATGGACCGGATCAACAGCGGGTATTTGCCGATCGCAGCAACCAGGTTGGCGCGGGTCTCCGGCGCGTCGTCGAGCCGGACGCCTTGGGCGGCGAGCAGGAGCGCACTGCTCATCTCCTCGGTGAGGAACGCTTGGCCGCCGACCTTGCGGGCGAGCTCGTGGGTGGCGGCTTGTTCGGCCCGATCGGCCTGGCGGACAGCGGCGAGGCCGGCGATCAGCGTGCCGGCCAGGAGAACCGCACCAGTTGCCAGGGCTGCGCGTAGCCGGCGGTTGACGCGTACCTGCAGCCGGGCCCGCCTCTCGGCGGCGTGGAGATCGCGCTCCGACAGCTGCGTACTTGCGGCGAGGAAGTCTGTCTCGGTCGCGGTCAGCGTGGGCGTCGTCCGGTCTCGCCAGTCGACAGCCTTGGCGAGGCGCACGCCGCGGTACAACTCGCTCTCGGGCCGGCCGAGGTCGTTCCACGAGTCTGCCGCGATCGCGAGGTGGTGCAGGACACGTTGGCCTTCGAGGTCGTCCTCGAGCCAGCCGCGGAGCCTGGGCCAGGCACGAGCGAGCGACTCATGTGCGATCCCGACGACGCCGGCGTCGCTCGTCAGCAGTCGTGAGGCGACCAGAAGGTCGATCATCGTGTCGTCCTCCGGGCACGTCACGAGGAGGCGGCTGGGTTGCCTGCACGGGATCGGCTCGCCTCGCGGGCCCGGAGTGACGAGGCGGAGCAGCAGATCACGGAGGATCGGTTGTTGCTCAGGCGGAATCCGCTCGTAGACCTCGTCGGCGGATCGGGCAACAGCCCGTTGGATTCCGCCAGAGGCGTTGTAGCCGGCGACTGTGAGCGTGCGGCCCTCGCGACGTTGCCAGGTCTCGCGCAGGGCATGTGCCATCAACGGCAGGGCGCCGGCCTGATCGGTGACTTCGTTGACGAGCAGGTCGACCAGTCCGGGTTCGACAACGAGCGACGCACGCCGGGCGGGCTGCTCGATCGCTGCCCGTAGGTCGTCCTGCCGCATGCCGGACAGCAGGTACAGGCCACGTTCGACGAGTCGCGCGAAGGCCGGATAGTCAGGTACCTCGGACAGCCGGTCGGCGCGGATCGAGATCACCAGCGGTGCCTGGTGGGCCATCAGCGTGGCCAGGAAGGACTCGCGCTCCTCGACCTTCTGGCAGAGCGAGAAGAGTTCTTCGAACTGATCGACGATCAGTACCGGGACCGTCGTACCAGGCATCGCGGCCGCCAGGGCAGCGACCGGATGCGGACCCGGCGTCAGCACCACGACCGGATCGCCGTCGCGGCGCAAGGTGGCGGCCACCCCGGCCCGGACCAGGGACGACTTGCCCGATCCGGAAGGTCCGGCGACGACGAGGACCGAGGTGTCGGACAGCTTGCGCAGGCAGGCGGCGATGTCCTCGTCGCGGCCGAAGAAGGTGTCGGCGTCGCCCACGTCGTACGGCTTCAGTCCTGGATAGGGGCAAACCGGGCTCGGATCCGGCAGGGCGCTGTCCACGAGCAAGGACGGCTCCTGGCGCAGGATCGCCTGTTCGAGTACGTCCACGGCCGAGCTCGCGTCGAGTCCGTATTCGCGGTTCAGTATGGTTCGCAGCCGACGGATCGTCTGTAGCGCCTCGCCCTGACGGCCGGCCTGGTACTGCGCCGTGGCGAGGAGGACCCAGCGGCGTTCTCGCAACGGCGCCTCGGCCACCAATGCTTGTGCCTTGGCAAGCACTGTGTCGTGCTGGCCGGACCGCAGCGCCGCCTCGACGTACAACTCCTCGGCACTGTCTCGCAACTCGATCAGTCGCGAGGCCTCGATGCGGGCGTCGTCCCAGCTGTCGAGCTCCGTCAGCGGACGGCCCCGCCAGAGAGTGAGCGCCTCTGCGAGGACGACAGCCGATCGCTCGGGGTCGCCTGCCGCGAGCAACTCACGAGCCCGGGCCACCGCGCGATCGAATCGTTGGGCGTCGATCTGGTCGAGCGGCAGGACGAGTCGATACCCCAGTGGCAGAGTCTCGATCGTGTGTGTTCCAAGCACCTTGCGGAGGCGGACCACGCATCCCTGCACGACCTTCTGCCAAGACTGGGGCGGCCGCTCGCCCCAGAGCGCATCAGCGAGCTGCTCTGCGCTGACCACCTCCCCGGGGTGCACAGCCAGAGCTGCGACTACCACCCGATCACGTCGCCCGAGAGCGTTCTGGTCCCCCTCGATCGTGAGCGGGCCGAGAACGTCGATGCCCACTTCTCGACTGTCGACCCGTTCCAAGGTGCCGTCAACGGTTCTGTTACCGCGGTGATACCGCCAGGCGGCGCGGCGATACCGGCGTGGGCGAGAACAGAGTCAGCGGGCGTACGGAGTTCCTCAGCCGCAACGAGCGGCACCTCCGGGCCCGAGGACAGGAAGACAGGATCATGAACAAGCGTTTTACAGCAATCGCAGTACTTCCCATCGCGTGCGCCTTCGTGACGGCCGCCCCGGCCCTTGCCGCGTCCGCAGCCGCCGATCGGGAGCCGCCCGAGCCGACACAGCAGGTCGACAGGTGGCCGGACGAGGGAGTTGGATACCCCGGATACACCGATCCCGCCCCGGCACCGACCTCGGTGGTTGACCGAACGAGTGCGCTGCAGACCACCTCTGTCGCAGTGGGGGCCTTGGGGGGTATCGCTCTCGGGGGTGCGGCGCTCGGAGTCACGCTGGTCGTCCAGCGCCGGCGTGATCGGATCACGGCAGACGCTTGAGGCTCAACTCAGTGCGGCGCGGAGGACTGCGTGGGCGCCGTTGATGATGGCTTCTCGGTTGGTCTCGTAGGTCGGGTCAGTGATGGCGGTCTTGTTGGCGGGGTCGAAGGACAGGACCGGGACGTGGAGGTGGCCGGCCGGCATGGACGGGTCGAGGAGGTCGCGTTGGAGGGTGTTGCGGTAGGCAACCTCGTTGGACAGGTAGCCGCCGCCGGTGCCCTCGGAGGCGATGGAGCCCGGTGTGGGGCCGTCGGGTCGGCGTACGGGCTCGGTCTGGCCGGCCGGGATCTCCAGGACCGAGGTGTTCACGCGGGTCCGGAACGGTGTGACGTCCGCCTGCGACATCCGCGCCAGCGGCAGGCTCGACGTCAGGAACTCGGGACCAGGCGGCATGCTGGGGGAGACGACCGGAGCATTGATCGTGCCGCCGCCCCACAGGTTGTTGTTGTCGCCGATCGAGCTGACCGAGCGGCGCCGTCCGTTGAAGACCTCGAGATCGAAGATGCCGACGCGGCCCTGGCTCGCGGTCATGACAAGATCCGCGTGCTGCGGCCCCGGCCGGTAGTGCGGTGCGAGGGCGTTCTCGACCATGCCCTCGTCGAAGTCGGTGTACCGGACCGGGAAGATCGCGGTCTGGATCTCGTAGGTCTTGCCGTTCACCGTCCAGCGCTGTCCGTCGAGCGTCAGCGCGTTCGCGCCGGACGGGTTGCCGATGCGGATGTCCGCGTCCAGCGTGAACGGGTCGAAGCCGGTGACGAGGATCTTGCGGACGCCCGGGGTGAAGCCGGTGCTCGTGATGCCACGCGAGGCGTATTCGAACGACTGGATCAGGCCGGCGCGTTCCGGCGTACCCAGACCGAAGCGTGGCTGCCACTGACGTAGGGCGAACGCCATCGAGATCCGCGCCCAGTACAGACCGCGGTCGTCGGTGGATGGGAGTGCGTCGGCTCCGTGCACGGGATACTGAGCCCGGTACGTCGCTGTGCGCCACAGGATCTCGCCCTGGGCGCGCACGAGGGCTGCCGCCGCCTGACGGCTGGGCACGTGGCACAGGAGATGAGTGAACAGCTCGACCTGCCGGTCGAAACCGGATCGCCGAAGAATCTCGGCCGGCACCGAAGGCCCACCGGCCACGCCGACGTCGAGCCGCTGCTCCTCGACTGTGCCGGCGACCGACTGATCCAGACACCCGGTGGCCGGCGCGGCGTGAACCACCGGTGCGCCGGACAGCACGCCGGCCAGTGCCAGAGCACCGACAAGCAAAGAACGACGAAATGAGCTGGGGCGGAGTCTCATACCGGATGTCTATCAGATCCTCCGCCGGAGGCCGAGAGATTCGAAGAAGATGAGAGTACTGCAGACTGTATGCAATCTGCTACGGTCGAACGACGGCACCCGCCCCGCCGTTCGTGCGTCAGGAGTCCTCCGTTGAACCACCCGCCCCGCACCCCATCCTGTACTCCGTCCCGAACTCCGTCCCGCCGGCAGGTCCTGACCACCGCCGCGACGACCCTCGCAGCGGGAGCGCTGGCCGGCTGCGCAGGCAGCACCTCCGGACCGACCGCCGAGGCCGGCACGCAGGTCCCCAACGCGGCTGCCACCACGACGTTGGTTGCTGATGGCAAGCAGGCGATGGAGCGCCTGATGGCCGGGAATGCACGGTTCGTCGCCGCCCAGGAACAGGACCTGGACGAGGGCATCGCACGCCGTGTGGCGGTGAGCAAAGGACAGCACCCGTTCGCCACGATCCTGGGCTGCGTCGACTCCCGGGTGCCGATCGAGCTCGTCTTCGACCAGGGGCTCGGCGATCTGGTCGTCGTACGAAGCGCCGGTGGTGCGCTGGACCGGTCGGTGACGGGCAGCATCGAGTTCGGCATCGCGGAGTTGCACACGCCCCTGCTGATGGTCCTGGGTCACCAGCGATGCGGCGCGCTGGACGCAACGATCAAGGCCGTCGACGCAGGCCGACGTACCTCGGCCGCAGGCAGCCTCGACTACCTGGTCGACACCCTCGCACCCGCCGTCCGCCAGGTCACCGGCAAACCCGGCGACCGCCTCACCAACGCAGTCCAGGCAAACGTCACCCTGACCCTCACCAAACTCCGCCAGTCACCCGTCATCAGCCCCCTCGAAAAGTCCGGCAAACTGAAGCTCATCGCCGCCTACTACGAACTCGACACCGGCAGAGTCGTCCTGCTCTAGCCGGGCGGCGCTTCGAAGATCTCCTCAGCGCCACGCCCGGTGGGCTCTCGGGGCTTCTTCGGTCTGACTCACCGCAGCAGTACTACCGGCGCGACGGGTCAGTCGATCTGGGTAAGGCGGCCGTCGTCGACGTCGTACATGAAGCCGCCGACGAGGATGTCGTCACCGATGAGCGGATGCTCGCGGACGGCGGCGACGTCGCGGCGGAGGGCCTCGACCTGGTCGGGGATGACCGAGATCGGCAGGTAGCCGGCGGGCTTGCCGGCGGCCTGCTCGACCTTGGCGCGCAGGTCGTCCTCGGACATCGCGGCCATCGCGCAGCGGGTGTGCGGGATGATCATGATCCGGCGTACGCCGAGCAGCTGGACGCCGAGCACCAGCCCGGTCATCGTGATCTCCGTGACCCGTCCGCCGGCGGAGCGCAGTACCTTCGCGTCGCCCGGCTTCAGGCCGAGCATCTCCAGCGGCGGGATGCGGGAGTCCATGCAGGTGACCACACCGATCCCGGCATGGGCGATCCCGTCGAAGCCGCCGTAGTGGAAGTCGGCGACGTACTCCGCGTTGGCGGCGAGCAGATCGTCGAAACCGCCGCTCATCCGACGGCACCTGACACTGGGGTTCCGGTTTGCAGGATCGACATCGAGAACGGCTCCTTTCCACACGAGTCCGGACGGGGAGGATCAGCGACCGCGCTGGTGACCGGCACGATCCACGAGCGGCCGTCCAGGTGCTCGACGGTGACAGTCTCGGGGTCTTCGGTTACGACGCGCAACGCGTCCAGCGAGAGCTCGCCGGTGAGCTCTCGTACTGCGACTTCGGCGGCCTGGCCGCGCTTGGTCCAGGTGGACCGACCGCGCAGCCCGGTCAGAATCGTCTCGCCACGGTCGGCCGCGGCCAGTGCGTCGACCGCCGTCTCGATGGTGAGATGACCGTGCATGGTGCCGGCCGGCAGGTACGTCGCGGTCGGCGCGAAGCGATGCCCGCCGAGATGGTTGGCTTCCCACACGCGGCCCGGTGCCCGCTTCGCGAGTCCTGACACCAGCGGCCGGCCGAGAATCGCGCAGCACTCGTCGCGCTTGCCGTTCGTACAGACGAGCACGACCGGCTCGTCGAGCGCTACGAGCCCCGGGAGCGACTCGATCACATCGGCGCGATCACCACGCCCGACTGCCTCGAGGTCGAGCTCCTCGAGCTCGGACGGATCCGCGACCTGGGCGCCGAGCATCCACGTCCGGCCCGGCACGGTCGAGGCGACGAACACCTGGTGCGCCCGGTCGACCGCGTCCGCGTGCCGCCCGGGGGAGCGGATCAGCCCGAACCGGACGTCGACCTTCTTGCACCGGTCGTCGAACGACCCGCCGAACTCCGCATCGAGATGGCTCTGTGTCGGCGCCTTCGCGCCCCACGGCCCGGGCTGTTCGACGAGGACCCATCCGGTGGCCACGACCGCGGTGCCGGCCATCGGCTCACGCAGTACCCGGCAGTACGTCGAACACAGGCCGGGCCGGGCCGTGGTCAACGGTGCGTCAGGCGCAGGGGTCACACCCTCACCGTACGCGAGGTGAGACAGCTGTCCCTCATGATGATCATCATGTGTGCGATAGGCCACGTCGCCCGAGCAGGAGCACGGCGACGGCCGCGGCCAGGAACGCGCAGACGGCAGCCCCGGCGAAGATCGCCTGAACTTGTGAAATGGCCGCGTCGCGGAGCGCCTCGAGGAACGGGCGGCAGGTGCCGGGGGAGGACGGGCACAATTCGTTCGGCGATTTGATGCCGTCGGCAATCGCGTAGTACCGCCGCAGTCCGATGGCGGTCAGGGCGGAGACACCGACGAGCATGCCGACCATCCGCGCGACGACCACGAGCGCGCTCACCAGGCCGTGGCTGTCGGCGGGGGTTGCGCCGAGCATGGCGGTGTTGAGTGGTGACAGCGCCAGTCCGAACCCGAAGCCGCACAGCAGCAGTACGACGGTCGCCGGCCAGTGATCGAGCGCAGTACGGCTCCAGAACGCCATCACCACGAACATCGCGCCTGACAACGCCAGCCCGGCACCGGCGATGAGGCCGAGCCCGTAGCGCCGCGTGAGCCACCCGCCGAGAACCGCGCCGACCGGCAGCGCGATCAGGAACCGCACCAGCACCAGCGCCGCGGCCAGCTGCCCACCGCCTTGGGTGGTGCGCGCAAAGACCGGTACGTCGACCAGCGCGGCGATCAGAGCGCAACCGATCAGGAAGCTGACCAGCAACGAACCCCAAGCAGGTCGAGCGCCCAGCAGACCGCGGGGCACGATGGCTGCGGTCGTACGCCGCTGCCAGAGGGCGAACCCCATCGCGAAGACAGCGGCGGCAACGAGCAGCCAGGGGCCGGCGGGTGACATCAGTTCGCGTTCCGGATCGGCCGTGGCGAAGGCCAGCACCACTCCGGCGAGAGCACAGGCCAGCAATGCCGCGCCGACCAGATCGACCCGCGCCAGGACACCGCCGAGATGTCCACGAGTGCGCCACAGAACCAATCCGAGCCACCCCAACGCGAGAACCAGCGTGGCGACACCGATCGGTGTCAGCAGCCGCGAGGTGCCGGTAAAGGGCACGAAAGGCAGGCCGAGCGTGACGCCGGATGCGAGCCGCTGAGGTGCCGTCAGAGTGAGCGCGAGGGCAATGCATGCGACAACGCCGACGACACCGGACAGCGGTGGCCATCGACGACCCCGGAGGAGCAGAGCCAGAACGACGGCGACGGTCAGATTGAGCCAGAAGATGTAGCGCCAGTCGGCGACCGCGAGTACGGCGGCGCCGAGCAGCGGCCCGAGGACCGAGCCGAGCTCCTGCACCGCCCCGACCACGCCCAACGGCAATCCGCGACGGTCGGCGGGCCACAGATCGGCGACCAGCGCGAGCGTCGCCGGAACGAGTCCACCACCGCCGACCCCCTGAAGAAACCGACCGGTTACCACCAACGGCAGGTCGTACGCGCCGGCCGTGATCAGCGACCCGACCGCGAACAGCAACAACGCGCCGACCAGCACCGGCGTCCGCCCGACCACATCCGCGATCCGTCCGATCAGCGGCAGTACGGCGATGTACCCGAGCAGGAACCCGGAAATGATCGGGGCCGCCCGCTGCAACTCATCCGCCGACAGTCCGACGCCGGCCATCATGTCCGGCAACGCCAGCACCACGACGTACGTGTCCGCCGCCGCGAACGCAACCGCGATCGAAGCGAGCGTCAGACGGGTCCTCGCCGCGTGGCCGGATCGGTCGCGCCGGGCCGAGTCGGCAGCATCGCTCACGGCTTGGTGATCTCGACCTTCTCGCCGTACTTGTCGAGGCTTACGTCGTAGCTGCTGGTGGCGCCGGGGTAGAACGGGCCGGTGATGGTCGCCGAGACCAACTGCTTCGCGTCCTTGTCGATCTTGAAGGTGCTCGGGAAGTCCTGGTCGGCGGGCGCCTTCGGGAAGATGCCCTGCAGCGCCTTGCCCTGGACGGAGCCGGTGACCTCGGTCAGCACCTTGGCGCCCTGGCGGGTGTCGCCGGTGATCTTCGGGTCCTTCAGCGTCGGCAGTACGGCGGTCAGGCCCTTCGCCGGGTCGAGCAGCACCGCGGGATCCGGGGCGCCGAGCGAGGCCAGCTGGGACGGCGGGAGCTCGATGTAGCTGGGCGTGAAGGACAGCTTGGCGTACACCTTGCTGCCGACCGCAACGACCTGCGCGTCGATCGGAGCGCCGGCGGATCGCACCGTCAGCTTGCCCTTGAAGGCGGGCGCATGCGTCGCGACCCCGTCACCGCTGGCCAGCGTCTGCGCGTTGTCCGGCAGATCACGCCCGGTCAGCACGATGTGCACGCTCGCGGCATCGTCGATCGTCTTCTTCGCGTCGGTGAGCAGCGACACCGCGTCGCCGCTTGACTGCCCACCCCCGCCGCTGTCCTTCTTGTCGCTGCATCCGGCCAGCGCAAGTACTACGACCGCGCCGAGCGCGAGCAGTCTCTTCACGGACTCAGCCTGCCA
Source organism: Kribbella sp. NPDC051586 (assembly GCF_044453965.1). NCBI lineage: Bacteria > Bacillati > Actinomycetota > Actinomycetes > Propionibacteriales > Kribbellaceae > Kribbella > Kribbella sp. NPDC051586. Next base: position 1,384,940 of record NZ_JBITDF010000003.1, on the reverse strand, counting down.
GATCAGCAGCGCACGCAGCGATCGGCTGCGCGACCGGTACGCCGGAACCGTCGCGGCGCGGGTCGACCGGCGGCAGATCCACCGGCGCGCCACTGCTCGCACTGGCCTTCACCGGTGCCACGCCGATGAAGCCGAGCAGCAGCCCGTCCTCACCCTTCAGCAGCCGCTGGCACCGCACGCCGCCGGTCCCACGGCCCTTGCCCGGGTACTCGCTGAACGGCGTCACCTTCACCGCGCCGACCTCCGTCCCCGGCAGCGCCGACGAGGAGCCCGCGATCGTGACGACCTGCGCCTCGCGACCGGTGTCGATGGCTCCGAAGAACACCACCTTCGCCTTCGCGGCCAGCCGAACACCGGCCATACCGCCCGCGGTCCGTCCCTGCGGCCGTACTGCGGACGCCGGGAAGTGCAGCAGCTGAGCGTCGGAGGTGATGAAGCACAGCTCCTCGTCACCCGTGGTCAGCTCGACCGCGCCGATGACCTCGTCGCCGTCCTTCAGCCCGACGATCTCCCACGAGTCGCGGTTGCTGAGGTGATCCGGGACAACCCGCTTCACCACGCCGCCCGTCGTACCGAGAGCGACCCCGACCGAGTCGGGATCCATCGTGGTCAGCGCGAGCGCCCGCTCACCCGGATCCAGCGACACGAACTCCGCGATCGGCGCGCCGCCCTGCAGATTCGGCGCCGCGGCGGTCGTCGGTACGGCGGGAAGGTCGAGCGACTCGAGCCGGATCAGCCGGCCGGCGCTCGTGATCAGGCCGTACTGCCCACGCGCCGTGCTCTTCACCGCGGACACGATCGCGTCGTGCTTCGCGCGCGCCTCGCCGCCGCCGAACGGCTCGACCCCGTTCGTCCGGGCGAGCAGCCCGGTCGAGCTCATCAGGATCCAGCACGGGTCGTCGGTGACCTCGAGCGGCACGGCGGCGGTCTTCGTCGCGCCGGACGACTCCAGCAGCACGGTCCGGCGCGGCGTGCCGTAGGTCTTCGCGATCTCGGCCAACTCGTCCGACACCGTCTTCTGCAGCAGCTTCGGGTCGTCGATGATCGCGGTCAGGGCCTCGATCTCACGCTCGAGCTCGCCCTTCTCGGTCTCCAGCTCGAGCTTGGAGTACTTCGTCAGCCGTCGCAGCGGCATGTCCAGGATGTAGTTCGCCTGGATCTCGGACAGGTCGTAGATCTCGATCAGCCGGGCCCGCGCCTCGGCCGAGTCCTCACTGCTGCGGATGATCTGGATGACCTCGTCGATGTCGAGGATCGCGATCAGCATGCCCTCGACGATGTGCAGCCGGTCCTGCGCCTTCTTCCGGCGGAACTCGCTGCGCCGGCGGACGACGTCGTACCGGTGGTCGAGATAGACCTCGAGGAGCTGCTTGAGGCCGAGCGTGCGCGGCTGGCCCTCGACCAGGCACACGTTGTTGACGTGGAACGCGTCCTCGAGCGGGGTCAGCTTGTACAGCTGCTCCAGCAGCGCCTCGGGGACGAACCCGTTCTTGACCTCGATCACCAGCTGGGTGCCGTGGGTCCGGTCGGTCAGGTCCTTGACGTCGGCGATGCCCTGCAGCTTCTTCGACTGGACCAGGGTCTTGATCTTCTCGATCACCTTCTCCGGGCCGACCGCGTACGGCAGCTCGGTGACCACGATGCCCTTGCGGCGCGGCGTGACGTTCTCGATCCGGGCGGTGGCGCGCATCTTGAAGCTGCCGCGGCCGGTCGTGTACGCGTCCTTGATGCCCTCCAGGCCGACGATCTTGCCGCCGGTCGGCAGGTCCGGTCCGGGCACGAACCGCATCAGGTCGTCGATGTCGGCGGTCGGCGTCTTGATCAGGTGCCGCAGCGCCTGGATGACCTCGATGAGGTTGTGCGGGGCCATGTTGGTCGCCATGCCGACCGCGATGCCGGCCGCGCCGTTGACCAGCAGGTTCGGGAAGGCGGCCGGCAAGACGGCCGGCTCCTCCTCCTGGCCGTCGTAGTTCGGCTTGAAGTCGACGACGTTCTCGTCCAGGCCGGCCGTCATCGCCATCGCCGGCGGCGCCATCCGGCACTCGGTGTTGTGATTGACGAATCCACCGGCAAGGAACGAATGATCGTCGCTGTCCACCCGGATCGAGTAGACGGCTTCCGGCGCGCAGTCCTCGACCTTGGTCACTTCGACGAAGCGATAGCCGGAGTCCATGATCGGCGCGACCACGGAGAGAATCTCAGGGTCCTTGAACTTCGCGACAAGCAAGCTTCGATCGGCCTGCCAGCGCTCGAAACGATCGAAGTTGTGGTTGAGGAGCCAGCTCCTGCCCGTCCCGCGCACCGGATCGAGGGCGTCGCGTACGAAGTCCGCGACGTACGGCGCGTAGTCGCGGGTGAGACGGTGGGTGTAGCGAGAAGCGCGCGCAAGTAACCCGCGGAGCGTGTGTCGCTTCGCCGCAAGGAAACCGATCCGCTCGCTGAAGGCGTGGATGTTGTGCTGACCGGAGATCACCAGTCGGTACTCGCCGCGCGCGTACTGCGTGAGATTGCTGTGCACGCCGAATTCGAGCAGCAGTTCCTGGAGTCCCGATGCCAGCGTCTCGCTGTACGTCGAGTACTGGATCGTCACGGACGCGTCGTTGGCGCGGCGAATTCCGCCGTCCCCTTCGTAGAGCGCCATCAGGAACGCACGTTTGAGTCCGACAGTGCCGTTCCAGACGGCTTCGGGAATGTGCTTCTCGGCCGCCTTGAAGCCGATCATGCTCGCGAGCGGGCTATCCCGGAAGGCGCTGAGGTTCTGGACGTCGAGCTCGTGGATCGTGCGCTCAGACCGGGGAGCTTTCCGAGAATAGACGTAGCGCGGGCCGCCCACGACCGCGTCGTACGCCGCGAGGACGTACTCGAAGTACTCCGCGTCGGTGTTGTTGAAACCGGCCCGGCCGACCGAGGCGAATCCTTCCGACACCCAGGCGCCGAACAGCGTGCCGAGTGTCATCTCGTGAGCCATCGGAACATCTGTCGTCCACGCGTTGCGTGCGAGGCAGACCACTGTGCCGGGCCTCACCTCGTCGAGCCGCAGCCACTGGAAAACGGGCACACCGGCGATCGGCACAAGGCACAGCACCGGGTGGTTGTGACTGCCGCGGAGCGCATGACCGCTCTTCGTCACCAGTCTCTTCACAGGATGTGTGCCGGAATTGAAGACCTTGCTTGCGTGGACGGGTTTGCCGTCCTTGTCGAGAACCTCGAGGTCCACGAAGGCCTCAGAATTCTCCGGCAGGTTCACCAAGTCGGCGATCCTGGGAGAGCTGCCGTCGACGAGTCGCACCCGGGTGTCACCGGTGAGGCAGTACCGCATCGCGGCCGGGCCGTCGTCGAGCGAGCCGAAGTTGCCGTGCGGGTCGATCAGCGGCACCCGCATCGACCAGGACTGCCCGGTCCGGACCAGGGCGTCGTAGATCGCGCCGTCGCCGTGCGGGTGGTACTTACCCATGACCTCACCGACGACGCGGGCGCACTTCACGTGCGAGCGGTCGGGGCGGATGTTGTTCTCCGCCATCGAGAACAGGATCCGCCGCTGCACCGGTTTCAGGCCGTCCCGGGCGTCGGGCAGGGCCCGGGCGTAGATCACCGAGTAGGCGTACTCCAGGTAGCTGGTACGCATCTCGTCGGAGACGTCGATGTCGAGGATGCGCTCCTCGAAGTCTTCGGGTTCGGCGGTGCTGGTACGGCGTGCCATGCGGGTCTACGAGCTCCTCGATCAAACCGGTACGACGCCGCGACGGTCCGGCGCCCTACCCATTGTCCCTGGTCAAAGACGGAATCACCGGCCGCGACCCACCCTTGCGCCGATCATCTCCGCTATACCGGTCTATTCCATTACGGCGGAGGGCTGTGACCGGCGCAGGATGTACGTGGTCGGGGCCAGAGCGGACCCTACCGCCAGGATCAGACAAAGTCCGGCGATGCCCAGCAGCACACCCCACGGAACCGTGAACGGTACGTCGGCCAGCCCCGCGTTCATCGCGTGCCGGATCAGGATCCCGACCGTCACGGTGATCGCGGTGCCCAGGCTCAGCGCAACCGCTCCCACCAGCGACGACTCCCAGAGCACCATCCGGCGGATCTGCGCCGGCGTCGCTCCGAGCAGCCGCGAGGTGATGAACTCGTGCCGCCGCTGCAGACTGCCCATCAACAGTGTGTTGGCGATCGCGATCGCGCTGTACAGCCCGGCCGGACCGAGGAGCAGGATGAGCCCGAGCTGATTCCCCTTCCGTACGCCGTCCGCCTGGCCGGCCTCCCAAGCCGCGGCCAACTGCGCGTTCGGCAACCGCTTCACCAGGCTCGCCGGATCGGTCCCGTCGGCGGGCAGCACGAACTGCCGGTCGGGTACGGCCGTCGGCGCGTGCTTGCGGGCCAGGTCGAGCGGTATCAGGAGCGACGGGTTCACCCCGAGCGCATCCTTCACGATCGCCACCACCCGAAGCTTCACCGGCGTCCGGTCGACGAACACCACCGGGATCTCGTCGCCGACCTTGTACCCCTCGAACCCCGACATCTCCTTGCTGATAGCAACCGTATTCCCGGTCAAGGCACGGACATCTCCGGCCGTCGGCGCCAGATCCCGGGTCTGCGTGGCGACCGCCGGGTCGATCCCCTCGGCATCCTCGAGCTCGGCGTCGTCCCGATCGATCCGCACCATCTGAAGCGGAACTCCGGCATCCACTGTCTTTACCCCTACGCCTGTAACCGGTGACCCTCCAGTGACGACGACCGGTGCGCGGACAGCATCACGAATCGTCGCCGCCGCGCTGTCCGCGGCGAAGCTCAGGCTCAGCACCATCGACCCGGCGACGGCCGAGATCGCGAGGATGGGAGCAGCCAGCGAGGCGCTTCGACGCGGCGCGGCCAGCACGTTGCTGCGCGCGAGCCGCCCCGACACCTGCGTCCACGCCACCAGGGGCAGCGCCCACAGCCGCCCCACCAGCGGCACCACGAGCGGCGCGAGCAGCGTCAGCGCGATGACCATCACCATCGGCGTGAACATCGCCAGCGGTACGGCGCCGTCACCGCTCGACGGCCGGATCAGGGACAGCATCGTGATCGCCCCGGCCGTGAACAGCAGGCCGAAGACGATCCGCACCGGCCCGATCCGCGGCGGCTCCAGCGCGGCCTCCCGCAGCGCGTCGATCGGCCCGACCCGCCCGGCCCGCCGCGCCGCCGACCGTGCCCCGAGCATCGCGACCAGCAATCCCGCGGTGACAGCGATCACCAGCGGAACCCACGGCGACGCCGGCTCGAGCTTCACCGGCGCAAGCTCGGTGTACGACGCCTTGGCCAGCAGCAGGGGAGTCGCGAGCTGGGCCGCGAGCGCACCGGTCAGCGACGCTGCCAGCGCGACGACGAGCGCCTCGCCGAGGACCATCCGCCGGATCTGACGCGGTGTCGCGCCGATCAGCCGCAGCAGCCCGATCTCCCGGCGCCGCGAGGCGACCGCGAAGGCGAACGTACTGGCGATGACGAAGATCGTGATGAACCCGCTGATCGTCCCGACCATGCTGAGCACGACCTGCAGCCCCGAGACGTCAGCATCCGAGAACGGCACCCGGACCTGCCGAGGAGCCGCACCGTCTCCGCCCAGAGTGGTCACGGTGATGGTGCTCGCGGCAGCTCCGCGGTAGGCGATGGTGGCCGCCGTCGCGGTGGCTGCCAGTCCGAGCAGGAACACCCCGACGGCGAGCGCGACGAACGAACCGGCGTACAGCGCCCGGTGGCGGCTGACGGTCTGTCGGCTCAGGTAGAACATCACTGCTCCAGATCACTCATGGCCGCGGCGATCTGCGTCGGCGTGGCGCGATCGAGGTGCCCGGCGAGCAGGCCGTCGGACAGGAACAGCACCCGCTCCGCGTACGCCGCCGCCACCGGGTCGTGGGTGACCATGACGACGGTCTGGCCCGCACGGTCGGTTGCCTCGCGCAACAATCCGAGGATCTGCCGGCTGGTGCCGCTGTCCAGCGCACCGGTCGGCTCGTCGGCGAAGAACACCGATGGCTGGGTGATGAGCGCCCGCGCGATCGCGACCCGCTGCTGCTGACCGCCGGACAGTTCCGCCGGCCGTCGCTTCGCCTTGCCGTCCAGTCCGACCTGCTCCAGGACCCGGTGTACGTCGTTCCGCGACGGCCGGCGTCCGGTCAACCGGAGTGGCAATGCGACGTTGTCGTACACCGTCAGCGAAGGCAGCAGGTTGTACGCCTGGAAGACGAACCCCATCTCCGCCCGGCGCAGCTTGGTGAGCTCGACCTCGCTGAGCCCGCTCAGCGTCGCTCCGTTGAGTACGACGGTGCCCTTGGTTGGCCTGTCGAGCCCAGCAGCGCACTGGAGCAGCGTGGACTTGCCGGAGCCGGACGGGCCCATGACTGCGGTGAACGAGCCGCGCGCGAAGTGGTACGTCACTCCACGCAGCGCGTCGACCGCTCCAGCCTTGGAACGGTACGTCTTGGTGATGCCGTCCAGCAGAAGCGCAGGCGGCTGTGCGGGTGCGATTCCCGGATACGAAGGCGCGGTAGCGGTCATGGTTCCAGCGAACCGCCGTACGCCGCCGACCGCGCTGGCCCGTGGTGGAGACCTGGAGTAGCGCGCACGCTACCGCCCCGGAGGGCCGCCCACCTCTAGGGTTGACAGCGTGGAGAGACCTAAGACTGAGTTGAATGCCGCGCCTCCGGCGCGGCGGGTCCTGGGGCTGTTGCTCCCGGCCTTCCCTCGTCGCTCCGCTCCCTCCGCTCCCTCCGCTCCTCAGTCCAGGCCGGGAGGCCCCAGGACCGCGTGGGCAGCGCTCGCGTCGCCGCGCTACCTGATCTCGTCGTGGCCGTGGCGTAGCTATGCGTACCTCTTCACGTCTGTGCCGGTGGGTGCGCTGGCGATCGGCGTGCTGGTCGGGCTCGCCGCGCTCAGCGCACTCCTCAGCCCGATTCTGATCGGCATCCTGATGCTGACCGCGTTCCCGCTGATCGGTGCGGCGATCGGCTGGATCGAGCGCTGGCGGGCCGGACTGATGCTGGTGGACGGCATCAGCACCCCGCACGCGCAGCTGCCACTCGGTTTGTCGGTCAAGCGGCGGCTGACCTTCCGGCGGCGTGAGCAGGCCTCGATGCGAGCTCTCGGGTACGGGTTCGTGCTCGGCGTGCTCCTCTGGCCGCTGAGCGCCTTGTTCGCAGGTATCAGCGCGACCGTTCTGCTGACCACGCTGGCCGCGCCGGTCATCGCTGACACCGACGAGATGGGGATGGGGCCGTGGACGCTCGACTCGGCCAGGGAAGGGGTGATCTTCCTCGTCCTGTTCGGGCCGGTGTTCTACGCGGTCAGCTCGTACCTGCTCGGAGTCATCGCCGGTGCGGAGGCCTCGCTCGCGAAGGCCATGCTCGGACCACGCCAGGAGGAGCTGCAGCGCAACCTCGCCGAGCTGCGACGCTCCAGGCTCGACCTGGTCGATGCGTTCGAGACCGAGCGGGCGCGGATCGAGCGGCACCTGCACGACGGCGTACAGCAGCGGCTGGTCGGACTCACGATGACGCTCGGGCTGGCCGAGCTGGACCTGCCCGACGGCGAGGGGAGGCGGCTGGTGATGAAGGCCCATTCCGAGGCGGAGGCCGCGTTGGCCGACCTGCGGGCCGCAGTACGCGGGATCCATCCGCGGGTCCTGGTCGACCACGGGCTGGAGGCCGCCGTACGGGAGGTGGCGGACCGGATGCCGCTGCCCGTGACAGTGCAGCTGTCGACCACGCGTCTACCGCCGCCGATCGAGGCTGCGGCGTACTTCGTCGTGAGCGAAGCGCTGGCGAACGTCGCGAAGCATGCACAGGCCACGAAGTGCGAGGTGTCCGGCTGGGTGGACCGTGAGCGGCTCGTGATCGCGGTCCAGGACGACGGTGTCGGCGGCGCACGTCTCGGTGCGGGCAGCGGACTTACCGGGCTGGTGACGCGATTGGACGCCTTGGGCGGCACACTCGACGTCGACAGCCCACCCGGTGGGCCGACCCGTCTGAGAATGGAGTGCCCGTGCCGACTCGGCGATTGAGCCGTCGACTGGCCATCGTGCTGGCCGAGGACTCGCTGCTGTTGCGGGAGGGCCTGGCCAGCATCCTGGATCGCGCCGGGCACGACGTACGGGACACCGTCGGGGACGCGGACACGCTGCTGGCCGTCGTACGCAAGGAGCCGCCGGACGTGGTGATCACCGACGTGCGGATGCCGCCCGGGCACAGCGACGAGGGCCTGCGGGCCGCCGCCGCGATCCGGGCCGAGCTGCCGGCGATCGGGATCCTCGTGCTCTCGCAGTACGTCGCCGATGCGTACCTGTCGACGTTGCTGGAGACAACGACCGGCGGGATCGGGTACCTGCTGAAGGACCGGGTCGGACATGTCGCGGAGTTCCTCGAGTCGCTGGACCGGGTCGCCGACGGCGGGACCGTGGTCGACCCGGAGGTCGTGCGTCAGCTGCTCGCGCGCCGCCGGAACGACGGGCCGCTGGCCGCGCTCACCCCGCGCGAGCTGGAGGTGCTCGCGCTGATGGCCGAGGGCCGGGTGAACGCGTCGATCGCCGAGCAGCTGGTCGTGAGTGAAGCCGCGGTCCGCAAACACGTGGGAAACATTTTCGCCAAGCTGCGGTTGGAAGATGGGTTGGACCGGCGCGTATCCGCGGTGCTGACCTATCTGAGAGGTTGAACAGAGGATGAACATGGACGAGGCGATCCGGAAGATCCTGGCCGACTGCGAGACCTGGGCCGTGGTCGGACTGTCGAACAACACCAGCCGGGCGGCGTACGGCGTGGCGCGGTTCCTGCAGAACCACGGCAAGCGCATCGTGCCGGTGCATCCGTCGGCAGAGACGGTGCACGGCGAGCAGGGGTACGCGACGCTCACGGACATCCCGTTCCCGGTCGACTGCGTGGACGTCTTCGTCAACTCCGGCCTGGCCGGCGACATCGCGGACCAGGCGGTGGGAATCAACGCGCGCGCGGTGTGGTTCCAGCTCGACGTAGTTGATCAGGACGCCTACGCACGGACGACCGCGGCCGGACTCACGATGGTGATGAACCACTGCCCGGCGATCGAGTGGGGACGTCTCGGACCAGCGCGGGCCATTTGAGTGGTCAACCCGTGAGATGGACCCTTTCTGCCTCGCATGCGGGCTGTGAACGGGCCATTGGCAAGGTTCACCTCTCAAATGGCGGGGCGGGCGGCGGGGCGCGTTAGTTGAGGTAGCCCTCGACGGTGTCGGCCGAGCGGGCCTGGGCGTCGTCGGGGTTCTCGCCGAACTCGCGCCGGGCGCGCCGCTGGCGGAGCAGGTCCCAGCACTGGTCCAGCTCGATCTCGACGGCCTTGAGCCGGGCGTGCTCGTCGTCGTCGTTGATCTGGCCGGCGGCGTGCTTGGACCGGAGGTCCTTCTCCTCCGCGACCAGGTCGTCGATCCGGCTGATGATGCTCTTGTCGTCGCTCATGAGGAAACGGTACGCCCGTCGGGCAGGTGGGATCGGGACAGGAGTTCGGTGAGGACGAGGATCGCCAGGGCCTCGGCCGCGATCAGGCCGAGGAGGACGACGAGTTGGAGCGCGGCGGCCTGGGTGGGTGACGCGCCGCCGAGGACCATGCCGACGAAGGCGCCGGGCAGGGTGACCAGGCCGACCGTGCGCGTCTGGTCGAGCGCCGGAAGGAGCGCGTCACCGGCGATCGGGCCGACGACGAGCTTGAAGGCGTCGGGCTGGAGCAGGCCGATCGACAGCCCGGCCTCGAACTCGCCGAACCGCGTCCCGTACTCGCTGAGCACGCGGCGCCCGGCGAGCGTGGTCGCGGTCATCGTGCCGCCGACGATGATGCCGCCCATCGGCAGGATGCTGGCCGGGTTGCGCGGCACGACGCCGGGCAGGATGAGCACCAGCAGTACGGCGAAGGCGCCGCAGCCGATCGCGGTCGCGCAGTACGCCCACTGACGTGGAACGACCGCGGTCTGACGCAGCCGTCGGGTGCTGGTCACGGTGGCGACGACGAACATCAGCAGTACGAACGCGATGGCGCCGACAGTGTGCTGCAACGCGAACCCGACCACCACGCCGACCGCTGCGAGTTGCACAACCGCACGCAGGGCCGCGGTGACAATTCCTTTGTCGTGTCGCAGGCCGGCGTACCGGGACGCCCCGACACCGATCGCTATCAGCAGCGGCAGGACGACAAGTGCCGACCAGCCCAGGCCGGTATGGAACGACATGCTTACTTGAAGTCGGCCTCGTCGTAGGTGTTCCCGGCGCCGCTCTCGACCTTCGCCGCCTCGTCCGCGCGCAGCTCGACCCGCCGGATCTTGCCGGAGATCGTCTTGGGCAGATCGGCGAACTCGAGCCGCCGGATCCGCTTGTACGGCGCCAGGTGCTCGCGGCAGAACGCCAGGATCTCGCCGGCGAGCTCCCGCGACGGCTCGTGACCGGCCGCGAGCACGACGTACGCCTTGGGCACCGCGAGCCGGACCGGGTCCGGTGACGGCACGACGGCTGCCTCGGCGACCGCCGGGTGCTCGATCAGCACCGACTCCAGCTCGAACGGCGAGATCCGGTAGTCGCTGGCCTTGAACACGTCGTCCGAGCGGCCGACGTAGGTGATGTACCCGTCCGCGTCCCGGCTGGCGACGTCGCCGGTGTGGTAGAACCCGTTGCGCATCACCTCGGCGGTCAGCTCGTCCGCATCGCGATAGCCGTGCATCAACGGCACCGGAGCGGGCGCCAGCTCGATGCAGATCTCGCCGTCGTCGCCGATCTCGTCGGTCGCCGGGTCGATCAGCGCGATGCTGTACCCGGGCAGTGGACGGCCCATTGAGCCGAGCTTGACCTGCTGACCGGGCGTGTTGCCGATCTGCGCGGTCGTCTCGGTCTGGCCGTACCCGTCCCGGATGGTGATGTCCCAGGCAGTGCGGACCTGCTCGATGACCTCGGGGTTGAGCGGCTCGCCGGCCGAGATGCACTCGCGGATCTGTACGTCGACCGCGGACAGGTCCGCCTGGATCAGCATCCGCCACACGGTCGGCGGCGCGCAGAACGTGGTCACGCCGTACTGCTGCAGGACCTGCAGCATCTTCTCGGCGTTGAAGCGCGTGTAGTTGTAGAGGAAGACGGTCGCACCGGCGTTCCACGGCGCGAACACGTTGCTCCACGAGTGCTTGGCCCAGCCGGGTGAGGACACGTTGAGGTGGACGTCGCCGGGCTGCAGACCGATCCAGTACATCGTCGAGAGGTGCCCGAGCGGGTAGCTGACCTGCGTGTGCTCGACCAGCTTCGGCTGACTCGTCGTACCGGAGGTGAAGTACAGCAGGAGCGGGTCGTCGGCCGCGGTGTCGACCTCCGGGACAGGGCCGTCGTAGCTCTCGCTGTCGGCGTACGGCAGCCACCCCTCGGCCGGTGAGCCGACGGCGACGCGGATGCAATGGTTCGCGATCCCGGCGTACCGGGCCGCGTCGGCGCCGCTGGTGACGACGGCGCGGACGTTGCCGCGAGAGATGCGGTCGGCGAGGTCGGCGTCGGTGAGCAGGGTGGTCGCGGGGATCATCACCGCGCCGGCCCGGATACAGCCGAGCATCGTCTCCCAGAGCTCGACCTGGTTGCCGAGCACGATCAGTACGCGGTCACCCGGCTTCAGACCCGCCTCGGTGAGCCAGCCGGCGACCTGCCGGGACCGCTCGCCCATCTCGGCGTACGTCCGGGAGGTGACCTGACCGTCCTCCTCGACGATCGTCAGCGCCGCCACCTCGGGCTGCTCGACCGCGAGCGCGTCGAACCAGTCGTGCGCCCAGTTGAACCGCTCGAACGCCGGCCAACCGAAGTCCCGGTACGCCGTCTCGTAGTCGTCGCGATGCGCCACCAGGAAGTCCCGCGCCGCCCGGAACTCCCGGGTCACCTCCGACGTGCTCTGCTCGGTCGCCATGTGCCGCACATTACCCATTCAGAACCCGTTCAGCGCGAGAACGGCTCCCGCCACGACGAGGGGCGTGAGGATGAGGCCGCGCCACAGGAAGGACCACCAGGAGATGTCGACGCGGGCGGCGTCGCAGCGGGCTCGCCAGAGGAGGGTGGCGAGGGAGCCCCAGAGCGTGAGCAGGCAGCCGCAGTTGACGCCGATGAGCAGCGCCATCATCCGGTGCGGGCTGCTGGAGGCGACCGGTTCCATCGCGAGGTACGCCGGGAGGTTGTCGAACAGGTTCGCCCCGACGCCCGCGGTCGCGCTCAGTCGCAGCTCGGACGTGGTCCCCGCGATCCGGCGGAGCAGATCCTCGAGGCCGTGATCGCTGAGGAACCCGACGACGGTGAACAGCACCACGACGGTGATGACCAGCTTGTACGGGATCAGCGACCAGCGCAGCACGCTGCGCCGCCGGATCGCGAACAGTACGACCAGTGCGATCGCCCCGATGCTCGCGGGCCAGGCAACCTCGACACCTGACACGAACGCCGGCCCCGTCAGCACGCAGACGGCCGCCGAGCCCCAGAACAGCACCTTGTCCTCGACCGGTGGTGTCGGCGGTACGGCGTACGTCCGGCGCAGGTCCCGGTGGAAGAGCACGGCGAGTACGACGATCGTGATCAGGATCGAGGCGATCGCGGGACGCCAGCTCGTCGCGATGAACGAGGCGTCCAACTGGCGGAACTGGTGCAGCGCGAGCAGGTTCGTGAGATTGGACACCGGCAGCAGCAACGACGCCGTACCGGCCAGCCATACCGTGGTGAACGCGAACAGCTTCGGCGGGACGTCCAGCTGGCGGGCCATCGACAGCACGACCGGCGTCAGCAGCACCGCGCAGGTGTCCAGCGAGAGCACGATCGTGAGGCCGGTGGCGAGCGCGACGACCAGCAACCAGAGCCGCCAGACCCGGCCGCGGGCGAGGTGGGCCGCCTCCCGCGCGGCGACGTCGAACACCTTGGCCTGGTCGGCCAGTTCGGCGATGACGGTCACAGCGATCAGGAAGACCAGCACCGGCGCGATCCGCTCGACCAAAATTCAGGACCTCTCAGGTGACCGTTTGAGTACGCTTACGGGGTGCCGGACCAGTATGACCACGAGCTGCCGGACGGCTATCCGGCGGAGTACGAGGCTGACGTCGTCCTGCGGGACGGCGCGACCGCTCATCTGCGCCCGATCACGCCCGACGACGCCGACCTGCTGGTGGCCTTCTACGCCCGGGTGTCCGAGCAGTCGAAGTACTACCGCTTCTTCGCCCCGTACCCACAACTGTCCGAGCGCGATGTGGCGAGGTTCACCCAGGTCGACTACCACGACAGGCTGGCGCTGATCGTCACGGTCGGTGACGAGATGATCGGCGTCGGCCGCTACGAGCGGACCGGCCGGAGTACGGCGGAGGTCGCGTTCCTGATCGAGGACGCGCACCAGGGCCGCGGCCTCGGGCAGCTGTTCCTGGAGCACCTGGCCCAGGCGGCCCGCGAGAACGGCATCCACCGGTTCGTCGCCGAGGTGCTGCCGGACAACCGGAAGATGATCACCGTCTTCGCCGAGGCCGGGTACAAGGTCGCCCGCGAGTTCGAGGACGGCGTGATCGTGGTCGAGTTCGACATCGCGCCGACGGACACGTCGTTCGGCGTGATGCAGGCCCGCGAGCAGCGCTCCGAGGCCCTGTCGATCGCTCGGCTGCTGACCCCTTCGTCCGTGGCCGTGATCGGTGCGAGCCGGCGCGAGGGCACGATCGGCAACGCGCTGCTCCGCAACCTGCGTGACGGCGGGTTCTCCGGCCGGCTGTACGCCGTGAACACCGACACGAAGGCCGACCAGATCGAGGGCGTTCCGGCGTACCCGACGATCCGCGAGGTCGAGGACACGGTCGACCTGGCGGTGGTCGCGGTCAAGGCGGAGATGGTCGCGGACGTCGTCCTGGACTGTGCGGCCAAGGGCGTGCGCGGGCTGGTCGTGGTGTCCAGCGGGTTCGCCGAGATCGGTGACGAAGGCCGGAAGCGGCAGCGGTACCTGGTCGGTCTCGCGCGCTCGTACGGCATGCGGGTGATCGGGCCGAACGCGCTCGGCCTGATCAACACCGCGGCCGGCGTCTCGCTGAACGCGACGTTGTCGCCGCTGATGCCGAGCAAGGGCCGGGTGGCGTTCTTCTGCCAGTCCGGCGCGCTCGGGGTGCCGATCCTGGCCGACATGGTCGGGCGTGGCCTCGGCCTGTCGAGCTTCGTCTCGGCCGGCAACCGGGCGGATGTCTCGGGCAACGACCTGATGCAGTTCTGGTACTCCGACGAGGCCACCGAGGTCGTCCTGCTGTACCTCGAGTCGCTCGGCAACCCGCGCAAGTTCAGCCGCGTCTCGCGCCGGCTGGCCGGGCGGAAGCCGGTGATCGCGCTGAAGTCTGGGCGGGCGACCCAGGGCGTACCGGTCGGCCAGATGGTCCGCCGCAGCTCCTTGCCCCCGGCAACCATCGAGTCGATGTTCCGGCAGAGCGGGCTGATCGGCGTGGACACCACCGGTGAGCTGTTCGACGTCGCCCAGCTGCTGGCGCACCAGCCGCTGCCGAAGGGCCGCCGCGTCGCGATCGTCTCGAACTCCGACGCGCTGACACTGCTCGCACTGGACACGATGGCGGGTTGCGGCCTGGACATCGCCGGCGAGCCACGGAACCTGAGCCCGGACGCGACCGCCTCGGACTTCGGTGCGGCTTTGTCGGAGGTGTTCGCCGACGACAAGGTGCATTCGGTCGTCGTGATCTACACGCCGCCGGTGCAGTCGAACGGCGCCGAGGTCGCGCAAGTGCTGGCCGCGGCGGCCGCGGGCTCCGACAAGCCCGTGGTGTCGACGTTCCTCGCCTCGCGCAGTGTGCCCGCCGAGCTCCAGGTGCCGGACGAGGACGGTGGCGCCGCCCGCGGGTCGATCCCGTCCTTCCTCAACCCGCAGTACGCCGTCGGCGCGCTCGCGAAGGCGACGCAGTACGCCGAGTGGCGCAGGCGCTCGGACAGCCGGATCCCGGATCTGCCGGACGTGGACACCGCCGGGGGAGAGGACTTCGTCGCGGAGTTCCTGCAGCGGCATCCGGCCGGTGCCGATCTGGACGAGGCTGATCGGCAGCGGCTGCTGAGCTTCTACGGGATCTCGGTGCTGCCGGCGTTCCCGGTGCTGAGCGCGGACGAGGCGGTCGGCCGGGCGGCGGACCTCGGGTTCGAGGTGATCCTGAAGGCGACCGCGGAGCAGTGGCGGATGCGGCCCGACCTGGCCGACATCTGGCGGCACATCCACGACGAGGACGACATGCGGGCGGCCTGGGCGGAGATGACGCAGACGTTCGGGGTCGCGTCGGATCCGGGACGGGCACAGTTCGTCGTACAGAAGATGGCGCCGCCCGGCGTGCCGGTGGTGATCTCGACCATCGAGGACGTGTCGTTCGGTCCGGTCGTGACGTTCGGCCTGTCCGGGGTGGCGACGGACCTGCTCGGCGACCGGTCGTACCGGATGCCGCCGCTGACGACGCGCGACGCGGCCGAGATGGTCCGCGAGGTGAAGGCGTCACCGCTGCTCTACGGCTACCGCGGCTCCGACCCGGTCGACATCTCCGCGATCGAGGACCTGCTGCACCGGGTCTCACGCCTCACGCTCGACCTCGAGGAGGTCGTCCGCCTCGACCTCCGCTCGGTCCTGGTCTCCGCCGAAGGCGCCTGCGTCCTCGACACGAGAGTCCGCATCGCGCCCAACGAGAAGCCCCGCCAAGACACTCCCGCCCGCCGCCTCACCTGACCGACCGCGGAGCGCTGCAGCTCGACAGGATGTGTCGGGTGCATCGGCCTGAATCCAGGCGGGCGCCTGTCGGCAGTGGGCGTATACGTACTGTCGAGCTGCAGATTCGCTCAGCGTGTGCGGGTGTAGATGCTGTTCTCGCGATGGAGCAGACGGGCGTCGACCAGCCCTCGCCGGAGGGCGGCGTGGTCCGGGTGCCAGCGGTTGAGCAGTTCGTTGACCTCGGCCTCGGGGTAGGCCCGCCCGACCTCGAACGTCTCGACCAGATGCTCGAGAACGACCTGATACTTGTCCGGGAAGGTCGGGAAGTGCGTGAGCCGCCCGTCGCGGATGAACGACTTGAGCACGTTGTCGCGGGCCGGATCCTCGTCGAGCGGCACCCGCTCCGGGCGACTCTCGCGGACGGCGTCCTTGAACGCGCCCTCGGCCGCGGTGAACCCGTCGCGGCTCGCCTCGATCAGTCCGCCCTTGGTCAGCCGTTGCAGTGCCTTTACCACGACCGGCGCGTCGAGTCCGGTGCTCCCGGCAACCTGCTCGGGGGTGGTGGCGCCGAGGACGATCGCGGAGTATGTCCGCAACCTCGACGGTTCGGCCAGCAGACCACACAGCTGATCGGTGTTCATACATTTCACGCTAACGATTACCGCAACCACATTTCGACGTACCCCCGAACACTCCAACCCACCCACCGCCCGCCGTACCCAGCCCACCCCACCGCCCGTGCCCGGACGCCCGCCCCGAGCGCATTTGAGGGGTTAACCGCTGAGGTTGTCCGTTCACCCGCCGTGTGCGAGGTGTGAAGGGGCACTTCGCGAGGTTGACCACTCAAATGCCGACAGGCGGGGTTGGGCCAGAGCCGCCCGGACGCTGCCACGGACGTGCCCCGGACTCGTCCCGGGCGACGGACGTGCCACGGATATCGTCCGGATTTGTGCGGATGTCGTCTCGGGCGCGGTTTGGGGCGTGCAAGGATCGCCGTATGCAGCCTGGCCCGCACAATGCGATCACCGATGTCCCCGGAGTGCTTGTCGGACAGGTGGAGCGCATCGATGCGCCGTACCTCACCGGTACGACGGTCCTGCACCTGCCGGCGACTGCCGTTGCCGGCGTCGATGTCCGCGGTGGTGCCCCCGGGACCCGCGAGACGGATCTGCTCTCGCCGGTGAACTCGAACGGCGGTGTGAACGCGATCGTGCTGACCGGCGGGAGTGCGTTCGGTCTCGACACCGCCGGCAGCGTCATGCGCTGGCTGGAGGAGCGCGGCGAGGGGGTGCGCGTCGGTCAGGGCGAGTACGACGTGGTCCCGATCGTCCCGGCCGCGGTGATCTTCGACCTCGCCCGCGGTGGGGACTTCAAGGCCCGGCCGGAGCCGTCCTGGGGTGCGGACGCGATCTCCGCCGCCACCGACGGACCGGTTGCCTTGGGCAACCACGGTGCCGGGGCGGGTGCGCGGGCGCGCTCGCTGAAGGGCGGCGTCGGCTCGGCCAGCGTGCGGCTCGACGACGGTACGACGGTCGGCGTGCTGGTGATCGTGAACGCGGCCGGCTCGACCGTCGACGCCGACGGCAACCTGTACGGCGCTCGCTTCGGGATCGGCGACGAGTTCGGCCACCTGCGGACACCGGTCGAGCCGCCACCACCGGCCGCGCCGGGTCGCAACCTGATCCCGGGACCGTCGATGAACACCGTGATCGCCGTGGTGGCGACCGACGTACCGCTCGACAAGGCGGCGACGAAGCGGATGGCGATGGTCGCGCACGACGGACTGGCCCGGGCGGTCGATCCGATCCACACGCTCGTCGACGGCGACAGCATCTTCGCGGTGTCGACCCGGGTGGCCGACGACGACCGGCCGCGGCTCAGCGTCACGGACCCGATGGCCCTCGGGCAGCTCGAGACGGTCTACGCGGCCGGTGCGCGGACCCTGTCGCGGGCGATCGTGCACGCGATGCTCAACGCCGAGTCGGTGCAGACGCCCGGCGGCCCGATTCCGAGCTACCGCGACGCCTACCCCTCGGCGTTCCGGACCGACTGACGTACGACCCCAGTCGTACGCCGGGGTGCCGAAAGGCGCCGGAAGACGACGGCAAGACCGGTCTGCGGGCCGACGATCGCGGGCGGCGTTCGCGGAAGGCTCTGCGGTATGAACTTCCAGAGTCCCCAGTCGCAGGTCGTCCTCTCCGGTCATGGCCTGGTCAAGTACTACGGCAGCGTGATCGGCCTGGCCGGTGTCGACGTCGCTGTCCGCTCCGGCGAGGCGCTCGCGGTCATGGGCCCGAGCGGCAACGGCAAGACCACGCTGCTGCACGTGCTGGCCGGGATCCTCACGCCGGACCAGGGAGAGGTGTGGCTGGGCGGTGAACGCGTGGACCAGCTCAACGACGCGGCGCGGACAGTACTACGCCGCCGTCGGCTCGGTTTCGTCTTCCAGGACAACCAACTACTCGCCGAGCTGCCCGCGGACGAGAACGTGGCGCTCCCGATGATGGTGGACGGTCTGAGCCGCCGGGACGCGATCGGTCGCGCGCGGAACATGCTCGCCCAGGTGGGTCTCGCCGCCGAGGCAGGCCGACGTCCGGGCGAGCTGTCCGGCGGCCAGGCCCAACGAGTCGCCATCGCCCGTGCTTTGGTCGGCGAGCCCCAGGTGGTCTTCGCCGACGAGCCGACCGGCGCCCTTGACGCAGCCACCGGCTCCCAGGTCATCGACCTACTGGTCGGGGCTGCCACCTACCGAGGCGCGGCGGTAGTAGTCGTCACCCACGACGACTCTGTCGCCGCCCGCTGCCACCGGGCACTCCACATCGTCGACGGCCGCGTCAGCGAATCAGCGGGAGTCGTGCGATGAACCCGATGACGGATCTCGGGCTGCGGTTCGTACGGCGTCCTGGGCCTGGCGGACGCGCCGCCAACCTGGCCGCGCTCGGTGCGACCGCGGTCGTCGCGCTGCTCGTGACCTTCCTCATCGCCGGCTCACTCGGGCTGTCGCACCGGTCGGAGCGCATCGGCTGGCGGAGTGGGGACAAGGCCGACCCGACCACCGCGATCGGCGCGATGAACCTCGACGACGACCAGCGGGTCGACGGACACCGGATGACGGTCCTCGACCTCGCAACCCTCAAGCCCAACGAGCTCCCGCCACCACCCGGCCTCGACAACACCCCGAAGCCCGGCGAGGTCTTCGTGTCACCCGAGGTCGCCAAGCACTGGTCCAGCCTCAGCAAGCAGTACGACGTCGTGCAGCCGACCGGCATTATCAGCGCCAAGGGGTTGTCGTCACCGGAGGAGTTCATCGTCATCCGTGGCGTGCAGACGATCCCGGCCGACCAGCATCCGCAGTACGTGAGCAGTTGGCACGAGAAGGTCTGGGACAGCCGCATGCTCGCTCTGCTGATCGCAGTGGCGTTCGGCATCACCCTCGTGCTGTTTCCGATCCTGAGCCTCGTCGGCCAGGCAGCCGGTGTCGCAGCCAAGCGCCGCGAACACAGACTGGCCGCGCTGCGCCTTGCAGGTGCCACGAGAACGCAGGTCCTCTGGCTGAGCACTGTAGAGCAGGCCGTCCTTGCTCTGGTCGGTGCAGTCGTCGGACTGGTCGGCTACACCGTCCTGAGCCCACTCATCGCACGCATCCCGCTCGGCGGCGGACGCTGGTACGTCGGCGACATCACCGTCAACTGGTGGACAGTCCTCGTCGTGCTGGTCGCCGTACCTGTCCTGTCCGTCGTCAGCGCACTGATCGGACTGGGCCGAGTCAGCATCACCCCGCTGGGCGTCGTCCGCGGCCAGACCCGCAAGGGCGTCAGTGTGCTGCGGATCGGGTTACTGGTGATCGGTCCGGTGATCCTGGCGTACTACGGGATGAAGGCGGCCCTTCTGCCCTTGCTGATCGGAGTCGGGTTCGCTGCGCTCGCCGTACGCGTCATCGGCCCGTTCGCGGTGCAGGTGGTCGGCAAGACGATGGCGAACCTGGCAAACAAACCTGTGACGTTGCTGGCCGGACGCCGGCTTGTGGACGACCCGAAGGCCGCCTTCCGACCGGTCGCGGCGCTGGTGCTGTCGGGCTTCGTCACCGGCTTCATCTCGGTGTTCATGCCACCGGGAGACGACGACCCGACCTTCCACGACATGCGGATCGGTGTAGCACTCCTGCTCTCCCTGGTCTTCCTGACCGTCGCCGCTTCGACTGCGGCAGGGGCGGTAGGTACAGCGCTGGACCAAGCGGCTCCGGCGAGGGCCTTGCGGCGCTCCGGCGTACCGCTGAAGGTGATCGAGCGGTCGGCACGGGTCGCGGCCGTCGTGCCGGTGATCGGGGTCGGACTGCCCGTCGTCGCGTTCGGAGCGCTGTGTGGGCTGGCGCTGAGCGGCGGCAAGGTCATCACGCAGGGCAGCTCCGGCGTACTGCTCCTGATCGGGCAGGTCGTGGCAGGGCTCGTCCTCGTCGCGGTCGCGGGCGCCGCCGGTGCGCCGGTACTGCGGAAGGCGAGTGCGAACTGAGCGTGGTTGTCCACAAGGGTCGAACGCTCGGCATCGCGATCGTGCAAGGATGAGGGCATGCGTGACCTGAATGCACCGGAGCTCGCGGACGCATCCGCGGACCTGCGCGAGGCGATCGATCGGTGTGGCTACTACCCCGACGTGGTGACGGATTCGCTCGAGGTGGCGATCGCCGGCGAGCCGATCCGGGCCTACGTGCTGCAGCACGAGCCGACGTTCGACCGCGACGAGGTCCGGCGGCACATCACCATCCTGGCGCTGACGCCGAGCCGGCTGATCGTCGGCCACACCGACGAGCACGCCGCCGACGAGCTGATCCGCGCGCCGTATGCGTCGACCTCCACCGAGGCGATCCCGCTGCACCGGGTGAACGCCGTGGTCGTGAACCGCGTCGTCCCGAATCCGGCCGGCTACGCTTCGGGCAAGTCGGACCCGGCCGTCGCCGGCGCCGGCGAAGTGGTGCTGACGATCGGCTGGGGGATGGTCAACCGGATCGACCTCGAGCCGGCCGTCTGCGCGGACCCGAACTGCGAGGCCGACCACGGCTACACCGGCTCGGTCGCGGCCGACGACATCTCGCTGCGGATCAGCGCCGCGGCGGACGGGCCGGCCGGGATCCAGCAGGTGCTCGAGTTCGCCAAAGCGTTGTCGTTCGCGACCAGCCGGTAGTCCGGTGATCGACAGGTGATCGTCCCGGTTTCCCCGCAGTACGGCGGCGGATCGCTCGCCGATGTGCTGCCGTCGGTGGCCGGTGCGCTCTCGGTCCCGGGCGAGACGAACGTCCTCGGCCTGCCGCCCGCATCGCGGTACGCCGTACTGCTGCTCGACGGCCTCGGGTGGAGGTTGCTCCAGCGGTACGCCGAGGCCGCGCCGTACTTGTCCTCGCTGATCCCGGCGAGCCGGAGCCTGACGGCCGGGGTACCGTCGACGACCGCGGTGAGCCTGACCAGCCTCGGCACGGGCCTGCCGCCCGGCGCGCACGGGATCGTCGGCTACACGTCGATCGTCCCGGAGACCGGAGACCTGCTGAATGCGCTGGCCTGGGACGCTCCGGTCGACCCACGACGCTGGCAGCCGCACGGCACGGTCTTCGACCGGGCGGCCGCCGCCGGTGTAGCGACTCGCAACGTGAGCAAGGCCCGGTTCGACTCGTCCGGTCTGACTGCCGCCGCCTTCCGGGGGAGTGCGCACCGCGGCGCGGACACGGTCGAGGATCGGCTGGACGCGACCCGGTTCGCGAGTCGTGAAGGCCGGTCATCGCTGGTCTATGTGTACGACTCCCAGCTCGACTACATCGGCCATCAACAAGGCTGCGACTCGTGGCAGTGGCAGAAGGAGCTGGCCGCGGCCGACGACTTCGCCCAACAGGTCCGCTACGCCTTGCCACGCGACGCCGTCCTGCTCGTCGTCGCCGACCACGGGATGATCGACATCGCGCCCGAGCACCGCGTGGACGTCGACGCCGAGCCGGCGTTGACCGACGGTGTGCGCGTCGTCGGCGGCGAGTCCCGCTTCCGTCATCTGTACTGCGTTCCGGGCGCCGAGGCTGATGTCATCGCCACCTACACCGAGCGTCTCGGCGACAAGGCCTTGGTCCTGTCCCGGTCGGACGCGATCGCCGGGGGCTGGTTCGGCCCGGTCGAGGATCGGGTCGCACCCCGCCTCGGGGACGTCATCGTCGCGTCGCTGGGCCCGGTGGCGCTCGTGGCGTCCCGCCGGCACGCCCAAGAGGCGAACCTGATCGGCCTGCACGGCTCCCTGACCGCCGACGAGATGGAGATCCCGCTCCTCGTCGACGCCGGGAGCGCGACGCAGGGCTAGAAGCTCCAGACGTCCCAGTAGAAGGTGGTCTGCGCGGTCTTGGCCTCGCCGTCGCGGGCGATGACGGTGACCTTGTACCGACCTGAGCCTGGGGTGAGAACGCCGGTGATCCAGCCGCGTTCAGGGTCGATGCTGAGGCCCGGCGGAAGGCCGGCGGCGGTGTAGCTGATGTCGCCGGAGCCGCCGGTGCCCTTCATCAGCAGGGGGATCGCTGGGACGCCACCGACGCCGATCTGCTCGGAGGGCTCGGTGATCGCGATCGCGCCGTGGGGTTGCGACGATGCGGCGCCGACCGCCTCGGCGGCGTCGACGAGGCCCTCGCCGTAGTACGAGTTGTTGGTGGTCGGGCCGACGCACTCGCCGGTGGCGCCGGTGGGGCAGGCGAGGTCATTGGCCTGCTGGGCGAGACGGGCGCGGACCTCGGCGACGGAGAGCTTGGGATCGACGCTGCGGAGCAGGGCCGCGACACCGGCGACGTGCGGCGACGCCATCGACGTACCTTCGAGGATCTTGTAGCCGCCGCCCGGCACGGTCGAGTACACGTCCTCACCCGGGGCGGCCAGGTTGATCTTGTTCACCCCGAAGTTCGAGAACTGCGACTTCAGACCGGTCGGGTCGACCGACGCGACCACGACCACGCTCGGCAGCTCGGTCGGCAGGCTGATGCAGTCGTTCGTGACGGTGCGCGGCGCAGCGGTCGAATCGTCCGGGCTGGAGTCGTCGCCGGACTTGTTGGCCAGGTCGTAGTCCTCGTTGCCGGCGGCGGCGACGTTGACGACGCCCTTGCTGTCGGAGTACGCGACGGCCCGGCGGACGGCTTCGGCGATCGCGTCCTGGTCCTTGTCGCTCGGGCACAGGAACAACCACGGGTCGACGTAGTAGCTGTTGTTCGTCACCGAGACGCCCTTGTCGGCGGCGAACATGAACGCGCACACCGTGTCCTCCGGGAAGAACAGCTGGGTCCCGGCCTCGGCGATCCGGATCGACGACACCTTCACGCCGGGGGCGACGCCGATCATGCCGATGCCGTTCTTGGCGCCGGCGATGGTGCCGGCCACATGGGTGCCGTGCTCGCCCACCGGCCGCCACGCGCCGGGCCGGGTGTCGGCCTTGCCGTAGGCGCAGGACGCCGACTTCGACGCGTCGAAGTTCGCCTTCAGATCCGGGTGCTGGTCGTCCACGCCGGTGTCCAGGACGCCGACGGTCACGCTCTTGGAGCCCAGGTTCTTCTGCCAGGCCCGGTCGGCGCCGATCTGGGTCATGTCGGCGCGATCCGACTCGGGAGCGGTAGTCGCGGTCTCCGGCACCGCGGACGGGATGGCCGGGTTCGCGACGTCGGCGGGGAGGTCCGTCGTCCGGGTCGCTCCGGCCTTCTGGACACCGGCGACGTCACGCATCTTGGCGACGAAGTCCGAGGCGGTCGAGTGCGCCACGATCACCCCGATGGCGTCGTACGTCGCGTAGACGGTGCCGCCGTTCTGCGTGACGGCTCCGGTGACCTTTCCGGTCTGGCCCGGCTCGGTGATCACGAAGTACGCACGGAGCCCTGCTGCGGCCCGGACCGGCGCCGCACCGGCCGGCAGGGTGGTGGTGGCGGTGGTGGCGAGAGCCAGACAGACCGCGAGGAAGAGAAGCAGAGCTTTGCGCACGATCCATTCAAACCGTAGGAGGGCTCAGAACCAAGCGGCCCCCGGCGACACACCCCGGGGTGCGGGGCGAACCATTGACTTGGCAGGATGATCGCCCGTGGCTGAGCTCCTCTATTTCACCGGGACCATGGACTGCGGCAAGTCGACGCTGGCCCTCCAGATGGATCACAACCACAAGGCGCGAGGACGGCTCGGCCGGATCTTCACCAGCCACGACCGCGCGGGAGACTCGGTGCTCTCGTCGCGGCTCGGCCTGTCCGCGGAGGCGGTCGAGGTGCGGCCGGAGTTCGACTTCTGGGACTACGTCGTCAACGAGCTCACCCAGGGCGGAAGGCTCGACTACGCGGTGTGCGACGAGGCGCAGTTCTACAGTGCGCTGCAGATCGAGCAGCTGGCCCGACTGGTCGACGAACTGCAGATCGACGTGTTCTGCTTCGGGATCCTGACCGACTTCCGGGCGACGTTGTTCCCGGGTTCGGCGCGGCTGGTGGAGCTCGCCGACCGGATGGAGCTGCTCCAGGTCGAAGCCTTGTGCTGGTGCGGTGAACGGGCCACGCACAACGCCCGTACGATCGGTGGGGAGATGGTGACCGAGGGCGAGCAGTTGGTGGTGGGCGACATGGTGACGCGCGACCTCGAGCCGGCGTACGAGGTGCTCTGCCGCCGGCACCACCGCCGCCGTCTCACCCAGGCCCGCGCCCGCGCCACCTTGTCCCCGGAAGTCCTGCCCTTCGGAGGAGCTGCTTCATGAGTGCGTTGATCACCGTTGACGAACTGCGCACGCTGTCGCCCGTGCTTGCGGACGTGACGTGGAACCTGGCGGGTCCGCCCGGCAAGGAGGCGTACGACGCCGGTCACCTGCCCGGCGCGTACTTCGTCGACCTCGACACCGAGCTCGCCGGCCCGCCCGGCGCCGGCCGTCACCCGTTGCCTGACGCAACGATCGTGACCGCGACGTTCCGCCGCCTCGGCATTACGTCCGCCGACTCCCCGGTCGTGGTGTACGACGCCGCCAACTCCATGTCCGCCGCCCGCGCCTGGTGGATCTTCCGGTACTTCGGGCTGACCGACGTACGCGTGCTGGACGGCGGCCTGGCCGCATGGAAAGCCGCCGGGGGAGAGGTCGGCGTGGAAGCGCCGGCCGATGGCGCCGGCACCTTCACCGCGACGCCGGGCCACTTGCCCGTACTCGATGCCGACGGCGCAGCCGAGGTCGCCGCGAAGGGCATCCTGCTGGACGCCCGTGCCCCTGAGCGCTTCGCCGGCGACGTCGAGCCCATGGACCCGGTCGCCGGCCACATCCCCGGCGCGACGAACGCACCGACGACCGCCAACGTCGACGAGACCGGCCGCTTCCTGCCCGCCGCCGACCTGCGGGCCCGCTTCGAAGACCTGGGCGTCACACCCGACGGCGACACCGCCGTCTACTGCGGCTCCGGCGTAACCGCCGCCCACGAAGCCCTCGCTCTGGAGACCGCCGGCCTCCCCGCCAACGTCTACATCGGCAGCTGGTCCGAGTGGATCACCGACCCCGCCCGTCCGGTCGCAACCGGGCCAGGGGACTAGTACGACGCGCTCACCGGGCGCGGCGTACTCGTCGCGCTGACTCCGGCCGGACGGCGCCTGGCCGAGGAGGCGAGGCGCAGATCGCCCGCCGGATCAGTGAGCTGACGAAGGCGCTCAACGCCACTCAGCGGAAGCAGTTCACCCAGGGGCGGCCGTGTTGGTCAACCCTTGACATAGCGACCCCGCTGCTGGAGAGTCAGAAATCGATTTCCCATTCACCACCGCCCCTGGGAGACAGTCGATGATGAAGCGATCCACGTTCCTCCGCGCCGCGGTCGGCGCCGGCGTACTCGCCGCCGTTCCGTCCCGGGCCTTCGCGAGCACGCAAGCGGTCCTGACCAACAAGGTGGCCGATCTGACCGGGCCGGCCCTGACCGACCGGTTCCGGATGGCCGCGACCGATCTGGGGATTCCCGCGCGTACGCCGGACGGGCGGCTGCTGTTCATGTTCGGGGACACCTTCGAGCAGCCGGCCGTCGGCGGGGGATGGTGGCGGTCGCCGGTCGCGCTGTGGTCGACGACGACGGATCTGAGCAGCGGCGTGAAATGGTCGGGCGCGGTCGGGGGAGACGCGGCGCAGCAGCTGTGGGACTACCCGCACGACAATCCGACGTTCTCGACCGTGCTGCCGTCGGACGTGATCACGATCGGCGGGTCGATGTACCTGCACGCGATGGTGAACAAGGGCCTCGGGAACGTCGTGTGGACCGAGATCTGGCGCTCGGACAACTCGGGAGCCAGCTGGTACCACACCGGCGCGAAGTTCGACCCGGGCATCGACGGCGGGTTGTTCCAGCTGCTGACCTGGGGGCTCGGGAACGACGGGTACGTGTACGTCTACTCGACCGGGTTCCAGCGCGACAAGCCGATCATCCTCAAGCGGGTCCGCGCCGACCAGATCGCGAACCCGGCGGCGTACGAGCCGTGGGGTTATCGCGACGGGGTGTGGGCGTGGGGCAATCCGGCCACGCCGATCCTGTCCGGGAGCTTCGGCGAGATGAGCCTGCGCCCGCTCGGCGGCAAGTGGGTCCTGACCTGGTTCAACGCCGGCGACTACCGGATCGACGGCATCATCATGGACACGCCGACCTCCAACCTCTACACGGCATACCGCCAGACCCTGATCTACGGCGGCGCGTGGGGCTCCGAGGACGACAATCACGTGGCCCAGCTGTACGGCGGGTACGTCATCCCCGGTTCCACCTTGTCGGACATGCACCTGTCCGTGAGCCAGTGGAACACCGCCGACGGCTGGCCCTACCACGTGATGCAGTTCCGCGTCCGAGGCTTCGGCTAGAACTCGAGCACCATCGCTTCAGGCCGGTCCGGCAAGGCCGATCAGGTTGCCCTCGGGGTCGGTGAACTGGGCGACCACCAGCTTGCCGGGCACACCGTCCGGGCCGAAGACCCGCTGCCCACCCAGCGCCTCGGCCTGCTCCAGCGCGGCCCCGACATCGTCGACGCCCACGTAGAACAACACCTTCGCCTGGAGCGAGGGGCCACCGCCGACACCGCCGTTCAGGCCGGCGATGCTCGCGTCGACGAAGCCGTACTGCCCGGGCTCCGAGACCTGCTCGGACACGGTGTCACCGAGCTGGAAGGTCCAGCCGAAGAGGTCCGCGTAGTAGGCGTGGAGCCGGGCCGGATCGGTCCCGGTGATCTCGAAGTGCACAGCGGGGTTCGGCATGGTTCTCCTTCTCGGGGTCGGTTGTCGTAGGGAACGTCGGAGCGTGATCCGGTCGTTCGACAAGCATGTACGCCGATGCACGGGGAACGCGGACCTATTACGACGAGGCAGGGACCGGGGAGCCGGTTGTGCTGCTGCATGGCGGGGGAGGGGGTGCGGACAGTTGGCAGGCGCAGCGCGCTGGGCTGGCTGAGCGGTATCGGGTCCTGGTTCCGGAGCGTCGGGGGCACGGCCGGAGTCCGGATGTCGACGGGCCGGTGACGATGGAGATCTTCGCGGCGGACACGGCGGCCTTCATCGAGGCTCTCGAGCTCGGTCCGGTGTACGTGATCGGCTGGAGCGACGGCGGCAAGGTGGGCATGAGCCTCGCGCTGAACCGGCCGGACCTGGTCCGCAAGCTGGTGCTGATCGGCGCTGAGCTGACCGAGGCCGGCGGGACCGTCGCCAACCAGGCACTTCTCACACCCGAAGGTCTGGATTCCCTCAAGACCTTCTTCCGTCAGCTGTACGAGCCGCTGTCGCCGGATGGCCCCGAGCACTTCGAGGTCGTCTTCGCCAAGTGGCAGCAGATGTGGGAGACCCTCCCGGACGTCGACCTCACCACGCTGCAGGCGCTGCCGATGCCGGTGCTGCTGATGCAGGGTGACGACGACTGCGTCCGGATCGAGCACACCGCGGAGGTCGCCCGGGCGATCCCGGACGCTCAGGTCGCCGTCGTACCCGGTTCGTCGCACGGCCTGCCGCTGGAGAAACCCGAGGTGGTGAACCGGCTGCTGCTCGATTTCCTCGCCGATCAGCAGGTGCGGAAGTTCATGCCGATGGGTGACCTCAACCCCTGAGCGAAACCGTTACCGCAAAAGTGCCCGTCTGGGTCTTGAGTTAGTAACACCCTTGGTTTAACTTACTCGGGACCTGGCCGGTGTGTGGCTCAGAGCACATCGGCGGCATCCGGAAACCTGAGGAGTTCCGATGGCGAGAGTGAGCAGGTGGGGCCGGTACGGCACCGCCCTGGGGGTTGCCGGGCTGATGCTTGCGGCCGGCTGTGCGAAGGGCACGACGCCGTCGGCGTCCGGCGGCGCCGGCGGCGCCGTCGACCAGAACGCGCCGGTCACCATCACGATCGGGGACCGCCCGACCCCCGACAAGCCGAACGATCTGAAGGCGTTCAACCAGAAGATCAAAGACTTCACCGCGAAGAACCCGAACATCACCGTGAAGTCCACCGAGACCAGCTGGCAGGCGCAGACGTTCCAGGCGCAGGTGGCCGGCGGCACGCTGCCGACGGTGATGAACATCAGCTTCACCGAGCCGGCCAACATGATCCCGAACAAGCAGCTGCCGGACATCACCGACGAGCTGAAGACGGTCGACCTGACCAAGGACCTGAACCCGAACGTCTTGAAGATCGTGCAGGACGCCAACGGCCGGATCTACGGCGTGCCGGTCGACGTGTTCTCGGTCGGCCTGGCCTACAACCGCAATCTGTTCAAGCAGGCCGGTCTGGACCCGGACAAGCCGCCGACGACGTGGGACGAGGTCCGGCAGTACGCCAAGCAGATCCACGACAAGACCGGCAAGGCGGGGTACTCGCAGCTGACCACCAACAACACCGGCGGCTGGATGCTGACCACGATGACCTACAGCATGGGCGGCACGGTCGAGAGCCAGGACGGCAAGAAGTCGACCTTCAACGACGCGCCGACCAAGAAGGCGCTGCAGTTGCTGAAGGACATGCGCTGGACCGACAACTCGATGGGCAGCCGCTTCCTGTACAACCAGGAGGAGGTCCGCCAGGACTTCGCGGCCGGCAAGATCGGCATGGTCCTGCAGGCGCCGGACGCCTACGACATGAGCGTGAAGCAGTTCGGCATGAAGCCCGCCGACTTCGGCGAGGCCGCCCTGCCGCAGGACGGCGGCCCGTACGGCACGCTGACCGGTGGCTCGCTGAAGATGATCAGCCCGAAGGCGACCAAGAACGAGATCGTCGCCGCGCTGAAGTGGATCAAGTTCGACCAGTTCGACAAGTACACCTCCGAAGCGGTCGCCGTGCAGGACGCGAAGACCACGATCGCGGACAAGGGCTTCGTCGGCCGCCCGGGCATCAGCCCGCTGAGCCAGGCGACGTACGACCAGTACAACAAGTGGCGTGAGCCGTACGTCAACGTCCCGGTCAAGCAGTTCCAGGGCTACATCGACTCGACCACGTCGCTCAAACTGCTGCCCGAGCCGTCGAACAAGGGCCAGGAGGTCTACTCGCTGCTGGACCCGGTGGTCCAGCAGGTGCTGACCAAGAAGGACGCGGACATCGACAAGCTACTGAGCGACACCGCCTCGAAGATCGACGCACGCCTGGCGCGGTAGTCCACATGTTCCAGCAAAGAACCCAGAAGTCCGGCCGGAGCGTTACCACCTGGTACCGCTCCGGCGGGCTCAGTAGCATCTTCTTCGGCCTGCCCCTGGTACTGATCTTCCTGTACTTCTCCTGGGGCCCGATCGTCCGGGGACTGGTGCTCAGCTTCCAGAAGAACAACCTGGTCACCCCCGCCGAGTGGGTCGGGTGGTCGAACTTCAGCTACGTGCTCACCGACCCGCAGCTCCCGCAGGCGGCCCTGAACACGCTGTACTTCGCCTTCCTCGCGCTCATCTTCGGCTTCCCGGTGCCCTTGTTCCTGGCCGTGTTCATCAGCGAGCTGCGCAAGACCGGCTGGCTGTACAACGTGCTCTCGTACCTGCCGGCCGTGGTGCCGCCGGTGGCCGCGATCCTGTTGTGGACGTTCTTCTACGACCCGAGTGGTGCGGGCGTCTTCAACTCGATCCTCGGCTGGTTCGGGATCGGCCCGTTCGCCTGGCTGAACTCGCAGAGCCTGGCGATGCCGGCGATCGTGCTCGAGGCGACCTGGGCCGGCGCGGGCGCCACCTCGATCATCTACCTGGCGGCGCTGACCGGCGTACGTACGGAGCTGTACGAGGCGGCCGAGCTGGACGGCGCGGGGATCTGGAGCCGCGTCTGGCACGTCACGCTGCCGCAGATCCGCGGAATCATCCTGATCATGATGCTGCTGCAGCTGATCGGGACGTTCCAGGTGTTCACCGAGCCGTTCCTGTTCACCGGCGGCGGTCCGAACAACGCCACGATGACGGTGCTGCTGCTGATCTACCGGTACGCGTTCGTCAACGGGGACTTCGGCGCCGCGACGGCGCTCAGCGTGCTGCTCGCCGGGGTGTTGTGCGCGCTGTCGGTGGTCTACCACTTCGTCACTCGCCGCTGGAGCACGACATGAGCATGTCCGAGCGCGGAATCATCTCCACAGCCGACCGGCAGCGCGGCCTGATCCGCTACGGCCTGCCGGCGATCCAGGTGCTGATCTTCATCGCCGTCGCGATCGCCGGCGTCGGGCCGCTGCTCTGGCTGCTCAAGTCCGGCGTCTCCACCAGTCAGGACATCCTCAGCGGCCCGATGCAGCTGTGGCCGTCGGGGATCCAGCTGAAGAACATCCCCGACGCCTGGAACCGCGTCCAGATCGGCGCGTACCTCGGCAACACGGCGTTCATCGCCATCGGCTCGATGATCTCGACGCTGTTCGTGTGTACGACGGGAGCGTTCGTGCTGAGCATCCTGCGGCCGAAGTGGGGCCCGGTCGTCACCGGCGCCGTGCTCGCCACACTGTTCCTGCCCGGTGTCATCTCACTGGTCCCGCTGTACATGACCGTTCTCGACATGCCGCTGCTCCACATCAGCCTGCAGAACACGTTCTGGGCGGTCTGGCTCCCGTCGGCGGCGAGCGCGTTCAACGTCCTGATCATGAAGCGGTACTTCGACTCGATCCCGCGCGAGCTGATCGAGGCCGCCCGGATCGACGGCGCGAGCAACGTGCGGCTGTTCACGGCGCTGATCCTGCCGCTGTCCAAGCCGATCGTCGGGGTTGTCGCACTGCTCACGGTCATCGGTTCGTGGAAGGAGTACCTCTGGCCGCTGCTCGTGCTGCCCGACCCGACGCTGCAGCCGATCTCGGTCGCCCTGCCGCGTGTGCAGAAGACCACAGAGATCTCGCTGCAGATGAGCGCGTTGTTCCTCGCGGTTCTGATACCTGTGGTGCTGTTCTTGTTGTTCCAGAAACAATTCCTGCGCGGTGTGGGAATGGCAGGAGGCATCAAAGAGTGAGTGAACTGAACGGCCGGCGCGTGCTGGTCACGGGGGCCGCCGGCCGGATCGGGCTGGTCACGGTCGAGCACCTGAACGGACTGGGTGCGAAGGTGACCGCCCTGTCGAACGTCGAGCACCCGGACCTGAAGGCGGACCGGGTGCTGATCGGCGACACCCGGTCCGAGACCGACGTGGCCCGGGCGCTGGAGGGTGCGGAGTACGTCGTCCACCTGGCGGCGCTGCCGCACCCGTCCGCCGGCTCGCCGTACGACGTCTACTCGATCAACGTGGTGTCGACGTTCAACGTGCTCGCGCAGGCCGGCGCGCTCGGCATCGACCGGGCGGTGATCGCGAGCAGCATCAACGCGACCGGCGTCCCGTTCAACCCGCACGAGATCCGCCAGCCGTACTTCCCGTGGGACGAGAAGGCGCCGACCGACGTCGCCGACTGGTACTCGCTGTCGAAGCAGAACGACGAGAACACCGCCCGGATGGCGTGGCGCCGGTGGGGGATCGACGTGGTCTCGTTCCGGTTCCCGCATGTGAACTCGCCGGACGTGCTCCAGCGGATGGCCGACAATATCCGGGTGAAGCCGGCCGGCGGACTGCGGGAGGCGTGGAGCTATCTGGACACCCGGGACTCGGCGTACGCCGTCGAGCTCGGGCTGACCGCGTCGCTGTCCGGCGCTCATACCTTCTTCGTCGCCGCGGACACCACCATCGCGCCGTACGCGACCGAGGACCTGCTCGACGCGTTCGCGCCGGACGTGCCCCGGTCGCGGCGGTTCGTCGGCCGCGAGGTGCCGATCGACCTGACCGCCATCCGAACCGTGCTCGGCTTCCGGGCCAAGCACGAACTCGACCTACCCACTCTTCCTCTGGAGCTTTGATGCCTTCGAACTTCGACCAGCCGTGGCCCGTCCGCGACGACATCCGGATCCGCGAGGTGAAGGCGATCGTCACGGCGCCGCAAGGCATCCCGCTGGTGGTCGTGAAGATCGAGACCACCGAGCCCGGCCTCTACGGGCTGGGCTGCGCCACCTTCACCCAGCGCTGGAAGGCGGTGCAGACGTTCGTCGACGAGCACCTGTCCCGGCTGCTCGTCGGCCGCTACCCGGGTGACATCGGCGACCTGACCCGGCTGGCCGGGTACTCCGGCTACTGGCGCGGCGGCCCGGTCACCAACAACGCGATCTCCGGTATCGACCAGGCGCTGTGGGACATCGCCGGCAAGCGGGCCGGCATGCCCGTGTACGAGCTGCTGGGCGGCAAGGTCCGTGCCGCCGCGGACACCTACATCCACGCCAGCGGCAAGACGATCGAGGAGACGCTCGAGCACGCCCAGAAGCTGATCGCGCAGGGCTGGCGGCACATCCGGCTGCAGATGTCCACGCCGGGCGGCGGCGGGTACGGCGCGCCGCGGGTGCCCACGCTCTACCCGGACGCGCCGTACCACAACGGCTGGTCGGCGCGGGACTACCTGCGGACGACGCCCGAGCTGTTCGCCGAGGCGCGCCACGCGCTGCCCGACAACATCGAGCTGCTGCACGACGTCCACTCGCGGCTGACGCCGAAGGAAGCGGTGCTGCTGGCTCGCTCGCTGGAGCCGCACCGGTTGTTCTTCCTCGAGGACGTGCTCGCGCCGGAGCTGTGGGACCGGCTGCCAGAGGTGCGGGCCGCCTCACCTGTTCCGTTGGCCGTCGGTGAGCTCACGACGTCCTTCGGCGACGCGGTCCGGCTGATCCGGGACGGCGGCGTCGACTTCATCCGGTCGCATGTCTCGGACATCGGCGGTCTGACCCCGGCCCGCAAGCTGGCCGACCTCGCCGAGATCTCCGGGGTGCGGACGGCGTGGCACGGGCCGGGCGACACCTCGCCGATCGGCGCCGCGGCGAACGTCGCGCTCGACGTGTCTTCTGTTGCCTTCGGCATCCAAGAGGGACACATCTACGACGACGCCGTGCACGAGGTGTTCCCCGGGACGCTGCGGATCGAGGACGGCTGGCTGCGGCCGAACGAGGCGCCCGGCTGGGGTATCGACGTCGACCTGGAGGCGGCCGCCCGTTATCCCGCGCAACTGTCCGGTCACGACGAGTGGGCAGCCGGAGTACGCCGGATCGACGGAGCGCTGGAAGCACCGTAAACGCGCACAGTGGGCAGTACGATCGCGGCTACTCGAGGTGAGACGGGGAGGTGGAGATGAACGATTCGGTTGACGACCTGGCCGAGCTCGAAGGCCTGCGGCGCGCGGGTGCGAACCAGTACGACCTGGGCTCGTTCAACGAGGCCGTGATCATCGAGACGATCCGGCTGGCCGGCATCATCAGCCGGACCGAGATCTCCCGCCGGACCGGTCTCACCCAGCAGTCGGTGTCGCGGATCCTGCGCATCCTGCTCCAGCAAGGTCTGCTGGTGGAGGAGGCGCAGGAGCGCGCCGAGCGGCTCGGCAAGCCGCGGACGCCGGTGCGGATGCGGTCGAACGCGGCGCACGCCGTCGGCATCCACATCGACCCGGAGCTGCTCACGGTCGCGGTGGTCGACCTGGACGGCCGGATCGTCCGCCGGGAGACCGTCGATCTCGCCGACGGTCTCGAGGCGGGGAAGCTGATCGATCTGACCGCGGCGACGGTGACCGCGGCGTTGAGCATCAGCCAGGTCGATGCCAAGTCCATGCTCGGGGTCGGCGTCGCCGTACCGGGTCCGATCGACACCGACGGGTCGCTGCTCGCGCTGCCGCTGCAGCCGGCCTGGCGCGGGCTGAAGATCCGCAAGCTGTTGCAGGAGCGGTTGAACCACCCGGTCCTGGTGGAGAAGGACGGTACGGCGGCGGCAATCGGTGAGCGGTGGATCGGGCGGTCGGCGCGGGCGAGGGACTTCGCCTATCTGTATCTCGGTACTGGCGTCGGCAGCGGGCTGATCCTGAACGGCTCGATCTATCGCGGCGGTTCGGCGAACGCGGGCGAGTTCGGGCAGATCGCGGCGCTGCGGATGGGGGAGTGGGACCCGGTCGACGGGCCGCGGATGATTCCCGAGTGCAACCCGACGGCATCGTTGCCGGTGATCGCTGGGGAGTTCGGGTACGTCGAGACCGACCCGGGCGCGACCGACGAGGCCAAGCGGTACAAGGCCGTGTGCAAGGCGGCGGCTGATGGGGACGAGGCTGCCGTGAAGGCGGTCACCCAGGTGGCGCGGGTCGTCGGGCAGGGCGCTGTCGGGCTGGTGGATCTGCTGGACATCGATCTCGTGGTGCTCGGCGGGCCGGCGTACATGAAGGAGATCTCGGAGATCTTCCTGACCGAGATCGGGCGGGCGGTGAACGCGCATCCGGTGGCGCGAGAGACGCGGCCGGTGGCGGTCGAGGAGTCGATGTTGCAGACCGACGCGGCGGCGGTCGGGGCGGCGTCGACGATCTTCCACGACGCGTTCACCCCTCGCGTGTCGGGGTCCAGTCAGGCACGTAGGCTGCCGAAGTGATCGAAGCCCGTTCGCTGACTCCCGACGTACAACTCCGGATCTGCACTCTCGACGACGCTTCCGCTCTTGCCGACGCGCAGGTCCGCAGCCGCGAACATCTGCGGCCGTGGGAGCCGGTGCGGACCGAGAAGTGGTTCACGACGGCGGGTCAGGTCGAGCGGATGTCCTACCAGCTCGAGCGCTACAAGAACGGCCTGGTCGTCCCGTGGGTCCTCGCCGAAGGTGACCGCATCGTCGGCGCGATCACCTTGAGCGATCTGGTCCCCGGCCCGTTCCGCAGCGCCGCCCTCGGCTACTGGCTGGCCGCCGACGCGCTCGGCCGCGGCCTGGCCACCCGAGCCGTCGAAGCAGTAGCCGAGATCGCCGACACCGAACTGAAACTCCACCGCATAGAGGCAAGCACCCTAACCGCCAACACCGCCTCCCAACGCGTCCTGTCTCGCACCGACTTCCACCAAATCGGCATGGCCCCCACCTACCTCCACATAGACGGCCACTGGCAAGACTGCAACCTCTACCAACGCATCCTCAACACCCGCGAGCCCGGCGCCTGACCGCCCCCCTCCCCCCACCGGCCGCGTGATCCGGCCGGATGGCGGCTTGTTTCACCGCTGGCGCGCAATAACAAGCCACCGGCGAAACAACCCGCCAGCGAGTCACCTGGTGGCAGTACAGCCGGGGTCACCCCACGACCACCCGCCCCTCAGCCATCTCAGGGGTTGACCCCTGAGATGGGCACGGGCGCGTCGGCGCGGGTTCAGTTGGGGGGTAGGCCGATGCCTCGGGAGACGTCGACGTCGTCGTACTTGCCTTCGAGGACGTCTTCGAACTTGACGGGGCGTTGGAGAGTCGAGGCGATGTAGACGGCTCGGACTGTGGTGAGGGCGTCGATGGCGTCCTGGACGGTGACGCCCGGCTGGTTGCCCTGGGCGATCGCGGCGAGGATGTCGTCGTACTGCGCCTTGTGGCCGCCGGGATCGCCGACGTCGGTGGACGCCTCGTCCTTGGCGCCGTCGACGTTGAAGCGCGCGAGGCGGTCGTCCTCCACCTCGGCGCCGCCCTCGGTGCCGTGGACCGACACCCGCGTGCGCCCACCGGGGTACGCCGCGGTCGTCGCGTGCAACGTCCCGACCGAGCCGTTCTCGAAGGTGATCGTCGCGACCACCGTGTCCTCGACCTCGATCGCGTGGTGGGCCGCCCGCAACGCCTGCGCCTGGATGCTCACCGGCCGGCCCATGAACCACAGCATCAGGTCGACCGTGTGCACGCCCTGGTTCATCAGCGCTCCACCGCCGTCCAGCGCCCACGTCCCACGCCACCCGGCCTGCGCGTAGTACTCGTCACTGCGCCACCAGGCAACAGTGGCCGTGCACGACGTCAGCTGACCGAACCGCCCGGCGTCGATCGCCTGCTTGACCACCGCGCTGCCGGCGTCGAACCGGTGCTGGCTGATCACCGACGACGTCACGCCCTGGTTCGCGGCCCGGGTGGCCGCCGCGCCGAGGCGGCGGGCCCGGGCCACGTCGACGTCGACCGGCTTCTCGATGATGACGTGCTTCTTCTCGTTCAGCGCCACCTCGGCCAGTTCGGCGTGGGTGCCGCTCGGCGTACAGATCGCGACGAGCGAGACATCCGACCCACTCAGCGCCGCGGTCAGGTCGTCGTACTGCTTCGGCTCCGGCTGTCCGGCCTCGGTCAGCTGCGCCCGTAGTGCCTCGCGGGCGCCGCCGTCGGGGTCGACGAGCGCGGTGACGATCGCGTCCGGCCGCTCCGCGATGGTCTTGGCGTGGGTCCGGCCGATGATGCCGCAACCCACGATCGCGACCTGCTGTTGTGTGTCAGCCATCTCGCTCCTACTGGAAGTTCGCGGTCAGTACCTGGTCCGTGCTGACGGTGAAGGTGTACGACGGCGTTGTCGACACCACGGTCCCGTTCACGGTCCAACTCCGGAAAACGCTATCCGATGATGGCGCCGCCGTCACGGTCACCTGCGCGCCGACCTCGTACTTTCCCGGCTCGGACTCGTTCCCCGCGATCGTCACGGTGCCGTTCCCGTTCGCCTGCACCGCGACGCTGCGCTGGACGACGTTGATCACCATCACGTTGTGCAACCTCGCCGCACCGCTGAGCGTAGCCCCGTTGTACCGGGCCAGGTTCGTCGCCTCGACGTCCCCGCTGCCCACCTGCACGGTGTGCCCGTCCGTGCCGAGATTGTCGGTGCCGAGGTTGAACGCCTCGACCTGCCCGGAGTTCACCACCAGGCCGTCGTGGAAGCCGTACGCGAACACGTCGAGCAGCGTCAGGCCACGGGCCCCGTCGACGGTGACGATCTTCGCCGTCTTGCGCATGTACTTGTCGATGACGAGCGTGAAGATGTCGCCCTCGTTCATCCAGTACGGCTCCTGGTACCCGACCCGGGTGACCGCGTTCCCGTTCGACAGCACGCCCTCGACCCGGCCGCCCTGACCTGCCCCGATCGAGATGGCGTGGTCGAAGAACGCGCCGGCGACCTTGCGTACGACGACGTTGTCGCCGCTGAGGTCGATCCCGTCCCAGGCGTTCGGGAAGCCGGCGTTGATCACGTAGTTGCCGCCGGCCGTACCGCGGATCGCGTACGGATAAGGCACGACGCCGTTGGCCGGGTTGTTGTCGGGGTAGAAGACCCGCAACCCGCGTACGCCGGCCCGGTTCTTCAGCGTGATCAGCGCGGTGTCGGTGTTCCGCTCGAAGGCCTGCAGGACGGTCCCACCGCTCGCGCCGCCCTGGTCCCGGTTCGGTACGGCGGACGCGCCGCGCAACTCGACCTTCGCCGGCACGCTCAGATGCGTGCTGATCCGGTACCACCCGGCCGGCAGGTACACGATGCCGCCGCCCTCACGACCGGCGCGATCAAGCACCGCCTGCACGTTGCGAGTCGCATCGGCCGCCGGCAGGTACCCGACCCCGTGCGGCGCATCCACGACGTACAGCTTCTGCACCGGCTTGGGCAGCGGCTTCTGGTCGTACGTCGGCGCCGTGCCGGACATCCTGTGAACGATCCCGGAGACCGCGCCGACGACCTCGGTCCCGGTGATCTTCACGTAGCCCTGCGAGTTGTTGGCGATCCCGCCGTCGACGTGCCCGCCGGCCAGCGTCAGGCCCCACCGGTCGTCCATCACGTCGACGAGCAGACCGGTCCCGGTACTGCGTACGTCGGGCTCGAGGAAGCTGCCGGTGAACTGCGCCCGCTGGCCGGCGACCACGTGGATGCCGACTGAGTAGTCGGCGAGGCTGATCCGGTAGAACTGGTCCCACTCGAGGTCGCCGAGGACGAGGCCCGTGCCGTGCGCGCGGGTCCAGGTGTCCAGGGCCTGCCGCGGCGGCGGTTTGAAGGCTTTGGGCGCCGACGACCAGTACGAGTTGTTGAAGGCAACGTTCTCCCAGGTGCCGACGTCGGCGCCGTTGTACGCGCGGGCGCCCTCGAACAGCGCGGTGCCGTTCACATTGCGGATCGTGGTCGACTCGTGCACCTGCCCGGAGCTCGGCGCGTTGCCGTGGTCGTTCGGCATCGTGCTGACCCCGATACCGCGGTACGAGTTCAGCATCGTCACGTCGGAGACGGTCGACATCATGTAGTTCTCGTTGCCGATCCAGGCGCCGCCGGGGATCTCGAACGTGTAGTTGTACGGGACCGGGTTCGTCGCGCTCTGGTTCGGGTAGTACGTCGTGACGCCGAGGACGCCGGCGCTGCC
Organism: Kribbella sp. NPDC051586; assembly: GCF_044453965.1. Taxonomy (NCBI): domain Bacteria; kingdom Bacillati; phylum Actinomycetota; class Actinomycetes; order Propionibacteriales; family Kribbellaceae; genus Kribbella; species Kribbella sp. NPDC051586. Next base: position 1,346,648 of record NZ_JBITDF010000003.1, on the reverse strand, counting down.
CCCGATCCGGAACAGGCTCGGCCCGTCGTCGCCGGAGGGGAGATCGGCGACGATCACGGTGCCCGTTCCCAGCTTCTCGCCGTGATCACCTCGGACGCTGCAGAACGCGTGCACCTCGATCGTGTCGGTCACCTTGTACTGGCCGGCCGGTAGCCAGACCGTGCCGCCGCCGGCGTCCTGGCAGGCGTAGATCGCCTGCTGGATCGCCTTGGTGGAGTCCCGGCGGCCGGTGCGGTCGGCGCCGTACTGCGTGGCGTCGAAGTCGGCGACGACGCCGTCCTCGGTCGGGTTGCCGGTCTGCACCAGCTTCGGCTCGGGGGTGACGACAGGCGTGAGCCGCAGCTGGAGTTCCTTCACGACGAACGAGTCGGCGCCGGTCATCGCGACGCGCACGTACCGGGCGCTCGTGGTCGCGAACCGGGTCCGGCTGAACTGGTTGCCGCCGGGCGATCCGGTCCGGCCGACACTGGTGAACTTCTTGCCGTCGTTCGAGACCTGGACGGTGTAGTCGGGGGAGTAGGCCTCGGCCCACTCGACGCGTACGTCGTTGACCGGCCGCCGCTTGCCCAGATCGATTTGCAGCCACGAGTCCGCACCACCGGTCCAGCTCGTGGTGTGATCGCCGTCGTTGACGGCTGCTGCAGCGCCGGTGCTGGCAGTCGCCGTACCGTCGGCGGCGAAGTTGGTGTCCACGATCGATGCGGTGAAGGCGTCGAGCTTGGCCTGCAGCGTCGTCAGCGCGGCCTTGACCTGTACGTCGGTGACGCCCGGAGTGGTTGCGATCGCCTGAGCGGTGTCGATCGCGTCCTGCAGGGTGGCTCGGCTGCCGACCGGGTACTGCCCGTCCCTGCTGCCTTCGCGCGCCGCCTTCTCGGTGCGGGTGGCGTCGCCGATCAGGTCCACGAGTCCTTCGGTGACGTCGAGCGTGGTCGCGACCTTGGCGACCCGCACCGCGGCCACCTTGAGGTCGACGGTTCCGTCGCCGTTGTGGATGCGGAAGTCCCCGCCGTTCGAGCGGTTCGTCATCACCGCGTCCGGCAGCGCGAACGTGTAGGTCTTCCAGGTCTTGGTGTCGCCGTAGCTGATGACCTCGGAGTTCTTGAACTTCTGCGGGATCGTGTCGCCGGGGGAGTCGTAGTGCAGGCCGAACTGGCCGTTGCCCTCGTCGAAGTAGTCGATGCTCACCAGCACCAGGCTGTGGTTGTCGTACAGGTAGGTGTCGGCGACGTTCATGTAGAAGAAGCTCGTGCCCGGTGACGGCGCGCTGCGGTCGGTCTGCCAGTACAAACGACCGTCCTGTACGCCGGTGATCAGGTGTGAGGCGTCGTCGCCGGCGCGCGGGCTGATGCCGTTCTGTACGGGCGTGGCGCCGAGCTGGACCGAGGCGCCCGCGGTACTGATCCGCAGGCTTGCGATCGTGATGTCGGCGCTGCCTCCGAACACGCGGACGTCGGCGTCGCCGAGGCGGTTGGTGAATCCGATGCCGGTGAGCGAGAAGACGCCGGTCTTCCAGGTGCCGGTGTCGGTCAGCTGGATGTCGGTGGCGTCCTGCTGCGGGTTGGTCTTGGCGTCGTACTGCAGGTCGAGTGTCCCGGTGCCGCTGTCGAGATAGGTGACCGTCACCAGAACATCGTCGGTGCCGATCTCGTCCACGTAGTCGTGATCGACGTCGAACTCGAGGTAGCCGGTGCGGGCCGCCTGGTTCGTCTGCCAGTACGTGCGGCCTTGCTCGGTGCCGGTGCGGAGACCGGCCGGATCGTCGCCGGCGGCAGGCTGCACGCCGAGGGTGGTCGGGGTCGGGCCGAGATCGGCGCCGACCCCGCTGGGATACATGGTGGCGGCGTGTGCTGCCGGGGCAGCGATCACGCTCGCCAGCAGAACGGCAGGAAGAACCCGCGCAAGCAGGCGCCTGAGCGTGCTTCTGAGCGTGCTTCTGGGCATGTGGAAACCTCCAGGTGGCGGACCGGAGTACACAGGGGAGAGCAGCTGCGCGGATAAGTTAAACCAAGCGTGTTACTTATTCAAGAGCCCGGCGCCCAGGCAGGAAGAGGGCCGGTACGGCGGCGATCACGGTGAACCCGACGGCCCACGCGAAACTGTGCGCGAACGCCGTCGACGCCGGGTGGCCGGTGAGCTGACTCTGGAGGACGACGGCCAGCGTCGCGGCTCCGAAGGCGCCGCCGAGCTGCTGCATGATCCGCGTCGTGCTGCTCGCGTGCGGGATCTGCACCGGTTCGAGATCGCGGAAGGCGCCGACCATGACGGCGAGGTTGACCGCACTGAGCCCGGCGCCGCGGATGACCAGGGCGATCCCGAGCAGCCAGTACGACGTACCGGCGAAGGCGAACGGGATGGTGCCGATGGTTGTCAGCGCGATGCCCGCGAGTACCACTGGGCGAGGGCCGGTCCGGTCGGTGAGGCCGCCGGCTGCTCGGGCGATGACGCTGCCGATGCCTTGCGGGACGAGCAGGAGGCCGGCTGCGGTAACAGTCTCGCCCCGGGCCTGCTGGTAGAAGAGCGGAAGAAGCAGCATCGCGCCGTACAGCCCGAAGCCGGTGAGGAACAGGAGGCCGGTCGATGCGGTGAAGGACTTCGTGCGGAAGAGCGCGAGGTCGATGAGCGGTTCGCTGGTACGTCGCAGGACGAAGACGGTCAGCAGGATGACGCCGAGGATGAGCGGCAGCAGGACGCTCGGGTGGCCGAAGCCGCCGCGGTCGCCGACCTGGCTGAGGCCGTAGATGATGCCGGCGAGGGCGGGGGAGATGAGCAACAGGCCCGGTACGTCGAGAGCCGCGGCGGTCGGCTCGGGGTCGGGCTTGAGGGTGCGTACGGCGAGGACGATCGCGGCGACGCAGATCGGGACGTTGACGTAGAAGATCCAGCGCCAGTCGAGGTGACCGACGAGGAGGCCGCCGACGACCGGACCGAGGATCGGGCCGACCAGCGCGGGCAGCGTGACCACGGCCATCAGGCGGCCGATGCGCTCGCGGCCGGCGGCGCGCAGCAGCAGCGTCTGCAGGATGGGCAGCATCAGGCCGCCGCCGATGCCCTGGATGACCCGGAACGCGATGAGCGAGCCGATGTTCCAGGCGATGCCGCACAGCATCGATCCGATCAGGAACAGCGCGAGCGCGATGATCCACATGCGTTTGGCGCCGAAGCGGTTCGCCGACCAGCCGGTGATCGGGACCGCCATCGCGAGTGCCAGCAGGTACGCCGTACTGACCCATTGGACCGTGGACACCGAGGTGTGCAGCTCGATGCCGAGGGTGTGGATCGCGACGGTGACGATCGTGCTGTCGAGCAGCGGAGCGAGGGCGCCGAGGACGAGGACCGCGGCGAGCTTGAGCACCCCGCGGTCGAGAGTGGTCTTGGTTGTTGTGGCCATCCGAGAAGTCTCCTTAGAGACGATGCGTCTCTTACCGCTGTAGAGTAGGCTCGGATCGTTAAGAGACGCAAGGTCTCTTCTTGAGGAGTTGGTTCCGTGGAGCGTCGGAGGGGTGCGGAGCTCGAGGCCGTCCTGCTGGACGCTGCGTGGGACGAGCTGATGGAGTCCGGGTACGCGCGGCTGACGATGGAGGCCGTCGCCGCCCGGGCGCACACCGGCAAGCAGGTGCTGTACCGGCGGTGGCACAACCGGGCCGAGCTGGTGATCGCGGCGATGCGGCACCGGACCGGGTCGATCATCGGCAACGTCCCGGACACCGGCAGCCTGCGCGACGACGTACTCGCCGTCCTGCAGCGGATGGCCGACCGGTTCGAGACGCTCGGGCCTGACGTCGTCCACGGGCTGCTGGCCGAGGCGCCGGATCTCGACCCGGAGGTCTACACGCGGATGAGCGGCGTGATGGGGACCATCGTGAAGCATGCGGCGGAGCGCGGTGAGATCCCGACGGCGGACGTACCGGACCGGGTCCTCACCGCGCCCACCAACTTGCTGCGTCACGAGATGCTGCTCGCCCGCGAGCCGCTGCCGGCGTCGGCTCTCACGTCGCTCGTCGACGACGTGTTCCTCCCACTGGTCAGCGGAACGCCTGGACGTTCCTCGTGACCCAGTCGGCGAAGGTCCGGGCCGGGCGGCCGAGCACAGCTGCCACATCGGGGCTGGCCAGCTGCTCGGCGGCGGTCGGTGCACCGAGGACGTCGAGTGTGGCCTCGACGACCGGCTCGGGCATGAAGGTCAGCATTCCGGTCCGCGCCTGATCCCGGGTGAGTTCGGTGAACCGGACCGGCTCGCCGATCGCCGTCCCGATCACCTCGGCCTGCTGACGCGGTGAGATTGCCGCCGGCCCGGTCAGCGTGTAGATGGCGCCTGTGTGGCCCGGGTCGCGAAGCGCGGCCGCCGCGACCTCGGCGATGTCGGCCGGGTCGACGGTCGGCAGCGCGACGTCCGCGAACGGTGCAGCCATCGCCCGTTGGGTCCGGACGGAGTCGGCCCACTGGAAGGCGTTGCTGGCGAAGTTGCCCGGCCGCAGGATCGTCCATTCCAGGCCCGACCTGGTCACTGCGTCCTCGTGGACGGAAGGGTGGCGCTTCGTCGTGACGCCCTGCGAGGACAGGAGTACGACGCGGGGGACGCCGGCTGTCCGCAGTACCTCGATGACGCCTTCGAGGTTGCCGCCGGCCAGGAAGTCGGCGGAGGTGAGCAGGAAGACGGCTTTGGCGCCGTCGAGTACGGGCTTGAGGGTCTCGGGTTCGGTCAGGTCGGCCTGATGCCCTTCGCCATGGCGCGAGACGGGTACGACGTCTTCGCCGGCGGCGATCAGGGTCTGGACGAGTGGGCGGCCTACGTTGCCGGTTGCTCCGGTGATCACGATCATGGTGAGGACGCTACTTGTCGTGGGATAGTAGGTACCTAGAGGAAAGTACTGGACGAGAGGCGAGTTTGTGAGCGAGACCACAGCGGACGTTGATCCCGTCCAGGCCTGTCCCATCGCGCCGGTGGTCGACCTGGTCTTCAGCCGGTGGACGACCCCGATCCTGTGGACCCTGAACGAGTACGGCCGGCAGCGCTTCGTCGAGCTCGAGCGCCGCATCGGGGTCATCACGCCGAAGGTCCTGACCCAGCGCCTACGCCAGCTGGAGCGCGACGGCCTGGTGCTCCGCGAGTACCACGCCGAGGTCCCACCCCGCGTCGAATACGAGATCAGCCCCCTCGGCCGCACCCTCGCCCCGCTCTTCCACGCCCTCGCCGACTGGTCCCCCAACCTGACACAAGTCGAAAAGTCCCGCACCCACTACGACACCACCCAACCCCCCAACCGCCGCCCCTAACCCCACCTCCACCCCGCCGCACGCCGCACCTC